>NZ_JBQLZM010000035.1:0-17870 GCF_052168275.1 Parasphingopyxis sp. | reverse complement strand
TGCCGTTTCCGCCACCGTTACCGTTGCCGTTTCCGCCACCGTTACCGTTGCCGTTGCCGCCGCCGTTACCGTTGCCGTTTCCGCCACCGTTACCGTTGCCGTTTCCGCCACCGTTACCGTTGCCGTTGCCGCCGCCGTTACCGGGATTGCTTTCGTCGACCCCGTCGGCATCGTTGCCATGGCCGTTATTATTGTCGTCGCCCGCCATCTCCTGGAAAATGGCTTCGCTGCCCGAATTCTCGCCGCCGATATCGGCAACCGCATATTCGAGTCCGGTCTCGGTCTCGCCGCCGACAAGTCCATCGGTCAGCATGTTGATCGAAACCGGCGCGGCCCGAATCTCGGACCGGATCTCATCGACCGAATAGCCGGCTGCCGGACCCGTAAAGGCAGCCGTCACGACGCGGCCGTTGGACGCGCTCGACGTCGTGACTCCATCGGCCGGCGTGTTGGGCGACTGGATGACCCGGGTTTCGTCGCCCTCGACGGTCAGGCGATAACGATCGCTGGTCGCAACCAGCGCGACTTCGCCCGGTTCGACGAGATCGCTGGCGCCGCCGTCGAGCGTCGATACTTCGACCAGTCCCTCCAGGACCTGGACGGAAGATCCGCTCTCGTCGACGGTCACCGAAAAGGTCGTACCTTTGACCACGGCCGCGAGATACGGCGTTTCGACGCTGAAATGCTGATGATTTCTTCTCTGAACGTTGTAAATAACGTTCCCAACCTCTTCAATTATCTGCGTAATTCCACCCGAACGTGTGTCGCCCGGCAGACGCAGCCGCGAGGACGGTGAAACGATCATATATTCCTCGCCGCGGGTCACCACGGCCCGGCCGCGATCGCCGGTCACCAGAATGTCGCCCGAATAGAGCATGCCGCCGCGGGTGGCGGTGCGCGAAACGCCCGAGCGCATCACCTGCACATCCCCGCTCGCTTCGGTGACGCGCCAGCGCGGACCGTCGGCCCAGGCGGGTTGCGTCGTCAGCATGAGCGCCGGAATGAGGCAAAAGCCGTATTTACGCATTATATTTCCCCAAGTTTCGATCCGCTTTGATGGTATTTGCGGAATGACTTCATGGGGCGTGATAGCGCTCCGTCATTACCCACTTCTGTGGAAACCGGGTTAACAACAGCTTTACCGGAAGCGCGACGTAAAGCCTTTCTTAGCGATCCCCCTGCTATCGCGCGATTAATCGCCGTTTTGGGGTTTCGAAGATTGATGCGCAGCGCGAATTTCATTCTCGCTTTTTTCGGCCTGTTCCTGACGTTCGCCGCGCCTGCGGCGGCTCAGGATTCGCTCGACCGCACCGACCCGGGGATCATCGAAGACGAGTTCGGACGCCAAGCGCCGCCGGACATCGTCGACGACGTCATCCTGCCCGATGCACCGGTCGAGCGATCGGCGCGGGTCGATGCGGAAAACGGCGTGTTTGTCGGCGCCATCCGCGTCGAGAACACGGCGCTCCCCGCCAGCCGCTTCGTCCCGGCGATCGAAGACTTTATCGGGCGTACGCTGTCGCCCGAGGATTTGCAGCAGCTTTCGACCGCCGTCGCCCGCGTTCTCCAGGACGAGGGCTATATCTTCGCCAGCGCCCGGATCGCGCCCCAGCGCCTCGATACCGGGATGCTGCGGGTATCGGTCGATGAGGGCAGGATCGCGGAAATCCGGTATGCCGGCAACGGCAACCGGGCCGTCGAACGGATATTGGCGCCGCTGGCCGACAACGAGCCGGTGACCGAAGAACGGCTGGAACGGAAACTGCTTCTCGCCAACGACCTTCCCGGGATCCGGATCACGGGCACCCAGTTTTTCCGGCAGGAGAATCGCGGAGTCCTGCAGGTTTCGGTTGAAGAAGACACGGTCAGCGGTTGGGCGCGGCTCAGCAATGACGGCAGCGAGGCGGTCGGGCCCTGGCGCCTGCAGGGCGGCGTGGCGCTCAACGGCGCGCTGACCGATGGCGACAGAGTGCAGATTTCCGCAAACGGGACGCCCTTCGAGCCCGGCGATTTCGCGCTTGTCCGGCTCTCTTACGACATTCCGCTCGGCGACGACGGCACGACGGTCGGTTTCAGCGGCTATTATGCGCGCTCGAACCCCGAGGACACGGCACGGATCACCGATCGGGGCGGCGACAGCATCGGCGCCTCGGCAACCATCCGCCATCCGCTGATTCGGGAGCGCGGCGCCAGCCTGTGGGCCAGCGCCGCGCTGCATTATCGCAAGACGATGCAGGACGAGAGCGGCGTCCCGGTCCGCGAAGACCGCGTGACGACCGCGCAGATCGGCCTCAACGGCTATGTGCAGCTCGGCGAAGGCTATCTGAGCGGAAGCGGACGGGTCGTCCAGGGGCTCGGGATTTTCAACGCCTCGCGGGAGGGTGACGCCTTGACGTCACGGTTCGACGGCAGCGGCCGCTTCACCAAGCTCGAGCTCTATGGCCGGCTCTGGCAGCCCCTGGGTGGCGGTTTCAGCGTCGAGTTGACCGGCCAGGCGCAGCTGGCGACCCGCGAACTGCTCGCGGGCGACGAATTCGGCATCGGGGGCCCCTATTTCGGCCGCGGCTACGATTATTACGAACGGTCGGGAGAAAATGGCATCGCGGGCGTGCTGGAAGTTCGATACGATATCAATAATGTATCAGAAAATATTGATAACCTGCAATTTTATGCGTTTTTCGACGCCGCAGGGGTGAGAAATCTCGGTAATGGCGGCGGGGGCGGACGATTGACCTCGGCAGGCGGCGGCGCGCGGGTCCGTATAGCCGACACCATCCATATCGGCGTCGAGGCCGCACTCCCGCTGAACGCGGATCGTTTCGACAGCGGCGATCGCAGTCCGCGGCTGCGCTTCGTTTTGGGCGCCGATTTCTAGAACCGGCGGACAGGCAGCATCCCCGCCTTCGCCGGTCGCACGGATTGGCGGAACCCGTCTCTCGCGCTACGCTTTTTTTTGCCGTGTCCGTGAACCATCGCGCGCATCGGTGTGACCTTCGGAGGCGGTCAAGGGGGCAAAGGGCATGGATGCACGAAGGGACGGAACGCGCGCGAGCCTGGCGCTGATCGGGTTCATCGTCTTTATCGACATGGCCGGGATCGGGCTGATCCTGCCGGTGATGCCCGATCTGGTGATCGGACTGACCGGCGTCACGATCGATCGCGCGGCGGAGATCGGCGGTTGGCTGTTCTTCTCCTACGCGATCATGCAATTCCTGTGGGCGCCGATTATCGGCGGTCTGTCGGACCGTTACGGCCGGCGGCCGGTATTGCTGTTCACCTTGACGGCGCTGGGGCTCGACTATGCATTGATGGCCTGGGCGCCGACCCTCGCCTGGTTGTTCGTCGGGCGGCTCATATCGGGCGTCATGGGCGCGACCTGGGCCGCCGCGAACAGCTGCGTCGCCGATACGGTGCGGACCGAAGATCGCGGGCGCGTTTTCGGCATACTCGGCGCATGCGGCGCGGCCGGCTTCGTGCTCGGCCCGGCGATCGGCGGCCTGCTCGGCGGTTTCGGCGTGCGATTGCCGTTCATCGCAGCGAGCATATTGGCGCTTTCCGGCGCCGCGATCGGCTGGTTCGTGCTGAAGGAAACGCTGCCGCCCGAAAGACGGCGACGCTTTGCCCTGACGCGCGCGAACCCCCTCGGCAGCATCCTGCAGCTCTCGAAGACGCCGCTGGTGCTCGGCTGCCTGATCGCGATCTTCCTCATGCAGCTCGCCTCGCAGGCGAGCGTTACGGTCTGGGCCTATTACGGCATCGAGAAATTCGCCTGGAGCACGCTCACGATCGGGCTCACGGTTACGCTCTACGGAACATTGCTGGCCCTGTCACAGGGCGTGGCGACGGGCCTGTCGATCCGGCGGTTCGGCGCCGTGCCGACCGCCGCCGTCGCGCTGCTGTTCGCCATCCCGAGCTATCTGATCCTCGCATTCGCGGCCTCGACCACGCACATGATCATCGGCATTTTAGTGGGCGCCGTGGCGGGCATGACCTTTCCGGCGATGCAGCAGCTGATGACCGCCCGCATCGGGGAGGATGCGCAAGGCGAACTGCAGGGCGCGATCGCGAGCACGATCAGCCTGACGAGCGTACTCGGCCCGCCGCTGATGACCGGCATATTCGGCGCCTATGCCGACGATAGCGGCCTCTATTTTCCGGGCGCGCCGTTCGTCGTCGCCGCGGCGCTGACGGCGGCCGCGGCGATCATGCTGATCCTCACGCTGAAAAGAACGGCGGGATTGCGGTGACAGACCCGCCCCCGGACCGGGCGCCGGCCCGAGGGAAGCGGTTTTCTAGCGTTTTGCCGGCCGGCCGTCAGAAGGGAATCCGGATCCCGGCCCGGCCGCCAAAGCCGCGATAATCGTCGTTGATATCGGCATTGGCCTCGAAAAAGCCGCTGACGCCGGCCGCGGACAGGATGTTCAGCCCGATCTCGAACCGGCCATAGGTGTCGAGCGGTTCGTTGGTGACGCCGATGGTCGACGAGCCGCTGGTGAATATGATGCGGCCCTCGCCCTCGAACTCGTGCACGACCCGGCCGCCGAGATAATAGGTGAGCGTGCCGCCGCCGAGAGCCGTCTCGCCGCCCAAACGCAAGCCCGCTTGGCCGCGCAACCCGTCATAATCGTCGAAACTGACCGTCGCCCCGAGCGCGTTGATATCGTCGAGATCGGTCCGGATATATTCGATGCTGACCACGGGTTCGGCGAAAAAGCCGCCAGCGGTCTGCCAGCGATAACCGGTCTCGAACCGCACGCCGTAAGTCTCGCCGTCGAGATCGGTCGCATAGCCCGCGGTGACGTTGCGGACATCGGCGGTGAGGGCATCATATTTGGCGAGCGCATTGGCGTAGAAGCCGCCCGAGACATAGCCGGCATAGACGCCGATATTGACATCTTCGTACCGGATCCGGTCGGCGGTGCCCGAAAAGGCCATGTGCGAACTCAGATAGCCGCCGGTCGCGCCGAACACGACGCCCTCCCCTTCGGCGGCGCCGGCCCCGAACTCGTAACCGCTTTGAAAACCGTAATAATCCTGCTTGTAGTCGAGCCGGATGGTCTGGGTGAAGCCGCCGCCATTGTAGGTCGCGCTTTCGTCGCGGCTCGAATTGGCCGCATAGACCTGCATCCAGAACGGCGTACGCCGCACGGCGGGCGCGTCGCGCCGCGCGGTCATGTGCGCGCCCCAGGCATCGGCGGACCGGTACCAGAGCTCGTCGGCGCCCTCGCCGATTTTCAGCGTCTGGAACACCGGTGTCCCCGCCGCGGTCCGCAGGTAGAAATCGAAATTGGGCGCGTCGTAGAACACGTCATAGGTCAGGAAACCGACGGTGAGCGCGCCGTTGGGGAGATCGAACGCATCGCCCGCGGTTCCCGCGCCGGCGTCGACCACCAAGATAAGCTGGTCGAAATTCGTGCCGAATCCGAAATTGGGGCTCGCGCCAGCCTCACTCACCAGCAGCGTCGTATCGCCGGTCGCCGCGCCGCCCACGACCAGCACATCGGCCGACCCCGCCCCGTCGAAATTGACGTCGAGTCCGAGCGCGCCGGTCCCGACATAGGTGCCGGGCAGGATGAGCCGGTCGCCCTCGGCGCCGTCGACCATCGTGACGAGGCCGCTGTTGCGGAAACTCTCCAGCCCGATGAAGGTGATGATCCCGTCGACGCTGACCGTGCCGCTATTGTCGAAACTGTCGGTCCCGTCTCCGAAATCGCTGTCGAACCGCGCATTGAAACGGCCGCTATTGTCGACGCTGTCGTCGAACGCGCTGGTCCGGATGCCGCCATTGACGAAACCGCTATTGGCGAGGCTGGTTGCCCCGCCCGTGGCGACCAGCGCAAAACCGCCGCCGCTGTTCATGATGCCGGCATTGGTGACGGCGATCGCACCGCCGGTCGTGGTCGCCGCGACACCATTGCCACCGCCCGTGATGTTGCCCGAAGCCGTGACGTCCACGGATACGTCGCCATCGGAAAGCGCCCGGATCGCATTGCCCGATACCGTCGTCACCGCTCCCGTCACTGCGACCGCCGCGGATGCCGCGCCCGACGCATAGACGGCCAGCGAACCGGTGCCGATGGTCGCGACATTGTTGACGCTCACGGATACGCCGCCGGCCTGGCCGATCGCTTCGACGCCGGCCGAATTGTCGCCGGCGGTCGTGATCGTGCCCGTCGAGGTCACATCGATTTCGCCGTCGGTCGACAGGGCGCTGACCGCGTCGGTGTCGTCGGCCTGGGTCGAAACGTCCGTGACGCCGATCGTGATATCGCTGCCATAGGTCCGTGCGTCGACGCCCAGCGATCCCGCACCGGTGGTCGTTATCGCGCCGCTGGCGGCTATGAGTATGTCGCCGTCCTGGCTGATCGCCGAAATCGCGGTCGCATCGTCGCCGCTCGTCGCAATAGCGCCAGTCGCGCTGACCGAAATGTCTCCTTCTTCGGTAGTCGCGAGGATCGCTTCGGAACCGTCGCCGGCCGTGGTGATTGTACCGGTCGTGATGCCGATGTCGCCAGCAATCTGGATTTCGATCCGCATGCCTTCGGCATTGTCGCCCGCCGTATTGACGGAACCGGCACTTATAGTGATGTTTCCGGCATCGAGCAGCGCATCGAAACCTCGGGAACTGTTGCGCGTGGTGCTCACCATTCCGGAGATCGATATATCGACATCGGCACCACTACCTGTGGTGAATATCCGGACGCCGTGCGAAACATTGCCGGTTGTGGAGATCGACGCAGCGAATGCCGAGATATCGCCACCGGATCGGCTTGTCAGATTCATGCCGTGGGACAAGATGCCGTCCGTCGATATCGCGCCTGCCGACACGCCGACGTTACCCATTTGGGTGAAGGTGTTCACGGCAACCGAATAGTCCCCGCTCGTCGTGACATTGCCTATCGCAGCGTCCACGTCACCGTTTGTCGAAAAGACGTCCAAACCGTTCGCGCGGTCGCCTGCCGTCGATATGGCTCCAGCCGAAACGCCGACATCGCCCGTCACGCTCACAATATCGATGCCGGCCGAATAATAGCCGGTCGTCATGACATCATTTGCGGCAACGTTTACGGCCCCGTAATTGGCCATAATTTCAATTGCGGTAGAGTAGGAGCCAACCGTTGATATTGTGCCGGTCGCGGCAACGCTCACATCGCCGCTCGTACTTGTAGCTTGGACGCCGATGGAGTTATTGCCGGCCGTCGAGATCGAGCCCGCGGTAACACCGATGTTCCCGGCGGTACTCGACGCATGGATACCGTTGGCATCTGCCCCTTGCGTCGCAACCGACCCCGCCGCGGCGATGCTGATACCACCGTCGACCGTGGTAGCGAAAATCGCGGTCGCATCGTCGCCCGCGGTCGAGACGTCCGCGACCGATATGGCGATCGCGCCCATGCCCGTCGTCGCGGCATAGACGCCGTAGGATTCCGTACCCGACGTTGCGATCGGCCCGGAAACCGTAACGCCGATATCACCGCCGGCGCTCACCGCATCGACCCCTTCGGCATAGGCGCCGGTGGTCGTGATCGACGTCGCCGAAACGGCAATATTGCCGCTGTCCGTCGTGACGTCGATGCCTTCGGACTGTCTACCGGCGGTCGACACCGCACCGGTGGAAATATTGACGGCACCGGATGCGCTGTAGACGTCGACGCCCTCGGCATAATCGCCCGCGGTCGAAATAGCGCCGGCGGCGATGGCGATGTCACCGAGATAGGTGTCTATCTCGATGCCGACCGAATAATCGCCGGTCGTGGAAAGCGTTCCGGAGGCCGCGACGCTGATGGGGCCGGTGTAGCTTTCGACATCGATCGCTTCGGAATCCTCGCCCAGAGTCGTGATCGACGCCACGGAGACGGATACGCCGCTATAGTCGGCTTCGATATCGACACCCTCGGAATCGTCGCCCGCCGTCGAAATCGCGCCGACCACGGTGACGTCGACTTCTCCATATACAGTATCGACATCGATACCCTGCGCTTCTTGTCCCAAGGTCGAAATGGCGTTCGCGGCGATCGCGATATCGCCGTTGAAGGTTTCGACATCGATCCCGTCGCTGTCGCCGCCTTCGAAATCGGGATCGCCGGCCGTCGAAATGGTACCCGTACTCGTGACCGAAACGGCCCCCGAATAGGAATTTACCAATACGCCGTCGGCACCATCACCGGCGGTTGAAATGTCGGCGACACCGACATCGACCGCCCCGGTACCGGTATAGGCATATACGCCAAGCGAGTTGTCGCCGATCGTCGTGATCGGGCCGGACGCCGAAATCGAAACCGATCCGGTCTGGTTGAGGACCAGAATACCGGTACTCGAAAAGCCCTGGGTCGACACATTTGCGACATCGACCACAACATCGCCGGAGACGGAAAACGCCTCCACTCCCCTGGAAAAGTCGTCCTCGGTCGAAATCATGCCCGTGCCGGTAATGATGATGGCGCCGGAGTCGGCATACGCCCTTATCCCGGTCGACCCGACACCGGCGGTCGACACGTCCACGACCGAGATATCGACGGCCCCGGAATAGCTCACGCCTACAACGCCCACGGAGCTGTCACCCGTCGTGCTGACCGAACCGGTCGAGGCGATCGAAACGCCGCCGGAATAGCTCAAGCCGACAATACCTGCCGAAGAGGATCCTTCGGTCGAAACGGCACCGCTCGCCATGATCGACACGGCGCCCGTTCGGCTCGACGCATAAACGCCGACTGCATCTCCGCCGAGCGTCGCTACATTGGCGACCGAAACCCCGACATTGCCATTCTCCGAATATGCATAGACGCCGTAGCTGTCGTTCCCCCCGGTCGAAATCGTCCCGCTATTCGTGAAGGAAATCGCGCCGTCGGTGCTGTAGAGCACCGCGCCATCCGAATATTCGCCGAGCGTGGAAATGTCTCCGGATCCCGAAACGGTAATATCGCCCGTCGTCGTGAGAACGTCGATCCCGGTCGAATAGTCGCCCGCCGTCGTTATCGATCCGTCATGTTCGACAGCGATGGCGCCGGCGCCGCCGGTGATTCCGACGCCCGGTTCGAAATCGGCGTCCGTGTTCACGATGATCGTATCGCCGAGCACGACGGTGACCGGATCGACGGGGCTGATGTAGATGATGCCGTCGGGAAACGGATTGTCGCCCGGGTCGCAGATCACCGTCCCGCCGCCCGCCGGCACGGCGCCGCACTCATTTGCGGCGCTGGCGGGAGACGCGAGCGCCAGCGCCGAGGCGATCCCCGCCAGCGCGGTACCCATCCGTGCGGCGCCGAGCATGCCCACTGGTCCGGAAATTGTTGCCGGCCGATAGCCTGCGAAGATGTGCGGACGCAAGATCGCCATCGATCCCCCCTCTTTGTCCACCCCCACGGCGATATCCGCCGGTTCTAAATTGCGGTTAATATGGGGTCAACGCACAATGCTGCCGGATTTGTCTCAAAATGTGCCAGTCGAATTTGTCCCGCAGATTGCTGACGATGGGCGCAGAATCGGCTATCGATGGCCTTTTGCGGGGTTGGCATCATGAGACTTGCGTTGATCTCCAAAATCACGGCGGCGGCAGCCCTGTTGCCCCTGGCGATGTCTCACGCCGCCCACGCCCAGGACGGCAATGGCGCCTCGGCGGAGGAGATCGGGGAGGCGGTCGGCGAAGTCGCGCTCACGCCGCTCAGCGACCTGAACCTGCGCGCCGAACGCGTTCCGGAAGTGCTGTTGGAACTCGACTCTCCCTATCAGCCGATCGTACCGCGCCGCTGTTCGGCGATCGGCGCGGAAGTCGCGACGCTAGACGCCGCGCTCGGGCCCGATGCCGATGCGCCGCAGACCGAAGACGACGATACGCTGGAACGGGTCCAGAGCGGCGCGTCTTCGATCGTCGGCGGCCTCATTCCCTTTCGCAGCCTGGTGCGCGAGCTGTCGGGCGCGGAGGACCGCGAACGCCGGCTGCTGGAGCTGCATATCCGCGGCGTCGCCCGGCGCGCCTATCTCAGAGGCGTCGCCTCGGCGCTCGGCTGCAGCCCGCCCGCGGCGCCGCGCCCCTATGTTGCGCCGCCATCGACCGACGAGTAACAGGCGCCGATGCTTGCCCAGATCGTCGTCGGCTCGGCCCTGATCGCGCTGACCGTCATCGTCGAAGCCGCCTTTATCGGCGTTGCCATCGTCGCGATGCGCCGGGTGGGCGCGCGGATCGTTACCGGACGCCGGATCGCCAAGCTGACGATGTTCATCACCGGGATGACGCTCTGGATGGTCGCGGCGCTGACGATCGCGGTCTGGCTATGGGCCGGCGCCTTTCTCCTCCTCGGCCTGTTTCCCAAGCTCGAGGACGCCGTCTATTTCTCGGCGGTTTCGTTCACCACGCTCGGTTTCGGCGACGTTCTGCTCGACAAGCCGTGGCGCCTGCTGTCCGGTTTCATCGCCGCCAACGGGCTCATCCTGTTCAGCCTCACCACCGCCTTCCTGATCGAGGCAGTCCGGGGAATCCATCAGGATTACGGTTAACAAGCGGCTAATTTCCGCCCTATGCGGCGGATATCCCCCGTTCGTCCGTTAACAATTTATGGACGAACGGCATGCTATCCCCCTCCTCAACCGTGGGATGGGGAATATGATCACAAGAAAGCTCGCAGAGCTGTCCGCCGACACGCGTGGTGCATCGGTCATCGAATATGGCATGATCGCAGCGCTCGTCGCCATAGGCATTGTCGCGGCCGTCGCGAACAGCGGCCGATCGGTCAATAACAGCATGACGGATGTCAGCGACTGTCTCGACGGCAGCGCGGCCCGCTGCGCCGGCGGAGGCGGAGGCGGTTCATCCGGAGCAAGCTCCTCCGGAGGCGGATCCAGCAGCGGCGGCTCGTCGGGGAGCGGATCCTCGTCGCGCGGTTCGTCTTCCGGCGGTGACGACAGTGGCAGTTCGTCGGGCGGCGGTTCGTCGACTGGTGGTTCGTCGACAGGAGGATCCTCGAGCCGAGGATCGTCGAACAACGGATCGTCGAGCGGCAGTTCCAGTGGCGGTAGCTCCAGTGGTGGCAGCTCGGGTGGCAGCGGCTCGGGCGGCGGCAGCAGCGCTGGTGGCTCGAGTTCGGGCGGCAGTTCCGGCGGTTCCGGCGGCGGTTCGAGTGGCGGCATCATCACCGGTGGAAGAGGCGGAAACGTTGTAAGTTCGGGCGGCCCGGGAACGGGCGGCTGCGGCAATGCAAGTTCGGGCGGCAGCAATGCGAGTTCGGGCGGCTGCAACAATGCCAGCTCCGGCGGCAATAACGCGAGTTCGGGAGGCCGCGCCAGTTCGGGCGGTCGCGGACGGGGCCGCGGATGGCGCCGCCGTTAAAAGCCGCGGACGGCCAGCCTCAGCCGATCATTCCGGCCCAGCGCCACAACAGCCGCGCGGCGACATAAAGGATCAGGACGGCGGTCAGCCGCTTGACGAGAACCGGCGGTATGCGCGTGCTGCCAAGGCGCGAACCGATCTGGCCACCGACGAGAACGGCGGGAAAGAGCAGCCAATAACCGCGCAGCAGATCCGCCGCACTGGCCACGCCGTAATCGGCCTCGAGCTTCATCAGCTGCCCGGCCAGACCGGCCAACGAGTTGACCAGGATGAAGACGCTCGCCGTGCCCGCTATCTCGCGCGGCCCGCCCCAGCGCAGCAGATAGAGGACCGGCGCGAGAAAGATGCCGCCGCCGATCCCGACCATACCCGAGAGAAAGCCGATACCGCCGCCCACCGCGTAGCTGAACGGCCTTGCGACATGACGCGACCGAGGCTCTTCGACCGCATCCTTGCGCTCGAACGCGAGCTGCAGTCCGGCAATCAGCAGCGATCCGCCCAGAGCCCCGATGAACAGCGTCTCGGATATCGCCAGCCGGCCGCCGAGCCAGGCGGCGGGTACGGACAGCATTATCCAGGGCAGGATCCTGGCCAGGCTTACATGGCCGGCCTGCCAGAAGCGCCAGCTGCCCCCCGCGACGACGATGATGTTGCAGATCAGGGCAATCGCCGGGAGGATGCGATAATCGGTGCCGTTGAGGACGAGCAGCGCGTTGTAGGTCGAGCCGCCGCCGAAACCGACCGAGGCGTAGAGCAAGGCTGTCAGCGCGAACAGGGCGGCGAGTTGGACCATGTTGCGCTTCCCTAGGCCGTTTACCGGGACGAGGAAACCGGGCGAGGAACCCGTCGCCACGCTTGTCCATTGACAAGGCCAGGCACGGAACAGGAAGGAAATGTGTGATGAAAGCCAAATCCAAGGCCCAACAAAAGGCGGCGGGCGATTCCCACGTCATTCCGCCGCGCGCCATCCATTCTCCGCGCGGCGGCCCGGACGGCGCCCGCGCGGTCGTGTTCCGTGTCCACGTCGCAGGCGAACTGGAACGGATTCTCGTGCCGGAGGAATAGGCCGCTGCGCGCGCCCATCCAAATTACCCGCTGGACAGCGAAATAAGTTTCGCTAGGAAACCGAAATGACCTTACCCAGCCCTCTCTTCGATACGCTGCGCCTGCCTCTGGTCGGCGCGCCCCTCTTCATCATTTCGGGTCCGGAACTCGTCATCGCGCAATGCAAGGCGGGGATCGTCGGTTCCTTCCCGGCGCTGAACGCCCGGCCTCAGACGATGCTCGACGAGTGGCTGCACCAGATCACCGAGGAACTGGCCGCGCACAACCGGGACAATCCCGATCGCCCGGCTGCGCCCTTCGCGGTCAACCAGATCGTCCACAAATCGAACAACCGGCTCGAAGAGGATCTCGCGACCTGCGAGAAATGGCAGGTGCCGATCACGATCACCTCGCTGGGCGCGCGGGTCGAACTGAACGACGCGGTCCACAATTGGGGCGGCATCACGCTGCACGACATCATCAACGACCGCTTCGCGCGCAAGGCGGTCGAAAAGGGCGCGGACGGGATCATCGCGGTCGCGGCGGGTGCCGGCGGCCATGCGGGCACGATTTCGCCCTTCGCACTGGTTTCCGAAATCCGCGAATGGTTCGACGGACCGCTGCTGCTCTCGGGCTCGATGGCGACGGGCGCGGCGATCCTCGGCGCGCAGGCGATGGGCGCCGATCTCGCCTATATCGGCTCCGCCTTCATCGCGACCGAGGAGGCCAATGCCGTAGAGGAGTACAAGCAGGGCGTGGTCGAGGGCCGGGCCGCCGATATCGTCTATTCGGACCTCTTCACCGGCGTGAAGGGCAATTATCTGCGCCAGTCGATCGAGAATGCGGGGCTCGATCCCGACAATCTTCCCGAAGGCGACTATAAGACGATGGATTTCGGCTCGGGCGGCAACCAGGAGAAGAAGGCCTGGAAGGATATCTGGGGCGCGGGCCAGGGCGTCGGCGCGGTCGAGAAAGTCGAGAGCATCGCCGACCGGGTCGACCGGCTGGAAGCCGAATACCGCGCGGCGAAGGAAAGTCTGCTCGAGCGTTTATATTGATTGGTCAGACCGAACCTTGCCGTTCAGCGCGGCAAGGAATCTTCTGACGAAAATCAGAACGCCCGTTCCAGTCGGCCGAGCAGGCTGCGCGCCGGGCTGGCCTTGGGCTCTTCGGGCGGCGCGAGCAGATCCTGCTCCAGGCGCCGGACGCGCTTGTGGAGCTCTTCGCTCGCCACGATCAGGCGCTGGGCACCCTCGGGCAGCATGTCGACCATGGTGGGGTCGCTGCGGGCCGTCAGCCCGAGGCGGCGATCGGGGTGGCGTGCCTGCTCCGCATCGATTTCGCCATTGGCTTCGCCGCGCCAGGTCAGCAGCCAGGCGATCACGTGCATGAGGCGCGTCGTCACCTTCAGCGACTCGACCGCGTAACCGACGCGTTGCGCCGGCGGCAGGCTGTCGCGCGCCTCGACGCCATGGTCCTCGAAATAGGCGCGCGCCTCGTCCGCCAGAACCATGGCTTCGACATAGAGCGAGTCCACGAGCTTGCGCGTGAGCTGGGTTTGGGCGACTCCGTCCGGCATAGGCGAGCCTCTTGCCACAGCCGCGCAATCCGCCCAAGCCCAAACAGGGTGAGCGGTGCTGGTTAACCGGCAAATGTCCCGATACGGGGCGTCCCCCACCCTCTTGAAAAACGCCGACGAAATCCTATCTGGATGGTGTCGAGGCCGTCGCCATTTTCGGGACGGGCGAGACAGGCCGCGCGGCTATCCCGCGGGCCGAAAACACTCTTAAATCGCTTATCGAAAGGATTTTTGACCATGCGCAGTTTTGATTTTACCCCCCTCCTCCGTTCGTCGGTCGGTTTCGAGAATCTGAACCGGCTCGTCGACGCGGCAACCCGCGGCGAAGGCAATGCCTATCCGCCGTACAATATCGAAAAGCTCGGTGACGACGCCTATCGGATTTCGATGGCGGTTGCGGGATTCGCCGAAGACGAGCTCGATGTGACGGTGCATGAAAATGTGCTGATCATCACCGGCCGTGTCGCCGAACGCGAAGACGATGCCTCGCGGGAATTCCTGCATCGCGGCATCGGCACGCGCGCCTTCGAGCGCCGCTTCGAACTGGCCGACACAATCAAGGTGACCGGCGCGGATTATGCGAACGGCCTGCTCAATATCGAGCTGGTCCGCGAGATCCCCGAAGAGAAGAAGCCGCGCAAGATCGCGATCAGCGGCGGCGACAATGCCCCGAAAACGATCGGTGCGCATAACGACGAGGATCGCGAAGCCGCCTAAGCGGCCGGAGGTCTGAAGAATTGGGGTCGGTCCGGATGTCCGGGCCGGCCCTTTTTGCGTTCTGCAAACCGGCGCGTCTTCGCGGCGATCAGGCGATGATATCGGGGAGCAGCCGGTCCTCGATCTCGGCGATTTCATCCCGCAGGCGCAGTTTGCGCTTCTTCAGGCGCGCGAGCTGGAGCTGGTCCTTGGCCGGCGCTTCGAGCAGCGCGTCGATCGCGCCGTCGAGATCGCGATGTTCCGATTTCAGCGCTGCCAGTTTCACTCTCAGGATCGCTTCTTCCATGGCCAAAAGCGATGTCATCAACGCCTCGCGGTTGCAAGACCACGGCCCGTCGCCCGGAGGCCAAATTGGGGGCAGACAAGAGGCGGCGAATTGGGTTAGCTTCGCCGATACCAGCTAAGGAGAGAGTGATGGATAATGCTCATGAGTCCGCCCTTGAAGCCAAGCATGCCGGCCTCGACGCGAAGATCAACGCGGAAATGCAGCGCCCCTCACCCGACCAGATAAAACTCGCCGAACTCAAGAAACAGAAGCTGAAGATCAAGGAAAAACTCGTTACCCATTAACGGGTTCGCGGCGCTCCAACCGATCGCGGTCTATTCGTCGCGGGTCAGGCGCTCGTTGCGCTCGTGCCGCTCCTGCGCCTCGACCGTCATCGTCGCGATCGGACGGGCGTCGAGCCGCGCCAGCGAGATCGGCTCTCCGGTGACCACGCAGTAACCGAATTCGCCTTTGTCGAGTCGCCGGAGCGCGGCATCGATCTTCGCGACCAGTTTCCGCTGCCGGTCGCGGCGGCGCAGTTCGATCGACCAGTCCGTTTCGCTCGAGGCGCGGTCGGTGGCGTCGGGCTCGCGGATCGGCCCTTCGCGCAGCTGCTCGCGCGTCCCGTCCACATCGCGCACGATGCTGGCTTTCCAGTCGAGGAGTTTCTGCCGGAAATAGGCCTGGTGCGCTTCGCCCATGAACGGCGCGTCATGGTCCAGTACAATGTCGCTTTCGGGAGGTCGGTTCAGATCGCCGCTGTTCTTCCTGGCTTTGCGGGCGCCGCTTTTCTTGGATGATTGCGCGGCTGTTGCCATGTGCCATTCCTCCACTGCCGAACCGGCCTGATACTAAACGTGCGACGCAGAACCGCGTCGAATCAAAGGATGATCCGGCGTCCCGCCATGGCGCGGGCCTATACTCATCCGCTCGGGTTCGTACAAGCAACGAATCGCCCAATGGGCGTTCGCGCCCCGCTATCCCGGCAAATCGTTCCGATCGTCACGATCTGCGTCGCGCGGCGATCCGGAGGTGAAACTGCCCCCCAATGGGACATTAACCAAGAAAATTGAAAGGCGAGCAGTCCAAACATCTGATTAACCATTGAAAACATGGTTAACGATATTGCGATTAATGTTTCTTTGATGCCTTGTGCCGATGTCGAGCAGCGGACTGAGTGCCGACAGGCAGAACTGGTCCGGTACTCTGAACAACAGGAAAGAGAAAGCCGATGTCTGTCAGAATGGCTCTTGCAAAATTATGTGCCTGTGCGTGCGGCGGCGCGATCGTCGGCGGCGGTGCGGTTCATGTGGCCGAAGCGCCGGCAGGCGGACCCGCCGAAGTGCGCACGGCGCAGCCCCGCGTCGCGGCGCGGAGCATCGGCAACCGGCCCCGCGTTCACCGCAAGATACGCCGGGTTCGCAGTATCCAGCGGACGACGACCTGCGCACCTGCGCCGACCGTGGTCAGCGTGACCAACCAGGTCGCAGCACCCGCGCCGGCGGTCTACGAGGTTCCCGCGCCGATCATCGGTGAAATCCCGACCTTTGGCGGCGGCGGCGGCGAAGTCGGCGTTGTCGGCGGCGGCGGCGGCTTTGTCGGCGGCGGCGGCGGATTCTTCGGCGGATTCTTCGGCGGCGGCGGCTCGTCTGGCGGCGGCGGGTTCTTCGTCCGCGAAGGCGATATCATCATCAAGAACGAGAACAGCAGCTCGACATCCACGGGCGGCAGTTCGACGTCCACGGGCGGCAGCTCCAGCTCGACATCGTCGGGCGGCAGCTCGTCCTCGACATCGACCGGCGGCGTCAGCAGCACGACATCGTCCGGCAATGTCAGCAGCACCACCTCTTCGGGCAATGTGAGCTCGACGAGCAGCAGCTCGGGCAATGTCAGCAGTTCGTCCTCGACCAGTTCCTCGACCAGCAGTTCCAGCTCGTCCTCGACCAGTTCCTCGAGCAGTTCGTCGACCAGCAGCTCGACGTCGAGCGGTGCCACCGGCGGCTCCAGCAGCTTCGGTCACGGCTCGAGCAGCCGCGGGTCGAGCAGCCACGGTTCGAGTAGCCACGGCTCCAGCAGCAACGGTTCTAGCAGCGGAACCGATGTTCCGGCCCCGCCGATGCTGTTGCTCTTCGGTGGCGGTGCGGCCGCGCTCGTCGCGCGCCGGCGCTGGAAGAAGAGAAAACAGGCGGCTGCCTAACACCGACTTCGTCTGACAGACGAGAAGCGGCGCAATCCTCCCCTTTGGATTGCGCCGCTTTCTGATTCCGCCCCTGTCGCCTACCGCTCAGTCGGCGGCTTTGATGATCTTCTCGATATCCTCGATCGTGTGACCGGTCAGGTCCTTGTCGATCTCGCCGATAATCCGGTCGCTGACGCTCCGATGGAAATTCTTCCTGAGTTCGCCCAGCGTCTTCGGCGGCGCGACAATGATCAGCTTCTCGAAATCGTTGGCATGCGCGCGCTTGTAGAGCAGGTCGGCGGTCTCCGCCGCGAACCGGTCTTCCTCCAGCTGGTGATAATCCGTCTCCTGCATCTTGCTGCGGCGCGGACCGGCGCTGGAGAAACTGCGCCCCGCTTCGTCGGTCTTCTGTTCGCGGTTCGGCGGATTGTCCTGCTTGCGTTTCCGCTCGAGTTCGAGCTGCGGATAATCGGCGTCGCCCTCGTTGCGGAAGAACAGCATCTTGCGGCCATCGGCGACCACGACGAAGACATCATTCGGCATTCGCATGGAATTTTTCTCCTTCTGCCAACCCAACGCGCGACGGGCTTGAGGGTTGCGCCAAAAGACTGTGCCAGCCATAGCGCCCGCCATGCATGATCTAAAACAAATCCGGGACGATCCCGACGCGTTCGACGCCGCGATGGCGAAGCGCGGTCATGAACCGATAGCCGCCGAGATCCTCGCCTTGGACGAACGCAATCGCGAGCTCCTGACGGAGTTG
>NZ_JBQLZM010000034.1:0-8693 GCF_052168275.1 Parasphingopyxis sp. | reverse complement strand
CGGCCACGGCGGGCGACGTCGAGGCGATGCCGGCGACGACGACGAAACCGTGCGGCGGCGCGGCTGTCCATCGCTGCGCGACATGATCGAGCAGCCGGTTGCGGCGCTCGGCCATGTCGATCTTGCCGAGCCGTTCGAGCTCCGCCGGCCATTGTTCGAGGACCACGGCAAGCTGGTCGAGCGACACCTGCCAGTGATGCGACAGATCGGCCTCGACACTATCCGGAAGCTTTCGCGGATCGACACGCTCGATCAGCAGCTGGTCGAGCGTCGCGCCGAGATCGCGAGCGAGACGGACCGCTTCGCCCGCATCGACCGGGTCGTCCATCCGGCGCCGAACCTGCTGGACCAGCGTCGCCAGCCGCATCGTGCGTTCGAGCGGCGGAATCGCGGGCGGGACATCTGCCCCTTCCCCGATCGGATCGAGCGCGCTGCCGAGGGTTTCCGCGATTTCCGGATCGCCGATCGGCACGAGTCGCGGCAGGAGCAGGCCGGTCTCGGCGCGCCGGACGAACGCGTCCTGGATCGCGCGCGCCGTCCGGTTGGTCGGGACGAGAACGATGCCGCGGGCGAGCCCGAGCGGATCTTTTCCATGGCTTTTGAGCAATCCGGCGGCGAGCGCGTCGGCAAAGGCCCGGTGCGGCGGGATCGTGAAGACTTTGGGGCGGACGGCCTCAGCCATCCACGAGCATGGCCTCCGCCTTCTTGATCGCGGGCGGCGTGCCGATATCGAACCATAACCCTTGATGTGCGAGCCCGTAGGCGCGGCCCTGTTCGATCGCGCGGTCCCAGAGGATGTTGGTCGAGAACGGCCCGGACGGCGCATCGGCGAACAAGCGCTTGGAGACGAGCTGGATACCCGAATAGACGAACGGGGCTATCTTGCCGCGCCCGCGCCGCGAAATCCGGCCGACACTGTCCATGTGGAAATCACCGCGGCCCTTGTGGCAATGGGCATGCGCCTGCGGGATGAGCAGCAGCAGCGCATCCATCTTGTCCGGGTTCCAGCGCGCGGCGAGGAGCCTGAGCGTATCACTGGGCCCGTCGATCCACATGACGTCCGAGTTCAGGACGAAGAACGGATCGGCCTGGATCAGCGGCAGCGCCTTGGCAACCCCGCCTCCGGTTTCGAGCAATTCGGACCGCTCGTCGGATACGGTGATGGCGATATCGCCCGCGCGGCGCGCGACATGCGCCTCGACCGCATCGGCCAGGTAATGGACGTTGACGATCGCCTTGGCGACGCCGGCATCGCGCAGCCGGTCGAGCACATGATCGAGCAGCGCGCGGCCCTGCACCTGGATCAGCGGCTTGGGCGTCGTCGCGGTCAGCGGCCGCATCCGCTTGCCGAGCCCGGCCGCCATGACCATAGCCGTATCGACGGCCGGGCCGTCGGCCGCGGGACGGATCGCGAGGGGCGCGGTAAACTTGTTCATCGCGGCGATCCTCCCTGCCAGGCGTCCGCCCGCTTGCCATTGGGTACGTTAGCGGAAAACCAGGCGGCGACCGGCGCCAGCGCCGGATGCCGGAGATCGCGCTCCAGATAGCGCCAGACCCGCGCCTGGTAGGACAGATAGCGCGATTTGCCGTCGCGCTTCCACAACCGGGTGAAGATGCCGAGGATCTTGGCGTTGCGCTGCGCGCCGAGAATCGCATAGGCCGCTTCGAACGGCGGGTCGCCGTCGACCGGATTGGTCACGCGATAATGGGTCAGCATATTCTCCTCGAGCTCCCGGGTGACGTCGCGGCGCGCGTCCTGGAGCAGCGAAACGAGGTCATAGGCCGGATGCCCGGCCAGCGCGTCCTGGAAATCGAGCAGCCCCAACGCGCCGATCCCATGCCGCCCTTCGAGCAGCATCAGATTTTCCGCATGATAGTCGCGCAGCACCGTCACCGGCTCGGGAAAATCCACGATCGGCGCGAGCACCTTCTCCCAGGCCGCGTCGAAACCGGTTTCGTCGACGGTCAGCTCGAGCGCCGGGGCGTACCATTCGGTGAACAGCCGCGCCTCGCGCAGATACTCCTCCATCGTGTAAGCTGGCAGATCGCCGGCGCCCCACCGGTGCAGCACGCCGAGCAGGGTCACCGCATCGCGGTAGATGCGCGCCTCGCTCTCCGGCGCGGCGTCGACTACCTCGCGCATCCGCGCGTCGCCGAAATCCTCGAGCAGGATGAGGCCCTCATCCAGATCGCTCGCCATGATCTTGGGCGCGGCGAAACCCAGGCGATTCAGATGATCGGCGACATCGATGAAGGGCTGGCTGTCCTCCACATCGGCCGGCGCATGCATGAGCACGGCGGTCCGCCCCGGCGCGACGACGCGGAAATAGCGGCGGAAGGAGGCATCGCCGGCGAGCGGCAAGAGCGCGCCGTCTCCCCAGCCATTGGCGGCGAGGAAATCGGGCGCGGACTCGGGGTTTTTCATGCTGGTGGCCATCGCGTCTCCCAAGCGGGCGGAATCGTCGCTGTCAAGCGCCGAGCGGCGGAACGCCCCGCCCCGCCTGCATCCTGCTTATGCGCGATGGAAAGGTGGAGCCGCAATGCATCCTCCCACAGCCCCGCGCCGAGCCGCTCGGGCCATTCGATCAGCATCGCGACGTCGCGCCTCGCTTCGTCAAGCCCGAGTTCGCGCGCCTCCTCGGGATCCTCGAGCCGATAGAGATCGATATGCCAGACGGGAATGCGCGTTTCGGGCGGTTCATAGGGCTGGACAATGGCGAATGTCGGGCTCGGCGCCTCGCCTTCGAGCCCCAGCGCCTGGAGAATGCTCCGCGCCAGCGTCGTCTTGCCCGCCCCGAGATCGCCATGAAGCGCGATGGCGTCTCCGGGTCGCAGAATGGACGCGATACGCGCGCCGAGAGCGAGCGTTGCCTCCTCATCCGCGAGGGTCATCCCGCTTGCCAATTATTCGGCTCCGTCCCGCGGCAGCACGATCGTCACAAACGTCCCCTCGCCCGGTTCGCTTTTCAGCTCCAGCGTCCCGCCATGCGCTTCGACAAACTGTTTCGTCAGCGGCAGGCCTAAGCCCAGGGCGCGTGACTGCTGCTCGCCGGCGCCGCGGTGGAAGCGGTCGAAGACGCGGGCCTGCTCATCTTCGCTGATACCCGCGCCATTGTCGGATACCGTGATCCGCGCTTCGGTCGTCGTGCCCTCGGCGTGGAGCAGGATGCGGCCGCCTTCGGGGGTGTAGCGGATCGCGTTGCGAAGCAGATGGTCGAGCGACTGGCGCAGGCGGCGAGCGTCGCCGGTCACGCTGCCGACCGACCAGTCGATCTCGGCGACGAATTCGTGATTGCGCGCGGCGGCCCGCTGGCGCGCGTCGGCGGCCGCCTCTTCGCAGAGCAGCTGGAGATCGACTTCCTCGCGCGCCATCGGCAGGTCTTCCGCCTCGCCTTGGGTCAGATCGAGCACCTCGTCGATCTGGACGCGCAGCGTCGCGACGGAATCGAGGATCGCCTTCACATAATCGCCCGCCTGTTCGGGCAGCTCGCCCGCATAGCCGCCGTCGAGCATCTCGGCGAAGCCGGCGATCGAGGTCAGCGGGGTGCGCAGCTCGTAACTGATATTGGATACGAAGGCCGTCTTGAGCCGGTCGGCGGCTTCCAGCGCCTCGTTGCGCTCGATCAGCGCGGCCTCGATCCGCTTGCTGTCCGAGATGTCGAGCAGGGTGAACAGCGCGTTGCCGTCGGGCAGCGGCACGGCGGCGAAATCGAAATAGCGGCCGTCGCGCAGGGCCAGACGGCCGCCCTGTTGCTGCCGCTCGCCGGTCGCGACGCGGACGGCATTCTGGATCGCCTCGGCGCTGCCGCTGCCGAGAAACTGGTCGGCGATGGCTTGCGTGAGATCGTCGACGCGCGGATGCGTGGCCAGCAAGCCTTCATCGAAACCCCAGATTTCCTTGAACCGCCGGTTCCAGATATGGAGCCGGCCATCCGCCGCGAACACGCCGATCGCCTCGGAGAGATTGTCCAGCGTCGCGGTCCGGACGCGCAGCAGGATATCGCGCGCGCTGGCCAGCTGAGCCTGTTCGGTCCGGTCTTCGAAGATCAGCAGCAGGCCGCCGTCGGGCAGCGGCTGGGCGACGACCCGCAGATGCGTGCCGTCGGTCAGCAGCCAATTCTCCTCGATGGGTTCATCGCCCGACTGGAACCATTGGCGCCGCTCGGCCTTCCACTCGGGAAAATCGCGCGCCTCGGGCACCCGATCCGCCTCGCGCATCCGATCGAGCACGCGATCGAATTCTGGGCGATCTGCCAGCCATTCGGTCTTCATCTCAAAGATGCGTTGGAACGGTTGGTTGGAGAAGATGAGCGCACGGTCCGGACCGAACTGCGCGACGCCGGCCGAGAGCAGGTCGAGCATGTCGCGCTGGGCGCGGGCGAAACGGCCGAGTTCGGCGCGCGCCTGTTCGAGCTGCTCGATATCCACCGCATAACCGGCGACGCCGGCGTCGCCCAAGGGCACGTCGACGATCTGCATCATCCGCCGTTCGCCGCCCAGGGTCGCCGGGACCGTGCGGGCATGCGCCTTCTCTTCCTCGCGGACGCGCGCCGCGACGGCCTGGGCGCTGTCGCGGCCCGACATCTCTATGAGTTCGAGCCCACGCGCGATGACCTCGGCCGCGTTCTCCGCCTCGACGGCGCGGACATAGGCCTGGTTGACGAGCGTCAGGCGCAGATCGGGACCGCGATGCCACATCGGGAACGGCGCGGCCTCGATCAGGCCGGACAGCGCGTCCAGCGCTTCCACCGCCCGGTCGGCGCGGCTGGTCAATGCGAGAATTTCGCTGCGGGTATCGGTCGCGTCGAAAATCCAGACCATCGCCGCCTGGTTGCCGCCCAGTTCGTCGGGCGCGGGCCCGCCTTGCGCATACAGGATGCGATCGGAACCCGTGACGCGCAATTCCATCCCGAACGGCTTGGCGGTGCGGCAGGCCGCTTTCACCGTTTCGGAAAAATCGGCGAATCGATCATCGCCGAGCACGTCTTTCAAGTCTGCGAGGCGTTTGGGCGGTGCTGAGAAACCCAGCCATTCGGCGAGACCGGGGCCAGCGTCGATCCGGCCCTTCGCGTCGATCACCATGAACACCATGGGCGCGCTTTCGAGCAGCATCCCGCCGCGCCGCGCCGCCGCAGCCGCCCGCTCGCCGGCCGCCTTGCGCCTCAGTCCTAGCGCGGTCGCCCAGACGGCCACGCCCAGCCACGCGGCGAGCAGCATGCCGGAGACGACGGCCGCGGTCGTCGAAATCGTGATCATTATGCGCTGCCGCCCCGAACCATGGGAGCACTTCTAGCCCCTCGATGGGGGGTTCGGGAAGATGCGATGCCGATCGGGCTGGGAGTGATCGGCGAATTGCCGCCGGTTCGGCTCCCAGGCCGGAGCGCTAGAAGCTGAACCGGACCCCGAACCGGAAATCGCGACCGGCAAGCGGGACGAAATCCTTGGTGAACGAGGCGTGGCGCCGGGCATTGACGTCGAAGATGTTGTTGACCGACGCGAAGAAGGACGTGCCGTTCGCCCGTCCCCAGGGCCGCCAAGCGAGCGAGGCGTTGACGAGCGTGAAATCGTCGGTCGGCGTTTCGAACGCCGCAACCCGATCCTGCTCGTCGACCCATTCGACCTCGGCGCGGGCGTCGAACCGGTCCGACTGCGCTTCGATGCCGCCGAGCAGGCGCAGCGGCGGGATGCGGGGTATCGGGCCGCCGCCGTCTTTGATCGTCGCACGGACATAGTCGCCGACGAAATCGGCGTTGATCCGGAAAGCGCCGACTTCGGCCAGGGTCGCGGAGATTTCCGCTTCGAACCCGTAATAGGTCGCGTCGCGCTGGAAATACTGGAACACGGGCAGCCCGTCTTCCTCGGCGCCGGTATCGGCATCGAAGATGAAATCGTCGAACCAGCTTGCATAGCCGGTCAGCGCGAAATTCAGCCCGCCGACCTCGCCGCGGACATAGGCTTCGAGGCCGATACTCTTTTCGGTGTCGAAGTCCGGATTTCCGATCTCGAACGCCTGGGTCGCGATATGCGGGCCGTTCGAGAACAGTTCCTCGGCCGACGGCGCGCGTTCGGCGCGCGACAGGTTCACGCCGACGATGACGCCCGGCGCGACGTCGACATTGGCGCCGATCGCGCCCGAGAAAGCATCGAAGCTGCGGTCGATGCCAACCGGCGCGCTGCTGACGCTCGTATGCTCGTAGCGGCCGGCCATCTCGACATGCACGGCGCCGAGATCGAACTCCTGCAGGGTGAACAGGCCGACCTGTTCGGTATCGTTTTTCGGTACGAAGGCTTCCGCGCCGATCGCGTTGAAATCGCGGACATAGAGCTGGCCGCCGATCACGCCCCGCCAGCTGCCCCGCGCACGCTGGACGAGTTCGAGCCGGCCCTCGAGACCCTCGACGAAGAAGCGTGTGCCGATTTCGTCGCCCTCGAACTCGATATGCTCATAGTCGGAATAGCCGAGACGGATTCGGATACTCTCAAGGAAACCGCCTCCGATCCGGACTTCGCCGCGCAGGTCCGCGCGGATCTGTTCGAGCCCGATCGTGACCGGTCCTTCCTCCTCCTCCTCTTCGCCTTCTTCTTCCTCGCCCTCTTCCTCGCCATGCACATGTTCGGCGCCCGGCCGCGCGGGTATGCCGTAATCGGTGTCGAAATAGCTGACCGAAACCCCGATATTGCCCCATTCCTCGATCAGCGCGATGCCCGCACCCGCAGTCAGCGTTTCGGTGGCGGAATTGGGCACGGTGCCACGCAGATTTGCGAGCTCGAGCGCCTCTTCGGCCTCCTCGAAATGGCCCTCCTCGGCCTCTTCCGCGGCAATCTCCAGCTGCTCGGCGCGCAAGGCCGGCGCGAGCGTGAACCCGGCGATGTCTAGGTCGTCGCTCTCGCGATAGCTGCCATCGACATGGATTACGAGATTGCTCGTCAGCGGGACATCGATCCCGGCGGCGATACTGTATTCGTCGGCCGCCGAGCCGTATGAACCGACTGCGTCGATATGGGCGACTTCGTCCGGGATTTCGCGCGGGATGCGCCGGTCGAACACATTGACCGCGCCGCCGATCGCCTGGCTGCCGAACAGCAGCGCCGCCGGACCGCGCAACACCTCGATCCGATAGGCGGTGATCGGATCGATGGTCACGGCGTGGTCGGCGGAGGTGTTGGAGGCATCGATCGCGCCGATCCCGTCGGTCAGCACCCGAATGCGCTCGCCCTGGAAACCGCGCAGCACGGGCCGCGACGCACCGGGCGTGAAGGACGTTGCCGACACGCCGGGCAGCGCCGTCAGCGTCTCGCCGATCTGCGGACGGATGCTCTGGTCGAGCGCCGTACCGGAAAGCGTCGATGTGCCGGCAATCAGGTCCAGCTCGTCGACGAAGCGCGCGGTCACGACGATGCCCGCTTCCCCTTCCCCATGGATGTGATCGCCCTGCCGCTCCGGGTCCTGCGCCATTGCAGGGGTTGCGATGATGGCCGCACCGGCCGCGAGGATTCCGTAGTGACGCATTGCAAACTCTTCCGTTTTTACGTGAACGGCAGCGTCCTAAGCAGAATGTTACATCATATCAAGTATGTTTCGTCTGCGGTTAATCGATCCGGCGCAACCATTGGTCGAAGCGGCACCACCAAGACGCAAAAAGGCCGAGGCGATTCTCACCGCCTCGGCCTTTTTTTTCCTCTCGCGCCCTGTGAGCGCGGATGGAATTAGTAGCGATACTGGTCCGACTTGAACGGTCCGTGCGTTTCGACACCGATATAGGCGGCCTGTTCCTTCGACAGCTCGGTCAGCTGGACGCCCAGCTTGTCGAGGTGCAGCTTCGCCACCTTCTCGTCGAGATGCTTGGGCAGCACATAGACCTGATGGCCATAGGTGCCGTGATTGTTGAACAGCTCGATCTGCGCAAGCACCTGGTTGGTGAAGCTTGCCGACATCACGAAGCTCGGATGGCCGGTCGCGTTGCCGAGGTTCAGGAGACGGCCCTGCGAAAGCAGCAGAATCCGCTTGCCGTCCGGGAAGGTGTACATGTCGACCTGCGGCTTGACCTCGACATGTTCGAGATTCTTGAGCGCGCCGACCTGAATCTCGTTGTCGAAGTGGCCGATATTGCCGACGATCGCCATGTCCTTCATCGCGCGCATATGCTCGATGGTCAGGACGTCCTTGTTGCCCGTCGCGGTGACAAAGATGTCGGCGCGCGGCGCGGCCTCGTCCATCGTCACGACCTCGAAACCGTCCATCGCCGCCTGCAGCGCGCAGATCGGATCGATCTCGGTCACCATGACGCGGGCGCCGGCGCCGCGCAGCGAAGCGGCCGAGCCCTTGCCGACATCGCCATAGCCGGCGACGCAGGCGGTCTTGCCCGCCATCATCACGTCGGTCGCGCGGCGGATGCCGTCGACCAGGCTTTCCTTGCAGCCATATTTATTGTCGAATTTCGACTTTGTGACGCTGTCGTTCACATTGATCGCCGGGAAAGGCAGCTTGGCCTGCTTGGCGAGTTCGTAAAGGCGCAACACGCCGGTCGTCGTTTCTTCCGACACGCCTTTGATCGCGTCGCGAGTCCTGGTGAAGAAGCCGGGGCTTTCCTTCAGGCGCTTCTTCAGCACCTTCTGCATTTCCACTTCTTCCTCATTGGTCGGCGCGGGCATTTCCTCGCCCTCTTCGACGCGCGCGCCCCAGATGATGTACA
>NZ_JBQLZM010000033.1:15020-52673 GCF_052168275.1 Parasphingopyxis sp. | reverse complement strand
GCCTGAACCCGCAGGCGCTCGCCTATATCAACCGGCTATCCGACCATCTGTTCGTCATGGCGCGCGCGATCAATGCGGACGGCGAGGGCGATATCCTCTGGGTGCCGGGCGCAACGCGCTAGCTGGCGCGCGCAGACCCGGCTTTCCTTCGCCAATCGTTCCTGTTACGTTCCCTTTCAAGTGCGGAAAAGCCCGACAGCCTGTCGCGTTTTTTCGACAAGAAAATGAAATGTTTACGGGTTAGGGTCGTCCGCCACACCGGCGCGTGACGTGGGTGAACTTTGCGACGAGTGTCAGTTGACCCTGGTCGCCGGAACGGGGATGCTTGGAGACGAATCATGGCGACGCGCGCAATCCCCTCCCTTGCGGCCAGCAGCCTCGCAACGCGCTTTTCGGATGTCCGGGCGTTGACCGAGGCGCTCGCCGCGCCGCTCTCCGATGCCGATGCCACCGTGCAGTCGATGGAAGACGCCTCGCCGGCCAAATGGCATCTCGCGCATACGACATGGTTTTTCGAGACCTTCATCCTGCGCGATCATGTGCCGGATTATGCGCTGTTCGACGATGACTGGCCGTTCCTGTTCAACAGCTATTACGAAGCCGAGGGCGAGCGGCAGGTCCGGGCGCGGCGCGGGATGATCACCCGGCCCGCACTGGACGCGGTGCTTGCCTATCGCCGCCATGTCGACGATGCGGTCGTCGCGGCGCTGCCCGATCTCGGAGACGAGCCGCGCGCTCTGCTCGAACTCGGCCTCCATCACGAGCAGCAGCATCAGGAACTGCTCCTGATGGATATCCAGCACCTGTTCGCGCAAAATCCGCTCGAACCGGCGATGTTCAAGGCGACGCCGCTGGGCACCCGGGAATCGCCCGGCGAACTGTGCTGGATCAGGGGCCATGAAGGCGAGGCGGAAATCGGGTGCGATGAAGAGGGCTTCACCTTCGATTGCGAAGGGCCGCGCCACACGGTCTATCTCAACCCGCATGCGATTGCGGACCGGCTCGTCACGACGGGCGAGTGGATCGCCTTTATCGAGGATGGCGGATACGGCAATCACGAACACTGGCTGTCCGAGGGCTGGGCCTGGGTCCGGGAGAACCGGATCGCCGCGCCGCTCTACTGGCGCAAGCGCGACGACGGCCAATGGTATCGCTTCGGGCTGGCCGGCGCCCGCCCGCTCGATCTTGCCGCGCCCGTCTGTCATGTCAGCTATTACGAGGCCGACGCCTTTGCCCGCTGGACCGGCTACCGCCTGCCGACCGAGGCAGAATGGGAAGTCGCGGCCGCCGGGCTCGATTCGGGCGCCGGCAACCAGCTCGACCGCCCCGGCGATGTCCGCCCGCGGCCCGTCGGCCCCGGCGAGGGACTGCGCCAGATGTTCGGCGATGTCTGGGAATGGACGGGCAGCGCCTATATGCCGCATCCCGGTTTCCGCACGGCCAAGGGGGCGGTCGGCGAATATAACGGCAAGTTCATGGTCGGCCAGTACGTCCTGAAGGGCGCAAGCTGCGGCACGCCGCGCGGCCATGGCCGGGCCAGTTACCGCAACTTCTTCTATCCGCACATGCGCTGGCAGTTCGCGGGTCTTCGCCTCGCAAGAGACCTCTGACATGGCCGATATCGAACTGGATGCGGGCGTCGATCCCGCCTTTCGCGACGATGTGCTCGCCGGGCTCGCAACGCGGCCGCGCGCGATACCCGCCCGCTGGTTCTACGATCTGCGCGGCTCGGAACTGTTCGAAGAGATTACCGAGCTCCCCGAATATTATCCGACCCGGGTCGAACGCTCGATCCTCGCCGGCAATGCCGGCGCGCTGGGAGACGCGATCGGCCCGGATCGCGCCGTGGTCGAGTTCGGCTCGGGTTCTTCGGCGAAGACGCCGCTGTTGCTCGAGGCGATCGATCCGGCCGCCTATGTGCCGATCGATATCTCGGGAGATTTTCTGCGCGAGTCCGCCGAGGCGCTGAGCGCCGATTTTCCCGGCCTTCTCGTCCATCCGGTCGAGGCCGACTTCACCCATCCGGTTCCGCTGCCCGGCTCGATCGCCGGCATGCCGAAACTCGGTTTCTTTCCGGGCTCCACGATCGGCAATTTCAACCCGCCTTCGGCCGTCGATTTTCTGCGTGCGATGAAGGAGACGTTGGGCACCGGCGCGATGCTGCTGATCGGGATGGACCGGGTGAAGGGAGAGGATGTGCTCGTTCCCGCCTATGACGATGCCGCGGGCGTGACGGCGGCGTTCAACCTCAACCTGCTCGAACGGATCAACCGGGAGCTTGCGGGAAATATCCCTGTCGACGCCTTCCGGCACCGGGCGATCTGGGACGACATGCTGGCGCGGATCGAGATGCATATCGAAGCACGGCGCGATGTGACTTTCTCGGTGGCCGGTCAGCGCTTCGAAATGGCCGAGGGCGAGACGATCCACACCGAAAACAGCCATAAATATGGCAAGCGCGATGCGCGCATCCTGCTGCGCGCAGGCGGCTGGACGATGGTCCGCGAATGGACCGACGATGCCGATCAGTTCGCATTGATCCTGGCCGAGGCGCAGCCCGAACGGTCCGCGCCGTGACTTGGTCTCTTCAGGGCGTCATCCAGCGGACATTCGCACGATACACCGTGATCCAGTGCGCGCTGCCGCGGCAGCTGTTCATCTCGCGCCGTTCGATCAGGCGGAACATCGCGCCGTCCCAGACGAACCGTTCGGCGGTACCGCAATCCCCGATCCCGCGGCCCTTGGCATAGGTGCCGAGCGTCCCGTCCTGCGGATTCCAGTGGCTGTTGACCAGAAAGGGCACGTCGCGCGCATCGCCCCAGGCGAACACATGATCGAACCGGGCCGGCTGGACCTCCCCGTCCCGGCGGACAAAGGCGATGTCGCTGAAATTATAGGCGCCCCGGCTGCAGGAGATCAGGATGAGATCGGCCGCGTCGGACAGTATGAACGCGTCGCTGCGGATCGGTTCGTCCGGTCCGCCGTCGCATTCATGGGCAGTATGCAGGGCGCGCGCGTCGGCATCGGACAACGGTGCCGCTATCTCGCCGAACCGGGCCGCCACCGGCATGGCGGTGATCGTCGGGATGGCGGGCGGATCGGGAATGGTCGATACCGGTTCGTCGCCGACCGCCGCCGATGCGGACACCGTGCCGGCGCGGCCCTGCCGGTCTTCGATGTAAAGCAGCGCGGCGCGCGATCCGGACAGCGATATCCGGCCCAGCGATCCGCCGGCTTCGTCGTACAGTTCGGCCGTCCGGCCCTGGGCGATGCGATAGAGCAGGTTCCGGACGATGCCGGGTTCGAAATGAAACAGTTCGTCGCCATCGGACCGTTCGGCGACCGCCGCCGGTTCGCCGTCGATATGCAAGGCGATGCGGTTGGTCTCGATATCCTCGAAAGCACGAAGGCCGACCCGGTTATCGCCGTTCGGTCCGCCGCCCTGACGCACGGTCAGCGAGAAGCCGTCGCCGATGCTCCAGTCCTCGGACGCCAGCGAGATCGCTTCGCACGCCCAGCCATTGTCGCAGCCGACCGCCCAGTCGCCGAAATTGCGTTGCTGGCCGATCGCCGGGTCGGGGCTCGCCAGGGCGGCGGCGAAAAGGGTGAAGAGGCCGAAAGCCATATCGTCAGTCTAGCCTAGGGCGGCGCCAGACGATAGTGACGCGGATCACAGCGAGAAAGGACAATCATGCAGGCAGTCGGCATTATCGGGGCGGGGCAAATGGGCACGGGGATCGCGCAGGTTTCGGCACAGGCCGGCTATCGGGTCCTGCTCTCCGATGTCTCCAGGGAGGTCGCCGAAAAGGCGCGCGACGGCATCGCGCGGCAGCTCGACCGGCTGGTCGAGAAGGACAAGCTCGAACCGCAGGCACGCGACGTCGCGCTCGAACGGATCGAACCGGTCGGCGATCTCGCGCCGATGGCCAGCGCCGGGCTCGTCATCGAGGCGGCGACCGAGCGCGAGGACATCAAGCGCAAGATTTTCGAGGACGTGGGGAAGATCCTCGGGCACAAGGCGGTGCTCGCCTCGAACACATCGTCGATCTCGATCACGCGGCTCGCCCAGGCCTCGACCGATGCCAGCCGCTTTATCGGCGTGCATTTCTTCAACCCAGTCCCGCTGATGGGCCTGATCGAGGTGATCCGCGGACTGGCGACGTCGGACGAGACGGTCGACCTCGTCGAGACATACGCGACCGCGCTCGGCAAGCGGACGGTCCATGCCAACGACGCGCCGGGCTTTATCGTCAATCGGGTGCTGATTCCGATGCTCAACGAAGCCGCGTTCGCGCTCGGCGAAGGCGTGGCGCGGATCGAGGATATCGATGCCGCTTGCCAGCTCGGCCTCAACCATCCGATGGGGCCGCTGACACTGGCCGATTTCATCGGGCTCGACACCTGCCTCCATATCGCCAATGTCCTCTATTCGGGCACCGGCGACCCCAAGTTCCGCGCGGCGCCGCTGCTCGTCAAATATGTCGAGGCGGGCTGGCTCGGCCGCAAGACGGGCCGGGGCTTCTACGATTATTCGGGCGACACGCCGCAGCCGACGCGGTGAGCGGGGGCGAGGACCCTGCAACGCTGGCCTTTTACCAGGCCGAGTGGCGGGATGTTTGTGCCGCTCATCGCCGTTTTCGCACGAGCCTGAAGCTGGGCGACTTCCTCGCCCGGCTGCCGCGCGGTGCGCGAATATTGGAGCTGGGATGCGGCGGCGGGCGCGACACGAAGGAGGTGATCGCGGCCGGGTTCGACGTCGATGCGACCGATGGATGCGCGGAGATTGCGGCCGACACGGCAGCTTATCTCGGGCATCCGGTTCGCGCCATGCGTTTCGAAGAGCTCTCGGCCATGGCGGCCTATGACGGGATTTGGGCCGAGGCATGCCTGCTGCATGTACGCCGCTCCCATCTGCCGAACGTTCTCGGCAACGTGCATCGCGCATTGCGGCCGGGCGGTCTATTCCAAGCGAGCTACAAGGCTGGTGAGGCGGAAGGGTATGACGAGCTCGGCCGGTATTTCAATTTTCCCGACCGGCAATGGCTGATCGGCGCCTATGAGAGTACAGCCCGCTGGGCCTCGATCGATCTTGCGACCGGGCCGGGCCTTCAGAGTTGCGGACCGGCCATCGATTGGCACAGGGTCATGGCGGTCAAATAGGAGAGGGACGATGACGTTGGGTGACATCCGCGATTTCGAGATCAGGATCGATCAAGCCGAGCTCGACGATCTCAAGGATCGCCTAGCGCGCACCCGCCTGCCCGAAAAGGAAACCGTCGACGACTGGGAGCAGGGCATTCCCCTCGCCTATGTCCGCGAGCTCGTCGATTACTGGCGCGACGGTTATGACTGGCGGCGCTGCGAAGATGCGTTGAACGCCTGGCCCAACCATCTCGTCGAGATCGACGGCGTCGACATCCATTGCCTCCATGTCCGCTCGCCCGAACCGGGGGCGCGCCCGCTGCTGATGACCCATGGCTGGCCGGGTTCGGTCGTCGAGTTCATGGACGCGATCGGGCCGCTCAGCGATCCGGTCGCGCATGGCGGCAAGGCGGAAGACGCGTTCCATCTCGTGATCCCCTCGCTGCCCGGTTACGGTTTTTCGGGCAAGCCGGCGGCGACCGGCTGGACGGTCCAGAAGATCGCGGAGAGCTGGCACGAGCTGATGACCGCGCTCGGCTATGACGGCTGGTATGCCCAGGGCGGCGATTGGGGCGCGATGGTGACGTCGGCCATCGGCGCGCAGGACAAGGGCGGTTGCAAGGGCATCCATCTCAACATGATCGTCGCGGCGCCGCCGAAAGAGGTTCTCGAGAACCCGACCGAGGAAGAGCAGACCGCCCTCGCGCGCCTTGCTCTCTATCGGGACAAGGGCGCGGGCTATTCCAAGCAGCAGAGCACGAAGCCGCAGACGCTCGGCTATGCGCTGGCCGATTCCCCGGTCGGCCAGATGGCGTGGATCATGGAGAAATTCCACGACTGGTCGGACTGCGACGGTCATCCGGAGAATGTCTTCGATCGCGACCGGCTGCTCGACAATGTCATGCTCTACTGGCTCAACAATGCCGGCGCCTCGTCGGGACGGCTCTACTGGCACAGTTTCGGCAATCCCAATCTCGATCCCGTGGATATTCCGGCGGCCTGCAGCCTGTTTCCGCACGAGATCATGCGCGCCTCGCGCCGCTGGGCGGAAACGCGCTTCAGGAACATCGTCTATTTCGAAAGCGTCGAGCGGGGTGGCCATTTCGCCGCGATGGAGCGGCCGGAAGCCTTTGTCGGCGAAGTGCGCGCGGCGTTCCGGGTGATGGACTGAGCCCCGCATGAAAGACCGGAGCGACCATCCGCTGGAGGACGTGCTCGACGAAGCCATCGAGTCGGCCCGGGGCGACAAGATCTCGCTGCAGGACATGCTCGACGAATTCGGAATGCGCAGCTTCGGCCCGGTGCTCGTCATGATTTCGCTCGTCATCATCTCCCCGATCGGCAGCGTGCCCGGCCTGCCGATCGCGCTCGGCGCGGCGATCGTGCTGCTCGCGGTGCAGATCGTGTTCGGCCGTGCGCATCCCTGGGTGCCCCGGCGAATGCTCGATACCGGTTTCGACAAGCAGAAGGCCGAGGCGTTTCGCGACAAGGCGCATGGCACGCTCGAACGGCTAGACCGGCTGATCCAGCCGCGCCTGGAATGGGCGACCGGCCGGGTCGCCCTTCTGTTCGCGTCGCTGTGCCTGATCTTCCTGTCGCTGACGATGGTGCCGTTGGAATTCGTGCCCTTCGCCGTCACGTTGCCCGGTGTCGCGATGCTGATCTTCGGGGTCGGCCTGACCGCGCGCGACGGGCTGATGATGCTGATCGGCTTCCTGCTCACCGCCTCGACCTTCGTGCTGACCTTCATCTGGTGGCCGTTCGGCGGTGGCGGCTAGCGCCGATTGCGCTGGGACCCGAAGAGCGTCTAGAAGCGCGCCGCACAGCAAGGAAACGGCATGACCGACATATCCGCAGACGGGCACGCCCCCGATCCCGCGCAGCTCGCCAAGGCCGAGACGCTCGTCGAGGCGCTGCCCTATATGCAGCGGTTCGCCGGCGCGACCTTCGTCGTCAAATATGGCGGCCATGCGATGGGCGACGCCAAGGCGGCGCGCGAGTTCGCCGAGGATGTCGTTCTGCTCAAGGCGGTCGGGATCAACCCGGTCGTCGTCCATGGCGGCGGGCCGCAGATCGGCGCGATGCTCGAAAAGCTCGGCGTCGAAAGCGAGTTCGTCGACGGACTGCGCGTGACCGACGGGGAAACGGCGCGTATCGCCGAAATGGTGCTGTCCGGCGCGATCAACAAGGAACTGGTCAGCTGGATCGGGCAGGCCGGCGGCCGGGCGATCGGCATTTCGGGCAAGGATGGCAGGTTTGTCCGCGCCGAAAAGGTGCGGCGCACGGTGCGCGATCCGGAAAGCCTGATCGAAAAGGCCGTGGATCTCGGCTTTGTCGGCGAGCCGGCGGTGGTGGATCGGTCCGTCATCGACACGATTTCCGATGCCGGGATGATCCCCGTCGTCGCGCCCGTCGGCGTCGATGCCACCGGCCAGACATACAATATCAACGCCGATACGATGGCCGGCGCGGTGGCGAGCGCGATGGACGCGGCGCGCCTGTTCCTTCTCACCGACGTCCCGGGCGTGCTCGACAGGCAGGGCGCGCTGCTCACCGATCTCTCGCCCGACACGATCGGCCAGTTGCAGGCCGACGGCACCGTGTCGGGCGGGATGATTCCCAAGCTCGAAACCTGCGTGAAGGCGGTCGAAGGCGGGGTCGAGGCGGCGGTCATACTCGACGGGCGGATTCCGCATGCGATGCTGCTCGAGATATTCACCCGTCGCGGCGCGGGCACGATGATCCGCACCCTCTAGTCGATCACCGCAGTCATCGGTGGATGGCTGTGTTGAATCGGTAAGGCGCAATCGCTAGATGCGGGAGACAGTTCCCGAGGAGTCATATCCATGGTCCCCGCCCTGCTCGGCGTCATCATTCTGCTCATCAATATCCTGATCTGGATCATCATCATCCAGGCGGTGCTCAGCTGGCTCGTCGCCTTCAACGTGATCAACACGCACAATAACGGCGTCCGCCAGTTCCTGTATCTGCTCGAACGGATCACCGATCCGCTCTATCGGCCGGTGCGCGCCTTCATGCCCGATTTCGGGGGCATCGACTTCTCGCCGATCGTCGTCATTCTGCTGCTGCACCTGCTGGCTCGCTTCCTGATGAGCCTGCAGCTGCAAGCCGTGGGCATGTAGCGATACGAGGGGGCGCATGACAGCCGAGATCATCGACGGCAAGGCCTTCGCCGCCGGCCTGCGCGAGCGGATCGCCGGGCAGGTGCCCGCATTTGTCGAGGCCACGGGCCGCAAGCCGGGCCTTGCGGTCATCCTCGTCGGCGACGATCCGGCGAGCCAGGTCTATGTCGGCTCCAAAGGCAAGGCGACCGTGGCGGCCGGGATGGAGAGTTTCCAGCACGTTCTGCCCGCATCGACGCCTCAGGCAGAGCTCGTCGCGCTCGTCGAGCGGCTCAATGCCGACGATCGGGTCGACGGCATCCTGGTCCAGCTGCCGCTGCCCGACGGGCTTGACGAAGCCGCGACGGTTGCGGCGATCGATCCCGGAAAGGATGTCGACGGTCTCACCGATACGAATGTCGCCCGGCTCGCGAACAACGAAGAGGGACTGGTTCCGTGCACGCCGCTCGGTTGCATGATGCTGCTGCACGACCGGCTCGGCGACCTGACCGGGCTCGACGCCGTCGTCGTCGGCCGCTCGCAGCTGGTCGGCAGGCCGATGGCGCAACTGCTCGTCAACGCCAACTGCACGGTCACGATCGCGCACAGCCGGACGCGCAACCTTCCGGATATCGTCCGCAACGCCGATATCGTCGTCGCTGCCGTCGGTCGCCCCGAGATGGTGAGGGGCGACTGGCTGAAGCCCGGCGCGGTCGTGATCGATGTCGGGATCAACCGGCTGGCGCCGACCGAGGAAGGAAAGAAGGGCCGGCTGGTCGGCGATGTCGCCTTCGCCGAGGCCGAGCATGTGAAGGCGATCACGCCGGTCCCCGGCGGGGTCGGCCCGATGACGATCGCCGTCCTGCTGCGCAATACGCTGGTCGCGGCCCGGGCGCGGGCCGGTCTCGCGGCGGCGGACGGCCTGTGAGCGCGATTGCGGCGTTGCTGCTTCTGGCCTCGCCCGCCGACGGCGCGGTCGAAGCCGAGCGCGCCTTTGCCGAGATGGCGCAGACCGAGGGGCAGTGGACCGCGTTCCGCGCCTTTGCCGCCGAAGGTGCGGTCATGTTTACGCCAAACCCGGTCGATGCGCATACGGCGCTCGACGGCCTCGAGAATCCGCCGGTCGCGGTCCGCTGGTGGCCGGCGCGCAGTTTCGTCTCCTGCGACGGATCGATGGTCGTCAACACCGGTCCCTGGGTGCGGCCGGGCCCGCGGCACGGCTATTTCGTCACGGTTTGGGAAAGGCAGGAGGACGGCAGCTGGCGATGGCGGCTCGACGACGGACAGGATCTCGCCGCGCCGATCCCCGCCGGAGAAGAACCGGCCGTTCGTCAGGCGTCATGCGCGGATCTGCCGCAGCGGTTCCGCCGCCCGGCGGTCGCGCAGGCGGGGCCGGTGACCGGCGGCGCGTCGCCCGATGGCACGTTGCGCTGGTCCTGGCAGGATCGCGGGTCCGGCGGCACGCGTCTCGAAATCCGGCTGTTCGACGGCGATTCGATGGATTCCGTCTTCGTTCACGACAGGCCGGTGCGCATTCCATGACCGAACTGTTCGTCTCCGCGCTCATCACCTTCTTCGTGGTCATCGATCCGCCGGGTTGCGCGCCGATCTTCGCGAGCCTCACGACCGGCGCCACACCGCAGCAGCGGCGGGCGATGGCGTTTCGCGCGGTCTTGATCGCCACGCTCATTCTCGTTTTCTTCGCACTGCTCGGGGAACAGTTGCTCGGCGCTCTCGGCATCACGCTCGATGCGTTCCGGATCGCCGGCGGCATCATGCTCTTCCTGATCGCCTTCGAAATGGTCTTCGAAAAGCGCACCCAGCGGCGCGAGGACCGGGCGCAGAAGATCATCGACACGCCGGAGATCGAAGACGTATCCGCCTTTCCCATGGCGATGCCGATGATCGCGGGCCCGGGCACGATCGCCTCGATCATGCTGCTCGAAGCGCGCAGCCGGGGAGTCGAGGAGTCGCTCGTCGTGCTGGCCGCGCTCGGCATTATCCTCCTGCTGACGCTGCTGGCCCTGCTCGCCGCTGGGCCGCTGATGCGGCTGCTCGGTCAGCGGATAGAGGCGGTGATCACACGCCTGTTGGGGGTCGTCCTCGCGGCGCTCGCCGCGCAGTTCATCATCGACGGGCTGGTCGGCGCCTTCGGGATCAATCTACCCGCCACAGGGTGAAGGGCGAGTTCGCCGGCAAGGCCACGGGCTCCAGCCAGTCGGGCGGTTCGCCCCCGCTGAGCCGGGCGTAACTGCTGGCCGGATCGTCGAGCCCGTAATGCCCCTCGCCCGGCATCCCCGGACAGAGCAGGATATAGCCGACGCCGTAGCGGTCGACCGTCTCGCGCAGCCGCGCCTCGGTGCCCTGAAACCCGTGGAACACGTCGAGCATCGCCGCGCCGTTCCGGTGATAGGGGCCGGCGATGCCGTTATGTCCGCTCATCACGATGAGGCGGGGCGCAAGGTCGATCGGCGTCAGGATCGTCGCATCGGGCAGCGCGCGGATCGGTTCGAACGCCGCGCGCTCGGAACAGGTCAGCGTGCCGCTATCGCCCTGTTCGGTCTCGGCCGGTTCGGGAAAGGCGATGATCGGGACGACGGCCCACAGCCCGGTCATCAGCGCGAGCGCCGCGAGCGATCCGCCGACCCGCGGCAGCATGTGCGCCGACGCGCGCCAGCGCGGGAGCAGGTACATGCCGAGCATCGTCGCGCCGGGAATGGCCAGCAGTTGGGCGGCCGGCGCGGTGCGCACCTGCCAGAACAGGAGCGCGAAGCTCGCCAGCGCGATGGCGAACAGCGCGAGCATCGCCGCCAGCCCTTTGCCGGTTCTCCGCGCGCCGGCGATACCGATCGCATAGCCGGCCAGGCCGGACAGCGGCAGTGCGAGGATCAGCAGCGCCTTGCGCCAGTCCTGCCGGTAGAGCGGCCGGGCTTCCTGCACATTGTCGAGCCAGAGCGCTTGCAGTTCGGCGCTCACGCCTTCGGGTCGTCCGAGGCAATCGGGCCAGGCCAGCGCGAAGCCGATCGCCAGCGCCGCGCCCGCGAGGCCGCCAAGGCCCAGCCGGGCGGCCGGGTTGCGCAACGGCAGCACGGCGAGCAGGACGAGCAGCGCGCCGGCCGCGGCGACGGCGGAGAGCCAGACCGGCGACAGCGCGTCGCAGACGGCGAGGCGGTTGGCACCGGAGGCGAACAGCGCGAAGCCGATCGCCGCGCCGCCGCCCAGCGCCGCGCCATAGGCGGCGATGCGCGGGCTTTCGGAGCGGTCGCGCACCCAGAACAGCGCGGTCGCCGCGCCGACCAGTCCGAGGAAGATCAGCATCTCGAGCCCGATCGTCAGCGACAGGGCGCTGGCGATCCCGCTCGTCGCGCCGCCGCGCGCGGCGCGCGGATCGACAAGGCCGGCGATCGCGACGGCGAGCATCGCGAGCTGCCAGCCATGATGGTCGATTCGGAGCGGCAGCCACATCGGCATCAATATGCCGGCGCACAGGGTCGCGAGCATCGCGATCGGCCAGGCGATCGGCGCCACGATCCGGCGGGCGATGAGCGCGATCGCGAACAGCCCGATGGCGAACGGGAGGAGCGGTGCGAGCGCCACGGCCCAGCGCTCGGCCGCCGCACTGCCGAGCAGCGGTTCGAGCAGCAGGACGAGGCCGGCGATCGGCAGGTCCGGCAGGCGCGACCAGTGGATGTTCGCGCCGGCCGGCGGCGCCAGCCTGTACTGGGTCAGGTCGTACCAGGGCTGGCCGCCGAGCAAGGCGCGCACCTGCGCCAGCCGCAAATTGTCGTCGGTATCGCCGAGCGCCAGCGCGGCGATATCGGGCATCCGCGCGAAGATCATCAGTACGGCGATGGCCAGCCAGACGGCCAATGTGCCGCTAATCCAACGATCGTTCAGCCACCGGCTTTCGGCAAGTTCCGTCATTCACCCCTCTCGGCTCTCATTCCCGGTCGCCCGCGAAGTGCCCTGCCCATAGGCAAGAAAGATTAACCATCTTGTCTTATGGCGCATCACCATAATGATAAACGCCATGTTCCGCTCGAACGAACTGCTGCGCCAGATGGTCCGCTATGCGATCAGCGGCGGCGCGCTCACGCTCTTCTATTCGGCGATATACTGGACGGCGGCGGTCCCGGTCGGGATCCACCCGCTGATCGCCAACAGCATGGCGTTCGTCACGACGCTGATCCTCGGCTTCGTCGTCCATTCGCGCTGGAGCTTTGCCGGCCATGGGCGGCGCGACCGGCCGGTACGCGCCATGGCCTTTTTCCTGGCCGTCAATCTGGCGGGTTTCGCGCTCAACAGCTTCTGGGTCTGGCTGATCACCGTGCATTGGGGGCTGTCGCCGTCCTGGCCGTTGCTGCCGATCATCTTCGTCACGCCCTGGCTCAGCTTCTACCTGAACCGCCGCTGGACTTTCGGCGGCTGACCACGGCGGCGCCTGCGGATTGAAGGTTCGTTAACCTTCTTCGCTTACCCCTCGAAGGTGACGGAGCCGCTCTCGACCCTTTCGCGAACGGGGGCGGGCTCGCAACAGCGGGACACCAGTATCGATGGCCAATCCAGGGCTTCCAGCCTTCAAGACACCCAGCCGCCCCCACACGCCGATCCTGATGTACGGGGTGCTGGTCTTCTGTCTGGGTATCGTCATGTATCTCACAGGCGTGCTGCTCGTCTTCCCGCGCTATCTGCTCGGGCTGCGCGAATGGCTCGATCCGGTGGCCGAATGGCTGGTCTGGTATTCGGGTGTGCCGATCGTGATCGGCATCGCCATGGCCCTGCTCGACCTTCTCTACTTCATGAGCCGCAAAAAGCCCGATCGCCCGGTACGATATATCCCGGTCGAACGCCGCCGCGTCACCGTCGCGCTGACCGCCTACAATGACGAGCTCAGCATCGCCGACGCGGTGGAGGATTTCCTGTCGCATCCGCTGGTCGAACGGGTGATCGTCGTCAGCAACAACAGCAGCGACCGGACGTTCGAACGCGCCGAAGAGGCGGGCGCCATCACTTTCAACGAGCTCGCGCCGGGCTATGGCCGCTGCGTCCATCGCTGCCTGACCGAGGCGGCGCGATATGCCGATACCGAGTTCGTCGTGCTGTGCGAGGGCGACCTGACCTTCCGCGCCTATGATATCGAAAAGCTGCTCGCCTATGCGCCGCACGCCGATATCGTGAACGGCACGCGGACCGTCGAGCCGCTGCGCCAGTATGAGACGCAGCTTTCCACCTTCATGTATTATGGCAACGTCTTTGTCGGCAAATTGCTCGAGTTCAAGCATCTGGGCCGCGGCACGATCACCGATGTCGGGACGACCTACAAGCTGTGCCGCCGCGAAGCCTTGCTCGAACTGCTGCCGAAGCTTAACCCGGCGGTGAACCTCGAATTCAACGCCCATTTCCTGGATACCGCCCTGGCCCATGACAATGTGCTGCTCGAATGCCCGATCACCTTCCACCCGCGCGTCGGCGTGTCGAAGGGGGGCAACATCAACAACTGGCGCGGCCTGACCGTGGGTTCGAGGATGATCCTCGGCCTCGTCTTCGGCTGGAAACGGCCCGCGACATGAGCGCGCTCGATCCGTCCGGCTATCATGAATCGCGGCTCGCCGCCGATCCGAAGCGCGACATCGTCTGGAAGGCGCTCTGGCGCTATCATTTCTCGAAACATATCGGTCCCGAGGATTGCGTCCTCGATCTCGGCGCCGGCTATGGCGAGTTCATCAACAATGTGCGCGCGAAACGGCGCATCGCGCTCGACCTGTGGGACAGGATGCCGCTGCACGTCGGCCCCGATGTCGAGCCGATCGTCGGACCGGTCAGCGATCTGTCGGCCATCGAGGATAACAGCGTCGACTATGCCTTTTCGAGCAACCTGTTCGAACATATCAGCCAGGACGATCTCGCCGCGACTCTCGCGCAGCTGAAATCGAAGCTCAAAGCCGGCGGGACGCTCACGACGCTCCAGCCGAACTACCGCTATGCGTCCCGGGAATATTTCGACGATTACACGCATGTCACGGTGTGGTCGCATATCGGGCTTGCCGACTTCCTGACCGCGCATGGTTACGAGGTGCTCGAAGTGCATCCGCGCTTCCTGCCGCTGACGGTGAAGTCGCGGCTGCCGACCTGGCCCATCCTGGTCGGCGCCTATCTCGCCTCGCCGGTCAAGCCGATGGGCAAGCAGATGCTGCTCGTCGCCCGCCCGAAGGCCTAGCGTCCATGATCGCGGCGCTGCGCGCCTTGCCATGGCCGACCCGGATCGCGCTGGTCGCGCTCGGGGCGATGCTCGTCTGGACGTTCGGCGAGTTCGTCCTGATGGCCGTGCGCGCCGTCGCCTATCGGTACGAGCTCGATTATGGCGAAGGGATCGTCTGGCATCAGGCACGCCAGCTGTTCACCGAAGAGGCCTTCGGCGATATTCACGGCTTCCCGGCGATCGTCTACCACTATACGCCCTTCTTCCACCTGCTGAGCAACGCGTTGGCGGGACTTGGGCTGGACGGGCTTGCCGCCGGCCGGCTCGTTTCGCTGCTTTCGACAGCGCTGTTCGCCCTGTTCGCCGGGCTGATCTGTCTCGAATTCGCGCGCCGCGACGGGGGCCGCGGCTGGGTCGCGATCGTGTGCGCGGCGATTGCCGGCCTGCTGATATTCGCAACCTTTCCGGTCCAGATCTGGGCGCCGCTGATGCGGGTCGACATGCTGGCCTTCGCGCTCAGCTTTGCCGGTTTCTATTTCGCGCTGCGCGCGTTGGACAAGAGCTGGCTGATCCATTGCGCCGCCCTCGCCTTCGTTCTCGCCGTCTTCACCAAGCAGACGATGATCGCGGCGCCGGCGGCGGCCTTTCTCGTACTGCTGCTCGTTCGCCCCCGCCTCGCGATCGCGGGGATCGCAACCTGCGTCGTCGCCGGGCTCGTTGCGCTCGGCGTCCTGGCCTGGCTGACCGATGGCGGATTTCTGCGGCATGTCTTTCTCTACAACGTCAATCGCTTCGATCCCGACCGGCTGGGCTGGATCCTCGATATCGCCGGCGGCCATGCGCTGATCGTCGCCGTCGGGGCGCTGGGTTTCGCCTCGCGCCTTCCGCAATTGCGCACCCTGTGGCGCGCGCGCCGGTCGGCGGATGCCGATCCGCAAATCGCGGCCCGGACCATGCTCGGCCTCTATGTCATCCTGACGACGGCCATGCTGCTCCTCGTCGGGAAATCCGGTTCGAGCGTCAATTATTTCATCGAATGGCTCGGATTGGTCTGCATCTATTGCGGCCTGGCCGTGCACGACCGGATCGCGACGTCCGCGGAAGCGGAGAAAGGACAGGCGCGCAGGCCGTTCGGCCCGGAAATCGTCGCCGGCGCATTGGCCATCCAGCTCCTGATCCTGCCGACGCTGCCCTATGCCGATATCGGCGATCCCGAGCGCAACCGCGAGCTGGCGGCGCTCGAAGCCGAAATCCGCGCGGCGGACCGCCCCGTCATCTCCGATGACATGGTGGTCGTGATCCGCGCCGGGCAGCCGGTGCTCTGGGAATCGGCCATTTTCGCCGAGCTTGCTTCGACCGGCGTATGGGACGAAGCGCCATTCGTCGCGCTGATCGGGCAGCGCCATTTCGCCTTTTTTGTCACGGCCGGAGAGCGCGGCGGGGAGCGGTTCGACGAGCGCTACAATCCGGCGGTGGCCGATGCGATCTACCGGGCCTATCCGCAGCGCGCGGTTCTCGCCGGGCGCACGATCCACCGCCCCGAATGACAACCGAAATCTAGCGCGGTTCGGCGAACAGCCAGCCGGCGAGCAGCGCGGCCAGCAGCGCGCCGGCGATCTGCGCGGCGAGGAAGGGCGCGACATCGGCCGGCGCGATGCCGGCGAAAGTGTCGGACAGGGCGCGGGCGACGGTGATCGCGGGATTGGCGAAGCTCGTCGAGCTCGTGAACCAGTATCCGGCGCCGATATACAGGCCGACCGCCGGGGCGATCCAGGCCGGGCGATGGCGGACCGCGCCGAGAATCGTGAGAATGAGGCCGAAAGTGGCGATCGCCTCGCCCGCCCACTGGCCGGAGCCGGTGCGCGTCTTGGACGAGAATTGCAGGATGTCGAGATCGAACATCAGATGCGCGGCCCAGACGCCGATGATCCCGCCGGCGAGCTGCGCGAGAATGTAGAAAGATGCCTCACGCGCGGGCAGTTCGCGGCGGACGAACGCGACCAGCGTGACCGCCGGATTGAAATGCGCCCCCGACAAGGGCGCGAAGATCAGGATGATGACGAACAGGATCGCGCCGGTCGCCAGCGTGTTGCCGAGCAGCGCGAGCGCGACATTGCCGCCCGACAGCGTCTCTCCCATGATGCCCGAGCCGATCACGACGCAGAACAGGAAGAAGGAACCGATCGCCTCGGCGGTCAGCCGCCGGGGGAGGCCCGGATGGAGGGCGGCGCGCGGCTGCTCGTCGCGGATCATTTCCTCGGACATGCCGTCTCGCGATCGGTTTTCACGCAATCGTTCGGATCAGGCGCAACAGCCGCAGCCGGCGGTCCCCGGCTTGGCGCCGGCATCATCGAGCGCGGCGACCTGCGCTGCCGAGGGGCCGCTGCCATAATGGGTCGCTTCGCCATGGGTCAGGAAGGTTTCCCAGACGACGCCGTCCGGATCGCTGACCCAGCTCTTTTCCGACCGGGCGTAGCAGCAGGTCGTTTCGCCCTCCTCAAGCACCGGCCGTCCGGCCTTTTCGAGCTGCCCGTAGATCGCGGCGAGTTCGTCGGCGTTCTCGGCCTGGATGCCGAGATGTTCGACGCCGGTGCGCGCATGGTTGCCGGCCGAGATCGCGAAATTGACGCGCGGATCGTCGAGCATCCATTTGGCGTAATCGTCCTTGGTCACGCTCGGCTCGGTGCCGAACAGGGTCGAGTAGAAGGCGATCGAGGCGTCGAGATTGTCGACGCCGACATGGACATGCAGTCGTTTCATGAAGCGATCCTTTCGAGGGAGCTGGAGAGCGTGGTGACGCAGCCTTTCCCGCCGCAGCAATTTTCCATCAGATAGCCGACGAGCCGGTTCATCGCCGCATAGTCCGCGCGGTAGATGAGCGACCGTCCGTCGCGCGTTCGGCTGACCAGCCCCGATCGTTCGAGATGGGCGAGGTGGAAGGAGAGCGAGCTGGCGGGCATGGCGAGCCGGTCCGCGATTTCGCCCGCCGCCATGCCGGGCTCGCCGCGCTGGACGAGCAGCCGGAACAGGGCGAGTCGATGGGTCTGCGCCAACGCTCCGAGTGCGTCGACCGCTTGCCGTTCGCGCAGGGAGTCGGTCGCGTCTTTCATATTTCGATATTTCCAGAATCATCGAAATATGTCAAGTGGCGGCGGTCGCCCGGGCGCTCTTGGTGTAGGCGTAGTTATTGATGAGATACTTGTGTCAGGCTCGACCTTTCGGTCGAGCGCGGCGCCGCGATTTCCCGTTAGGGAAATTCTGACGAACTAACGCGTGCGCCGCCCGAGCAGCCTCAGCCGCAACGCATTGAGCTTGATAAAACCTTCCGCATCGCGCTGGTCATAGGCCCCGGCATCGTCCTCGAACGTCACGACATCCTGGCTGTAGAGATTGTACGCGACATCCGCCTTGCGGCCGACGACATCCGCTGAGCCCTTGTAGAGCTTGAGCCGCACCGTGCCGGTCACGTCCTTCTGGCTGTGATCGATCGCCGCCTGCAGCATCTCGCGCTCGGGGCTGAACCACAGCCCGTTATAGATGAGTTCGGCATAGCGCGGCATCAGCTCGTCCTTGAGGTGCATCGCGCCGCGATCCAGCGTGAGCTGCTCTATTCCGCGATGTGCGGCGAGCAGGATCGTGCCGCCCGGCGTCTCGTACATGCCGCGCGACTTCATCCCGACGAAGCGGTTCTCGACGAGGTCGAGCCGGCCGATGCCGTGCATCTTGCCGAGATCGTTGAGCTTCGCGAGCAGGCTGGCGGGGGAGAGCGCCTCGCCGTCGACCGCCACGGCGTCGCCATGCTCGAAATCGATCTCCACATAGTGCGGCGTATCGGGCGCATCCTCCGGATTGTCCGTCCGCGAATAGACGTAGTCCGGCGTCTCTTCCCACGGATCCTCGAGTACCTTGCCCTCCGAGGAGGTGTGGAGGAGATTGGCGTCGGTCGAGAAGGGCGCTTCGCCGCGCTTGTCTTTCGACACCGGGATCTGGTGCGCTTCGGCGAACTCGATCAGCCTGGTCCGGCTCGTCAGGTCCCATTCGCGCCAGGGGGCGATCACGGTGATGTCCGGGTCGAGCGCGTAGTAGCCGAGTTCGAAACGGACCTGGTCGTTGCCCTTGCCGGTCGCGCCATGGGCGACGGCGTCGGCGCCGACCTGGTGGGCGATCTCGATCTGGCGCTTGGAGATCAGCGGCCGGGCGATCGAGGTGCCGAGCAGATACAGTCCTTCATAGACCGCATTGGCGCGGAACATCGGGAAGACATAGTCGCGCACGAATTCCTCGCGCAGGTCGTCGATGAAGATGTGCTCGTCCTTGACGCCGGCCATCTGCGCCTTGCCGCGCACCGGCTCCAGCTCTTCGCCCTGGCCGAGATCGGCGGTGAAGGTCACGACCTCGCAGCCATATTCGACCTGCAGCCATTTCAGGATGACGCTGGTGTCGAGCCCGCCCGAATAGGCGAGGACGACCTTCTTTATCTCTGGGCGGTTGATCTTCTCGGCCATCGGCACGCTTCCCGTATTGCGGTATGGAACAGACCGACGCGGCCTATGCGCTAAGCGGGATTCGCGCAACACCAGTGATGGGGAGGATGTCCGATGGCCGGGAACAAGACGAAGCCGACCGAGAAAAGTCCGGCGGATTTCATCGATGCGGTGGAGCCCGACTGGAAACGCGAGGACGCGAAAACCGTGTGCGCGCTGATGGAGCGCCTGTCCGGCGAAAAGCCCAGAATGTGGGGCCCGTCGATCATCGGCTTCGGCCAGTATCACTACAAGTATGAAAGCGGTCGTGAGGGGGATTTCCTGCTCACCGGTTTCAGCCCGCGCAAGACGGCGCTCACCTTGTACATCATGGGCGGCTTCCCCCGGCATAAGGAGATCATGGCGCGTTTGGGCAAGTACAAGACCGGCAAGTCCTGCCTCTATGTGAAGCGGCTCGACGATATCGATATGGATGTGCTCGAGGAGCTGGTGACGGCGTCGCTGGCCTATATGCGCGCCAATTACGATACGGCGTGAGATTCCGTCGACGAACTGATCGGCCGCGTTAAACCGGGATACAGGGGTCGATCCCTATGTAGAACTCAAGGATGAATTGCGCCGGCCGATACCATGGGCCGACATTGGCAGGAGTTGAGTTTGTGGATCGTTCCCTCACCATCGGGTTGGTGTCATTCGCGGTGACGGCGTCGCTACTGGCCATTCCCGCGATCGCCAATTCGCACGGCGGTCGCGACTGGTCCGAACCCATGACCCGCGCGCAGATGGAAAACCGGATCGCCGAGCGGTTTGCCGCGGCCGATGCCGACGGCAGCGGTGCCGTCAGCCGCGAGGAGGCTGCCGCGTATCGCGCGGTTCGCCAGGCCGAGCGCCAGGCCCGCCGCTTTGCGCGGATGGATGTGGACGGCGATGGCGAAATCAGCATCGCCGAACGCGACGCCGCAGCCGCCGCGCGCATCGAACGCCGGGGCGTGCGGCGGAGCGACCTCATGGCCGAACATCGCGACATGCGCGCGCAGGTCAGCACCGAAGACATGGCGCGCATGGCGGAGGGCCGCGCTGAAAGCGCGCCGGTCGAAACCCGGCCGTCGCGGCGCGTGATGCGGATCGAGCGGCGCAACCAGGCGTGGCAGGCCGCCGATGCCGACGGCAACGGCGCGCTCAATGCCGCGGAGTTCGAAACGATGGTCGCCGCACGGCGCGATCGGATGCGGCAGCGCGCCGCGGCGGCCGGCCGGGCGGATCGCGGCACCACCCGGTTCGATCGCATGGATACCGATGGTGACGGCGCTTTGACGCTCGCCGAGATGTCGGTTCGTCCGCTCGCCATGTTCGCGCGCGCGGATGCCGACAATGACGGTGTGGTGACCCGCGAAGAGCGCCGAGCGGCGCGCCAGGCGATGCGCGCAGAGCGCCGCCAGCGCCGCTGAACAGTTCCCGCTCCCATAGCGGAAAAGGGAAGAGTCGGGGCAGAAATGCGCCGGCTCTTTTCGTTCGGCGACATATCTGTTCGGCCGAACCGCTTGCTAGGCGGCAAAAGAGACATTAGTCGTAATTAAGAGATTTGCCGATCGGGAGGATGCCGCATGGGGCACGGAAAAGCGATTTTCGGCGTGGCGGCCGCGGTTGCGCTGGCGGGTTGCGGCGGACCGGCGGAGCAGGAGGCCGGACTGACGGCGGACGAGGTGATCGCGCGGCATGTCGACGCGATCGGCGGGGCGGAAGCGATCGATGCGCTCGAGAATATCCGGATCCGGCCCGAAGTGATCGAGCCCGGATTCACCATATTCGGCGATTATCGGGCCACCCGGGAAGGCCGGGTGCGGGTCGATATCTATGCGGGCGGCGAGCGGATGTTCAGCGAGGGTATCGACGGCGATGGCGGCTGGCAGCAGGCGGGGGTAGGGGCCGAATTCGTCGAAACCACGCCGATCGCCCGTCAGGCGCTGGCCCATGGGATCGAGTTCAACCTGTTCGGGCTCCATGACCTGGCGTCGCGCGGCCACCGCGCCTCCCTGTTCGGCCGCGAAGAGATCGACGGCATCGACTATTATGTCCTCCATGTCGCGATGGAGGACGGGTTCGAGCGCTATGTCTTCATCCATCCCGAGACCTGGCTGGTCGACCGCTATCGGGAAGTCAGCGCGCTGCATCCGGATATCGATGCCGAAGAGCGTCCCGCGGAGACGCTGCAGGGCAATTTCCGGGAAAGCTGCGGCGTGCTCCGCGCCACCGAAACCCGCAAGGTCGATCGCGAGACGGGAGAGGAGATACAACGGACACGGGCCGTGTCCGTCGAGTGCAATCTCGATCCGGCCAGCCTGAACATCGGCCGCAACGAACCGGCGACGCCTCCCGCCTGATCGGCGCCACGTTATCCCGGTATCACAATGTCCTAGCATAACCCGGCTTTTTGCGATTATGTCCGCGCCATGGGAGCGGGGCATTCGCATCACGATCATGACCATGGGCACGGACACAGCCATGCGCCGACCGATTTCGGCCGCGCCTTCGCGATCGGAATCGCGCTCAACACGGCCTATATCGTCGTCGAGGCCGGCTATGGTTTCGCGATCGGATCGATGTCGCTGCTCGCCGATGCCGGGCACAATCTTTCCGACGTCCTCGGTCTGATCATCGCCTGGGCCGGGGCGACCTTGGCCAAGCGGCCGCCGAGCAAGCGCTATACGTTCGGCTTTCGCGGCTCCTCGATCCTCGCCGCGCTGTTCAACGCCGTGCTGCTGCTGATCGCGGTCGGTCTGATCGCGCTCGAGGCGATCCAGCGCATCGTCTATCCGGCCCCCGTCCCGGGCGGCACGATCATTATCGTCGCGGCGATCGGGATCGTGATCAACGGGGCGACGGCGCTGCTCTTCGCGCGGGGACGCAAGGGCGATATCAATATCCGCGGCGCGTACTTGCACATGGCGGCCGATGCCGCGGTGTCGGCAGGCGTTGTGATAGCGGGGGTATTGATCCTGTTGACCGGCGCGAGCTGGATCGACCCCGTGACCAGTCTTGTCATCGGGCTGGTGATCCTGCTCAGCACCTGGGGATTGTTGCGGGATTCGGTCAAAATGTCGCTCGCTGCCGTGCCCGACCATATCGATAGCGACGAGGTACGCGATATGCTGCGCGACATGGACGGCGTGGCGGACGTCCATCACCTCCACATCTGGAATATGAGCACCACCGAGATTGCGCTGACCGCGCATATCGTCATGCCCGGCGGCCATCCGGGCGATGCGTTTCTCAAACGGGTCCAGTCCGCGCTGGAAAACCGGTTCCATATCAGCCATTCGACGATCCAGATCGAACGCGGGGACGGAGCTGGCCGGTGCGAGCAGTGTTGAGAGTCCGGCCGACACGATAGAAGAGGAATCCGAGCATGACCGACAGAGGCGAAGTCATCGCCATCGAGCCCGATCCGCTCGCGCCCTATGCCATCGCGCCGGGCTGGCGGGTCGGCGACCTGCTGTTTCTCTCCGGCCAGGCAGCGATCGACGAACAGGGGAGGATCGTCGGCGCCGGCGATTTCGAGGCGCAGGTCGCCCAGACCTTCGCCAATATCGACCGGGTTCTGGCGGCCGGGGACAGCAGCCGCGAGCGGATCGTCAAGGTCACGATCTACCTGACCGATATGGGCAATTTCCCGGCCATGGTCGAAGCGCGCAAACGTTATTTCGCGCCGCCATGGCCCGCCGATACGATCGTCGAGGTCAGCGCGCTGGCGCTCCCCGAACTGATGGTCGAGATCGATGTGATCGCCGTCGCCGGCTAGCCCAGCGCGGCCTGCTTCTCTTCGGCGATCCGGTCGAGTTCGGCGCGGCTTTTCTTCTCGGACGCCGATTTCAGCTGGCCGCAGGCGGCCATGATGTCGCGGCCGCGCGGCGTGCGGACCGGCGCGCTGATCCCGGCGTCGAAGATGATTTCGGAAAAGCGCGCGATCCGTTCGGGATTCGAGCATTCATAGGCTGCGCCCGGCCACGGGTTGAACGGGATCAGATTGACCTTGGCGGGCAGCTTATACTGTTTGATCAGCCGGACGAGTTCGCGCGCGTCCGCGTCGCTGTCATTCTTGTCCTTGAGCATCACATATTCGAACGTGATGCGCCGCGCATTGTTCGCGCCCGGATAATCGGCGCAGGCCTGGAGCAGCTCCTCGATTCCGTATTTGCGATTCAGGGGCACGATCTCGTCGCGCACCTCCTTGGTCACCGCGTGGAGCGATACGGCCAGATTGACGCTGATCTCCTCGCCCGCCCGCTCGATCATCGGGACGACGCCCGAGGTCGACAGTGTGATCCGGCGGCGCGACAGGGAGAGGCCTTCGGCATCCATCACGATCTTCATCGCGTCGCGGACATTGTCGAAATTGTAGAGCGGCTCGCCCATGCCCATCAGCACGATGTTGGTGAGCATCCGCCCGTGCGGGTCGTAATTGCTCGATTCGCCCGGACCCGGCCATTCCTCCAGCGTGTCGCGCGCGAGCATCACCTGGCCGACAATCTCGCCGGGCGTCAGGTTGCGCACGAGGCGCATCGTGCCGGTATGGCAGAAACGGCAGTTGAGCGTGCAGCCGACCTGGCTCGAAATGCACAGGGTTCCGCGATCGGCATCGGGGATGAAGACCATCTCGTAATCCTGCCCGTCCACCGTCCGCAGCAGCCATTTGCGGGTGCCGTCTTCGGAAACGAGATGCTCGACGATCTCGGGGCGGCCGATCACGAAGTGCGCGTCGAACCAGGGCTGCAGCGCCTTGGCGATATCGCTCATCGCCGAGAAATCGGTCTTCCCGCGATGATAGATCTGGTGCCAGACCTGCTTGGCGCGCAGCTTGGCCTGTTTCGGCGCCAGCCCCGCCGCCTCGAGCGCGGCGCGGATTTCCGCGCGCGGCAGCCCGACCAGATCGATCCGCCCGTCCTCCCGCGGCGGCAGGTCGCGCGGCACGGGCACGGGATCGATCGACCCGGGTCGGTTCATGGGGGCGGACGATGCGTTCATGCGGGGCGATGTAGGCGCATTGCGCCCGATTTGCCAGACGGCTGCTGATCGGCAGGCGCGGCCGGCGCCGCACTAATATTCGAAAACTTGGTTGCAGTAGAACACGGTGACGCCATCATTCTGGCGCACTTCGGTAACGGTCCGGGTGGCATCGTCGATTGGAATTTCGCGTTCGCTGCCGTCCGCATTGACCGGATAGCCGGCCTCGATCAGCGCCGCGGTCACGCGTTCCACGGGTTCGTCGAACCGAATGCCGCTCGCCCAAACACAGCAGCTCTCCTCAAGCATCCCATCCTCGTAACCGACCACATGCAGTCCGAGCCACCGGCCATCGAAGTCCAGCCAATATTCGATATACTCGGGTGTCCCTTCATCGGCATAGGGCCGGGCCATCTGCGTCGGCACGGGCTCGGCAATGCCGGGAATGGTCACGCTGCCCGGCCCGGCGATCGGTGCCGCATTGGGGTCGTCATTCATTTCGAACGCCGTCGCCATCGCGCTCGTGAAGCTCTCGGAAAATTCACAGGTCGCCGGATCGGCAAAGTTCAGGAAATCGCCGAGATCCGGCAGTGCGGCCTCGCTTGCCGACGCCGTTTCCGCTGCAGCTTCCGTCGCCGGGCCGTCAGGCTCCTGTGCTGCGGCGTCGCCTGAAGCGCTGCCGCATGAAGCGATGCCGAGGCCGCACACGACCATGATCCCCGCGATGATTTTCACGCTTGTCCCCTCCCCTAGATCCGGAGTTTCACCATATCCGCTGGAAAAGTTTTGCACGACCGACCTGCGTCGTAAAGCCCTCGCAACGCTCGACTATCCGTCGGCGCAACCCAGCGCCGCCGCATCGATCGCGCTCGCCGCGCCGCGCAGGCTGTAAGTGTCGACGAACCGTCCGGCGCGTCGCGACCGGGCCTCGATCCGCATCGTCGTGCCGCTGCGCATCGCGGCGACGATGGCCGCGTCGTCCCGGCCGGACTCGGCCCAGGCATCCGGGCCGCGGCCGACCAGTTCGAACCGCCGCGAACCGATCGTCAGTATCGGCGTGCTATCCTCCCGCATGTCGCGGCGCAGGCGGAAATGGACCTGGCCCCGCCGGTCCCGATCGGGCCAGGTACCGATCGAGGCGAAAGCCTCCCAATCGCCCGCGCGTCTCCGGTCCGGCCGCGCGATCGCATAGCAGCGCGGAACCTCGGCATCGCGGAACGCGCCCCAATTGCCGTACACCCCCAGCGAATCCCGCGCATGGCCGATGGCGGGCAGCAACGACGCGATCATCAGGGCTGCGAGAATGCGTCCGATCATGCGCGCTCCCCGCCCGTACCCTCGACGACGAGCGTTTCGACGCCATCCTCGATCATCACGACCGATCCCTGCGGCAATCCCGGCGCAACCGGCGCGCCATAGTCCGGCAGCGGATCGAACCCGAGCAGCACGCCCCGGAGCACCCGGCTCGAAATGCCGTGCATGATCACGAGCTTGTCGCCGGGCGCCCGGCCATGTTCGTCGAACCAATGGATTACGCGTTCCGCGATTTGCGCATAGCTCTCGCCGTCGGGCGCGGGTTTGAGCAACCGGCTTTCGGCGTCGACCACCGGCCCGTGCTCGGCGATCACATCGGCATAGTAACGGCCGCCCCAGCCGCCCATGCCGATCTCGACCAGCCGGTCGTCATGCCGGGCCCCGTGCCAGTCCAGCCCGAGATGCTCGGCGATGATCGCCAGCGTCTGCAGGGCGCGGCCGGCGCTCGACGACCATAGCGCGAGATCGGGTTGCGGTCCCAACCGTTCGCGCAGCGCCGCGCCCATCGCGTCCGCCTGTTCGAAGCCGCTGCGCGTCAGCGGCGTATGGGCATGATCGCCCTGCAATCGCGCGGCGGCGTTGAAAACGGTTTCGCCGTGGCGGGCGATAAAGAGGCGGCCGGGCCTGTTCACCGCACGGCTGATCGCCAATCCGTTGCCTGAAAGCAACAGAAAACCGCCGTTTATCTGAGGTTCATGCAACTTTTCGCGCCGTCACTAGCTTAGCATGCGTCCCCCCGTTTTTGGGGGCGTGTAAATCTGTAGGAGTATGTGTTCATGCGTATGATTATTCTCGGCGCCGCGCTTGCGGCCGGCGTCTCGGCACCGGCCATGGCCCAGTCCGATAGCGAGGCCTTTACCGGTTTCCGGCTGGAAGCGCTGGGCGGCTATGACAGCACCAACGCCGACAATGACGGCGATTTCTCGCCGGGCACCCAGGATCGTTTCGACGACGGAAGCGGCGAGGGGCTGGACGGTTTCCTCTACGGCATCGGCGTCGGCTATGATTTCGCGGTCGGCGGCGCGGTGCTCGGCATCGAGGGCGAGTGGACCGATTCCACCGCCGGCGAAACCGACGACGGCGCGTTCGGCGCCGGCAGCAGCGCGTCGTTCGAGGCCGAGCGCGATTTCTATGTCGGCGCGCGCGTCGGTGTCCCGGTAAGCCCCCAGGCGCTGCTCTACGCCAAGGGCGGATACACCAATGCCCGTTTCGGCCTCGATGCCGATGACGGTGCCGGTTTCGCGCAGGATTTCGATGCCACGCTCGACGGGTTCCGGGTCGGCGCGGGCATCGAATATCTGCTCGGCCGCAACGTCTACGGCAAGGTCGAATATCGCTATTCCAACTATAGCGATCTCGAAGTCGATGTCGCCGACACCAATATCAATTTCGACGATTTCGACGTGAACACCGACCGGCACCAGGTGCTGGCCGGCGTCGGCATCCGCTTCTAGCGCGCAAAGCCGTCGAACAGTTGCAAGGAGGGGCCGGCGGTATCCGCCGGCTCCTCTTTCACGTCCATGCTTCCTCCGATCATGGTGCGTGTCGCACCGATATGAACGAATGATGAGCGACGGGTTTGCCGTTGGTTCATCTCGCGAAAACTACCGCGAAGGCGATCTGCATCCCAGATCGCTGTAAACGGGAGTATTCCATGCACAAAATCACTATCGCAGGGCTAGCCGCCGGGCTGGTCGCGTCCCCCGCCGCCGCCCAGTCGGCCAACGATTTTTCCGGGTTCCGCCTGGAAGCGCTGGGCGGCCTCGACGAGTTCGAGGATGACGAGGGCGCGGTCTACGGCGCTGCCGCAGGCTATGATATTCGCTCGGGCAACTGGGTGTTCGGGGCGACCGGCGAAATAACCGACAGTTCGACCGAAGAATGCGCGACCTCGGTAATCGCCGCCGGCGACGAGGTCTGCGCCCAGGTCGGCCGCGAATTCTATGTCGGCGGCCGGGTCGGCCATGTGATAGCCGACAACCTGCTCCTCTATGGCGGTCTCGGCTACACCAACACGCGCCTCCGGATCGTGACGACCGATCCGACCGGGGCCGAGACGCGCATCGCGTCGAATTTCGACGGCGTGCGCGCGACGCTCGGCCTCGAACTCGCGATCAGCGACAACGCATTCGCCCGGGCCGAGCTGCGCGGAACCGCGCTCGAAGAGGATTTCGAACGCGGTCAGCTCATCGGCGGGCTGGGCATCCGCTTCTAAGCCTCACTATCCACAGGAAAGTCGCGAAAACGGGGGTCGGGGACTTGCTTTCCGCCCCCTTTTCCTTGCCATATTCGGCGATACAGGGCAGGACCCTTTTCCCAAATAACGACTATGCCGCGCGCAGGGGATGATGATGAAAGCGACGATTGAACGGGCAGTGCTTTTGAAGAGCCTGGGCCATGTGCAATCGGTGGTCGAACGCCGCAACACCATTCCGATCCTGTCCAACGTGCTGATCCAAGCCGTCGAGAGCGGCGGGCTGAAGCTGATGGCGACCGATCTCGATCTCCAGATCGTCGAGACCGTCGAGGCGCAGGTCGAGCAGGCCGGCGCGACCACGGTCTCCGCGCACACGCTGTTTGATATCGCCCGCAAGCTGCCCGAGGGCAGTCAGGTCGCGCTCGAGGCGGCCGAGGGCAAGATGGCGGTCAATGCGGGGCGCGCGCGCTTCAATCTTTCCACCCTGCCGCGCGACGATTTCCCGGTTATTGCCGAGGGCGACCTGCCGACCAGGTTCGAACTGCCGGCCGCATCGCTGCGCGAGATCATCGACAAGACGCGCTTCGCGATCTCGACCGAGGAAACCCGCTATTATCTCAACGGCATCTTCCTGCACGTCACCGACGAGGATCAGCCGGTCCTCAAGGCCGCGGCGACCGACGGCCACCGGCTCGCGCGCTACACGATGCCGCGCCCCGACGGCGCCGAAGGGATGCCCGACGTGATCGTGCCCCGCAAATGCGTCGGCGAACTCCGCAAGATGCTCGACGAGCTCGACGGCACGGTCGAGGTCGCCTTGTCCGACGGCAAGATCCGCTTCGGTCTCGGTACGGCGGTGATGACGTCGAAACTGATCGACGGCACCTTCCCCGATTACAACCGCGTCATCCCGACGGGCAACGACAAGCTCCTCAAGATCGATCCGCGCAGCTTCGAGGAGGGCGTCGACCGCGTCGCGACGATCGCGACCGAAAAGACGCGCGCGGTGAAGATGGCGCTCGATACGGACAAGATCACGCTTTCGGTCACTTCGCCAGAAAACGGCACGGCCTCGGAAGAAGTCGCCGGCCAATATGGTTCGGACGGGTTCGAGATCGGCTTCAACGCGCGCTATCTGCTCGACATTCTCGGCCAGGTGCAGGGCGATGCGATCGAGGTGCATCTCGCCGACGCCGCCGCGCCGACGCTGATCCGCGAGAACGACAAGGCGAACGCGCTCTATGTGCTGATGCCGATGCGGGTTTGAGCCGGGAGCCGGATGCCCCATAGAGGCGGCCGATGAGCATTCGCCGCCTCTCCCTGACCGATTTCCGATCCTATGAAAGCGCCCTGATCGAGCCCGGCCCCGGGTTCGTCGTGCTGACCGGCGACAATGGCGCGGGCAAGACCAACGTCCTTGAAGCGGTGTCGCTGCTGGCGCCTGGCCGGGGCCTGCGGCGCGCGAAGCTGTCGGAAATGGCCCGGGCCGACGGGCCGGGCGGCTTTTCCGTCGCCGCCGTGCTCGATGCGCCGGGCGGCGATGTCGATCTCGGCACCGGGACGCTGCCGGCGGCGCCCGATCGCCGCCGGGTGCGGATCAACGGCGCGACGGCGTCCGCGACCGCCCTGACCGAGTGGCTGTCGATCCTGTGGCTGACCCCGGCGATGGACCGGCTCTTCACCGACGCGCCGAGCGGCCGCCGCGCCTTTCTCGACCGGCTCGTACTCGCGCTCGCACCGGGCCACGCGCACCATGCCTCGCGCTACGAGGCGGCAATGCGGGCGCGCAACCGGCTGCTCGCCGACGAGGCGGCGCTGGACGTGGAATGGTGCGCGGCGCTCGAGGCGCAGATGGCCGAGCATGGCGACGCGCTGGCCGATGCGCGCGTCCGGACCCTCGATGCGCTGAACGGGCAGCTGGACGATCAGCCCGAGGGGCCCTTCGCAAAGGCCCGTTTGGCGCTCGAAGGCTGGCAGCCGGCCGAGGATTTCGGCGCGGCGCTGGCGGCGGGGCGGGACCGCGACCGCGCCGCCGGGCGATCGCTTGCGGGCCCGCACAGAAGCGATCTGGCGGTCACCCATCTGGGCAAGGGGCAGCCGGCCGATCGCTGCTCCACGGGCGAGCAGAAGGCGCTGCTGCTCGCGATCGTCCTCGCCCATGCCGACCTGGTGGCGGCGCGCGCCGGACGGCGGCCGCTGATCCTCCTCGACGAGGTTGCCGCGCATCTCGACCCGCTGCGCCGCGCCGCGCTGTTCGAACGGCTCGCGGAGGGCGGCGGGCAGGTCTGGATGACCGGTACCGAACCCGCATTGTTCGGCGGCATCGGCGGCGATGCCAGCCGATACGCGGTGCGCGACGGAGCGGTTCGGCCGGCCTGAACCGGACGGCGCGGAAACGCCCTGAATACAGGAAAGGGTTGTCGTCTGCCGGAAACGACTCCGCTTCCCGGGCGGGATTGCGGGCGCATATTCCGGTGAATCGGGAAGGCCGGCGGGTGCGGCGCCCATGCTGCGCGCAACTATCTTGCGAGCAGGCCTTTTTTTTACAAAATAATCAACAGCTTAAACCTGCTGTCCAATCCCCATCATTCCCGGCGATTCGCTTGGGTTCTGCGGCGAAAAGACCTATATATGCGAGATGACCGACCGACCCGAAAAAACGCCGCAAAAGGGCGATTATGGCGCCGATTCCATCAAGGTCCTCAAGGGCCTCGACGCGGTGCGCAAGCGGCCCGGAATGTATATCGGCGACACCGATGACGGGTCGGGCCTGCATCACATGGTGTTCGAGGTTTCGGACAACGCGATTGACGAGGCGCTGGCCGGTCATTGCGACCGGATCCTGATCCAGCTCAACGCCGACGGCTCGGTCACGGTCGAGGACAATGGCCGCGGGATTCCGGTCGATATCCACAAGGAAGAAGGGGTATCGGCGGCCGAGGTCATCATGACCCAGCTCCATGCCGGCGGCAAGTTCGAGAACACGTCCGACGACAATGCCTACAAGGTTTCGGGCGGCCTGCACGGGGTCGGCGTCAGCGTCGTCAATGCGCTGTCGGACTGGCTCGAGCTGCGCGTCTGGCGCGACGGCAAGGAGCACTGGATGCGCTTCCGCGACGGTGTCGCGGAAAAACCGCTCGAGATCGTCGGCGATGCGGAGGGAAAGAAGGGCACGCAGGTGACCTTCATGCCGTCCGCCGAGACCTTCAAGATCACCGAATTCGATTTCGAGAAGCTCGAGCATCGCTATCGCGAGCTCGCTTTCCTCAATTCCGGCGTGCGCCTCTTCATCGCCGACGATCGCCATGCCGACCGCGAGGAAGTCGAACTCTATTACGAGGGCGGCACGTCGGCCTTCGTCCAGTATCTCGACCGGCACAAACAGGCGTTGATCGGCGAGCCGATCGCGATCACCGGCGATCGCGACGATATCGGCATCGATGTCGCGCTCGAATGGAATGACAGCTATCACGAGAATGTCCTTTGCTTCACCAACAACATTCCGCAGCGCGACGGCGGCACCCATCTCGCCGCCTTCCGCTCGGCGCTGACGCGGACGCTCAACAATTATGCGGAAAAGTCGGGCGCGCTGAAAAAGGAAAAGGTGAAGCTCACCGGCGACGATATGCGCGAAGGCCTGACCGCCATCGTCTCGGTCAAGCTGCCCGATCCCAAGTTCAGCTCGCAGACCAAGGACAAGCTGGTCAGCAGTGAGGTGCGCCAGCCGCTCGAGAGCCTGATCGCCGACAAGCTGGCGGAATGGCTCGAGGAAAACCCGCCCTATGCCGCGGCCGTGATCCAGAAGGTGATCGATGCCGCCGCCGCCCGCGAAGCCGCCAAAAAGGCGCGCGAACTGACCCGCCGCAAGGGCGCGATGGATATCGCCTCGCTGCCCGGCAAGCTCGCCGACTGCCAGGAGCGCGATCCGGCGAAATCCGAGCTCTTCCTGGTCGAGGGCGACAGCGCCGGCGGCTCCGCCAAGCAGGGCCGCGATCGCCATTACCAGGCGATCCTCCCTTTGAAGGGCAAGATCCTCAACGTCGAGCGCGCGCGCTTCGACCGGATGCTCTCGTCGAAAGAGGTGGGCACCTTGATCCAGGCGATGGGCACGGGCATCGGCCGCGACGATTTCGATATCGAGAAGCTGCGCTACCATAAGGTCGTGATCATGACCGACGCCGATGTCGACGGCGCGCATATCCGCACGCTGCTGCTCACCTTCTTCTACCGGCAGATGCCCGAGATCGTCGAACGTGGCCATCTCTATATCGCCCAGCCGCCGCTCTACAAGGTCGCCAAGGGCCGGTCCGAAGTCTATCTGAAGGACGATGCGGCGCTCGACGCCTATCTGATCGACGCGGGCCTCGATACGATGCTGCTCGAGACCGGCGACGGCGCGACGCGCTCGGGCCAGGATCTGCGCATCCTGATCGATCATGCGCGGCGGATGCGCTCGCTGATGAACTATGTGCCCAAGCGCTACGATCCGGCGATCGTCGAGGCGTTCGCATTGATGGGCGCGCTCGACGAGGCGCTGACCGAGGACCAGCGCGTGGCGGCGGTCGAGCTCGTCGCCCAATGGCTGAGCGGCCACGATCCCGAGGCGCAATGGACGGGACAGATCAACGCCGATGGCAGTTTCGAGCTGCACCGGCGCTGGCGCGGCGTCACCGACGTCCATCTGATCGATGCGGCGTTCGTGCGCTCGGCCGAGGCCCGCAAGCTCCAGCAGGTGGCCGCCGAGCAGGCGGAGAATTACGCGCTGGTCGGCCATCTGGTCGGCATGAAGGCGGCCGAAGCGGCGGCCGATGACGCGGACGATGCCGCCCCGGTCAAGGGCCGGACGCCGATCACCCGCCCGTCCGAACTGCTCGCCGCGATCCTCGACGCGGGCCGCAAGGGCCTCTCGATCCAGCGCTACAAGGGGTTGGGCGAGATGAATGCCGACCAGCTCTGGGAAACGACGCTCGATCCCGACAACCGCTCGCTGCTCCAGGTCGAGATCGGCCAAGCCGACCTGGCGGACGAGATCTTCACCCAGCTGATGGGCGATGTCGTCGAACCGCGGCGCGAGTTCATCCAGGACAATGCGCTGAACGTCGCCAATCTCGACGTCTGATCGGTGCACCGCACCACCGTCCTCGCGATCGACACGCCCGGCCGATCGCTGGTCGAGGTCACGCGCGAGGCGGGCTCATGGGTCGCGGAGAGCGGCGTAACAACCGGCCTGCTCACCCTCTTCATCCGCCACACATCGGCCTCGCTGCTGATCCAGGAGAATGCCGCGCCCGAGGTGCAGGACGATCTGATCGCCTTTTTCGAAAAGCTGGCGCCGGAGGGCCCGCATTACGCGCATGACAGCGAAGGTCCCGACGACATGCCCGCCCATCTCAAGGCCGCGCTGACCCAGACGCATCTCGCGATCCCGGTGATAGACGGACGGTTGGCACTCGGAACCTGGCAGGGCATCTACCTGTTCGAACACCGCCGCCGCCCGCACCGGCGCGAGATCGTATTGCATCTGGCGGGGGAGTAGCCGTCATTTTCCGTCACCCCGGACTTGATCCGGGGTCCAGAGCAGTTGGCGAGGCGCTCATGGTCATGGATGCCGGATCAAGTCCGGCATGACGGGTATTTCCAGCACCCCTTCACATGATCGTTCACCACGCCGACGGCTTGCAGATAGGCATAGACGATCGTCGAGCCGACAAAACTCATGCCGCGCTTCTTGAGCGCCTTGGAAATCGTGTCGGAGAGCGGGGTCGAGGCCGGGACGTCGGCGAAGCTCCCGGGGTGGTTGACGATCGGCGTGCCATCGACATGGTCCCACAGCCAGGCGGCGAAGGAGCCGAACTCCTCCTGCATCGCGATAAAGGCGCGGGCGTTCCTGCGGGCGCTCGCGATCTTCAGACGGTTGCGGACGATGCCGGCATCCTCGCGCAGCGCCTCCAGCTCGGCATCGGTCATCGCCGCGACGCGCTCGACGTCGAAATCGTGAAAGGCCGCGCGATAGCCGTCGCGCTTGCGCAAGATAGTCTCCCAGCTGAGCCCCGCCTGCGCGCCTTCGAGGATCAGGAACTCGAACAGCGTCCGGTCGTCATGCACGGGCACGCCCCATTCCGCGTCGTGATATTCGCCGTAGAATTCCTTGCCCGGCTGCCCGCCGAAACAGCGCATCTTGCCGTCACTCCCCTCGACCAGGTCCATCGGCGGGCCCCTAGCGCCGCGCCGCGGCGACCAGTTCGGTCACGCGGTCGACGGGCAGCGCCTCGATCCGGCCTCGATGGCCGTCCATCGCATCGGCGGCGAACAGCGAGTTGAGAACGGCCTCTTCCGTCGCCTCGACAACGGCCTGGAACAGCGGCGTCATCCGGGCGTTGGGCATGTCCTCGATCGCCGCCGGCGATGCGCGGCGCTCGGGCGAGCGGCGCACGCTGTCGGCCGTCGAAAAGGCGATCGCATAGTCGCCCGAGCCGTTGGTCATCGGCGATCCGGTGCGGCCGATGCCGAGAAAGGCGCGGCGGGCGAGGCGGGTGAGGTTGCGGTCCGAAAGCGGCGCATCGGTCGCGACGACGACGATCACCGATCCGTCGCCCGACCTGTCGGCCAGCTCCTCGGCGAACATGTACTGGCCCAGCGCCTCGCCGGCCGGCACGCCGTCGACGGCGAGAATGCCGCCATAATTGGTCTGGACGAGCACGCCGACCGTATAGCCGCCCCAGGAGGCGGGCAGCCGCCGCGAGCTCGTGCCGATGCCGCCCTTCCAGCCGAAGGCGATCGTGCCGGTCCCCGCGCCGACCGACCCTTCCGCGACGGCGCCGCCCCGCGCCGCCTCGATGGCGGCTATCGCATGGTCCGGCGTCACCCGGCGCACGCGGATATCGTTGAGAAAGCCGTCATTGGTCTCGCCGACCACGGCGTTGACCGAGCGGACGTCCTCGTTGCCCGGCTGGCGCAGGGTCCAGCCGATCGCGCCGGCCATCGCCTCGGGCACCGAGAGCGTGTTGGTCAGCAGGATCGGCGTCTCGATCTCGCCGAGTTCCGCGATCTGGGTCGAACCCGCGAACTTGCCGAAGCCGTTGCCCACCGCGAAGCCCGCCGGCACCTTGTCCCGATAGGGATTGCCGCCATGCGGCAGGACGGCGGTGACGCCGGTGCGGATCGCGTCGCCTTCGACCAGCGTGACATGGCCGACCGAAACGCCGGCGACATCGGTGATCGCGTTGAGCGGACCGGGCGCGAGGACGCCGATCTCGATGCCGGCGTCGCGGGCGCGCGGGCGCTCGATATCCTGGCCCGCGGCGGGAGCGGCGACCGCTCCGAAACACAGCGCCAGGATCAGGCCGCGCATCAGCCGAGCTTGCCGAACTTGTCCTCGAACGCTGCGATCTCGCCGCGCGCCAGCAGCCCGGCCTGCTCGACCCAGCGGTCGCGTTCGATCCGCTGGCCGAGTCCGAGCTTGGCGTCGATCGTTGCGATATCGGCCGGCGTCCAGGAGGCGATCTGTTCGAAGCGCGCGACGCCGAAGCCCTTGAGCTTCGCCTCGGCCTTGGGGCCCAGCCCCTTGATCTGGGTCAGCGTGTCGCCGGCCCCGCCGCGCGCCGTGCTCGCGCCGCCGCCGCTGCCGTCATGCGAGGGGCGGCCGACATCGCTGTCGCCGGGATGATCGGGATTGGCCTCGACCCCGGTAAACTCGCCGACGACGTCTTCGACCGCGGCGGCGAGGCTGTCGGACACGCCGTGATGATCGGCCCCGCCGGTTTCGGCGGGCCCGTCCTTCGAACCCCGCGTCCGGACCAGCACGACCAGAACGATAAGGACCACGATCGCGACGAAAACGATAAGCAGGGTATCAGACATGGGGTCTCCGAATCACAGGGTTCGGGGCAGGCCTATGCCGGGGGTGGACGGCCCATGCAAGGCTGCACGGGCCGTCCTGTCGGAGCCGGAGCGGTAGCGTTAGCGCTTGCCGCCCTCGCCGCTCCCGCCGGGCGCGGTGCGCGCCTCGGCAAGCTCGGTCAGCGTGACGAACTCGCCGCGCCAGTAATCGCCGGTCCGGCCGCTCGCACGGGCGAGGCGGCGGATATCGGCAAAGTCGAAATCGCCGAGATAGGTGTCGCCGCGCAGCCGCTGCCCGAAGGCCGCGACCGCGGTGACGAACGCCATATCGCCGCGCGGCGCCCGGGCGTTGACCATCGCGCTGCGCCCGATCGCCTGCTCGATCAGCCGCGATTCGTCCTCGCCGGGCAGCTTGTAGCGCAGGCGCAGATGGGCGAGTTCGGCGCCTTGGCCGCCGCGCGCCTCTGGGCGATTGGCGGCATAGCGGCGTTCGGGCAGCCAGCCGCGCGATCCGGTCGGCACGATCTCGTACAGCGCCGTCACCTGGTGCCCGGCGCCGATCTCGCCGGCATCCACCGTATCATTGTCGAAATCCTCCTCGGCGAGCAGGCGGTTCTCATAGCCGATCAGGCGATATTCCCGCACGTGCAGCGGGTTGAACTCGATCTGGATTTTCACGTCCGCGGCGATGGTGAAGAGCGTCGAGCTCAATTCCTGGACGAGCGCGCGATGCGCCTCCATCGCGCTGTCGATATAGGCGTAGTTGCCGTTCCCGTGATTGGCGATCTGCTCCATCATCGCCTCGTTGTAATTGCCCGTGCCAAAGCCGAGCGTGGTCAGCGAGATGCCGGCTTCGCGCTCGCGCTCGACCATCTCGATCAGCTGGTCGCGATTGGTCGTGCCGACGTTGAAATCGCCGTCGGTGGCGAGGATGATGCGGTTGATCCCGTCCTCGATCAGGTTCGCGCGGGCCGCGTCATAGGCAAGGCTGATGCCCGCCGCGCCGGCGGTCGAGCCGCCCGAGCGGAGGCGGCCCAGCGCGGCGACGATCTCGTCGCGATCGTTCGATCCGGTGAGGATGGTCTTGGTCGATCCGGCATAGGTGACGATAGAGACGCGATCGCGCGGATTGAGCTGCTCGGCCATCATCGCCATCGAGCATTGGACGAGCGGCAGCTTGTCGCGGCTGTGCATCGATCCCGAGACGTCGACGAGGAAGACGAGATTGGCCGCCGGCCGCTCGCTGCGCTCGATATCGTAGCCGCGCAGGCCGATGCGCAGCAGCCGCGTATTTTCGTTCCACGGCGTCGTCGCCATGTCGGTCGTGATCGAGAAGGGGCGCGTCCGGTCGCGAGGCTGTTCGTAATCGTAGCGGAAATAATTGACCATTTCCTCGGTGCGCACGGCGGCCTGCGGCGGCACCTGCCCCTGGTTCAGGAAGCGCCGGACATTGGCGTAGCTGCCCGTGTCGACATCGACAGCGAAGGTCGAGACCGGCTCGTCCGCGACTGCCATGATCGCGGCGACGGCCTCGCCGTCATAGCGTTCGCGGTTTTGCGGCTGGGGCCGCGGATAGGGCATCGGCGGTGCCGCGCGCGAAGCGCCCTGTCGCATGGTCCCGGTCACCACCACGGCCTGATCCGCAGCCGATTCCGCGGTCGCGCGCGGCGGCGGGGGCGGCGCGGGCGGAGCGATGCTGACCGGCGCGCTTTGGACGCCGGAGGTCCGGTAGCGCCGCCGCTCGAAATCATCGTCTTCCCCGGCGAGGAACGGCGCGCAGATTTCATCCGCCGTCGCCGGCGTCATCGGCCGCTGCGAGGCCTCGCTCGGTTGCGCCGAATAGACGAGTCCGGTCAGGACGAGCGCCGCCATGGGCGCGAAAGCGATATACCGCATCTGGATCTCTCCCCTCAGCTGCCGACCCGATGTAACAGTATCACATCGACGCCTGAACCGCGGCTTAATGCAGTATCTCAGGTGGTGGGACGGGCTATAGCGCCCCGTTCATCTTCCCGAACTCCCGCTCGAAGGCGGCGACGTTGCGGGCGGCCAGCAACCGTGCCTGATCGACCCAGCGGTCGCGCTCGATCCGGCCCTTGAAGCTGCCGAGATGCGAATCGACCTCCGCGATCTGTTCCGCGGTCCAGTCGGCGATCTGGGTGAAATGATAGACCCCGAGCGCGTGGAGCATGTCGGCGAGCTTGGGGCCGACGCCCTTGATCAGCGTGAGTTTGTCGGGCTCGCCATCGGGCGCCGCCATGAAGGGCGACGGCATCGGCGCGGGTTCGGGCATGGGCGCCGGCCGAGGTTCGGATATCGTCGCCGGCTCGTCCGCCGATTCCGGTTCGATCTCGG
>NZ_JBQLZM010000033.1:0-14920 GCF_052168275.1 Parasphingopyxis sp. | reverse complement strand
GGCCGAGGTTCGGATATCGTCGCCGGCTCGTCCGCCGATTCCGGTTCGATCTCGGGCGGCGCGGGCGGGATGATCGGCGCATGGATGGCCTCCTCCGCGAATCGGGCGTCGGACGGTCGGCGCCACATCCATGCCCCGATGCCCAGGCCGAGCAAGGCGGAAAGCAGCAGCGGAAGCCAGAGGGTCGCGATCAGATAGGTCATCGGCCGGCCTCCCGGCCCCAGATCAGCCAGGCGATACCCAGACCGATCAGGAACACCGCCAGATTGAGGAACAGCACTTCGATCCAGAGCGCGAACATCAGCCTGCCTCCCCGTCGATGACGCTGACCGTGAACTCGATGCGCCGGTTGGCCGGATCGGTTGGATCGTCGCCGAGCGGTTCGCTCGCGCCCTTGCCGATCGTCGTCAGCATGTCCGCCGGCACGCCGCGTTCGACCAGCGCATCGCGCACCGTCGTCGCCCGGAAGGCGGACATCTCCCTGTTCACATTGGTTCGGCCGCTGCCGCTGCTGTGCCCGGCGATTTCGATCCGGATACCGCGGCAATCGCGCGCCGCCTCGGCGAGCCGGTCGAGCATCCGCTGCGACGGGGGATTGATATAGGGCGATCCGCTGCGGAACTGGATGCGATGGCCGGCGATCACGGCGTTCAACTCCGCGCGGCACGTTTCGGCCGCGCTCGCCTCGGCCGTCATCGCCGCGTCGATTTCTTCCGCATCCGGCTGCCGCCATGTCGCATCGGCGACGCCGGGCACGGCGGCAATCGTTTCCCGGATCTCCGCGCGTTCGTCATTGGGCAGTTCGCCGGCGAGCTCGATCGTCCGGCGAACCGGGCTGCGCGGCACAGCGATCCGCACGGCGTCAGCGCCGCGGGCCGCCAGCACTTCGGTCGCGCGATTCTCGAGATCTTCGGCGATCGCATTCGCCTGGCCGAACGGCTGGAGCCACAGCCACGTCAACAGGCCCACGGCCAGCACCCCGATAAGCAATTTGGCTTGTGCCGACATTCGCTGCTCCCGCATCCCCCTGTTACAGGAGTGTGTCGGCCTTGGGCGGCTTTTGCAAATCGTTAACTGCGTTCAAGTTCGCGCCAGCCGATATCGCTTCGATAGAAGCCGTCCGCGAAATCGATCTTGTCCAGCGCCGCATAGGCGGCGTCGCGGGCTTCCCGCAACGTGCCGCTTCTCGCCGTGACGTTCAGTACGCGGCCGCCGCTGGCGATCACCGCGCCGTCTTCTTCCGAGGTTCCCGCGTGAAAAACCTTCGTCCCATCGGCTTGGGCGGCCTCGATCCCGTCGATCCGGCAGCCTTTTTCGGGGGTGCCCGGATATCCCTTGGCAGCCATGACCACGGTAATGGCGCTGTCATCCGCAAAACGCGGGGGCGCGGCGTCCGACAACCGGCCCTCGGCGATCGCGGCCATCAGCTCCAGCAGGTCGTCTTCGAGGCGCATCATCAGCACCTGGCACTCCGGATCGCCGAACCGGACATTATATTCGATCAGCTGGGGCCCCGATTCGGTCAGCATCAGTCCGGCGAACAGGACGCCGCTATAGGGCGTGCCGCGCCGGGCCAGGCTTTGCACCGTCGGCTCGACGATTTCGCGCATCACCCGGTCGACCATGGTCTTGTCGAGAATCGGGGCGGGGCTGTAGGCGCCCATGCCGCCGGTATTGGGTCCGGTATCGCCTTCACCGACGCGTTTGTGATCCTGCGCCGTTCCGAACGGCACGGCGGTCTCGCCGTCGACGAGCGCGAAAAAGCTCGCTTCCTCGCCGGTCAGGAACTCTTCGATGACGATTTCCGCGCCGGCCTTGCCGAAATCGCCGTCGAACATGCCTGCAATGGCCGCTTCGGCGTCGTCGCGCGTTTCGGCGATCACCACGCCCTTGCCGGCAGCGAGGCCGTCGGCCTTGACGACCACCGGCAGGCCGAATTCCTTCAGCGCGGGAATCGCGGCCTCGGCCGATGTGAAGCGGGCGTAGCGGGCGGTCGGAATGCCGGCCTCGGTACACAGGTCCTTGGTGAAGCCCTTCGACCCCTCGAGCTGCGCGGCTTCCTTGTCCGGACCGAAAACGGCGAAACCCATCGTCCGCAGATTGTCCGCCAGCCCGTCGACCAGCGGCGCTTCGGGCCCGATCACGACCAGTTCGACGGAGTTCTTGAGGCAGAAGTCGATCGTGCCGCGATGATCGCCGTCCTTGATCTCGACGATCTCCGCATGCTCGGCTATCCCGGGATTGCCCGGTGAGGCAAACAGTTTTGTCAGCTTGGGCGATTGCGCGAGCTTCCAGGCCAGCGCATGTTCGCGACCGCCCGATCCGAGCAACAGGACATTCATGGATACCAACCCCTCAGAACACAGCCGAAACGAATCCGGTGCCGCGCTCCTAGCCGAGACCGGGGCGGGCGACAATGCACCGCCGCTCTCGGTTTCCGAAATATCGCAGGCGCTTAAGCGCGCGGTGGAACAGCGGTTCGGCCATGTCCGGGTCAAGGGCGAGATATCGGGCTTCAAGCGCGCGGCGTCCGGCCATTGCTACATGGGATTGAAGGACGAATCCGCGGTAATCGACGGCGTGATCTGGAAGGGACAGGCGGCGCGTCTCGCCTTTGTGCCAGAGGACGGGATCGAGGTGATCGCCACCGGCAAGCTGACCACCTATCCGGGCCGCTCCAAATACCAAATCGTGATCGAACGGCTCGAGATTGCCGGCGAGGGCGCTCTGATGCAGCTGCTCGAACAGCGCCGCAAGGCGCTGGCAGCCGAAGGCCTGTTCGCCGATGACCGGAAGCGACGACTGCCGTTTCTGCCGCGCGTCATCGGCGTGGTCACCTCGCCGACGGGTGCCGTGATCCGCGATATTCTCCATCGGCTGGCCGATCGCATGCCGAGCCAGGTGGTCCTCTGGCCCGTGATCGTGCAGGGCGAGGGCGCCGCCGAACAGGTTGCGCGAGCCGTGACCGGCTTCAACGCGATTGGGCAAGGCGACGCCGTTCCGCGGCCCGATCTGCTGATCGTGGCGCGCGGCGGGGGATCGATCGAGGATCTCTGGGCCTTCAACGAGGAGATCGTCGTCCGGGCGATCGCCGATAGCGCGATTCCCGTCATCTCGGCGGTCGGCCATGAAACCGATACTACCCTGGCGGATTTCGCGGCGGACCGGCGCGCGCCGACGCCGACGGCCGCCGCCGAGATCGCGGTTCCAGTTCGGGCCGAACTGCTCGCCATGCTGGCCCAGGCCTCGCTCAGGGCGTCGACTGCGATACGCCGCCATGTCGACCGGCTCGCCGAGCGCGCGGCCAATGTCGCGCGGCTGCTGCCGAAACGCGAGAGCCTGTTCACGGTCCAGGCGCAACGGGTCGACGAACTTGCGGAGCGGTTGCCGCGGGTGCTGGGGACGCGGCTCGAACTCGCCCAGGCGTTTCTCGCGCGGCGCGCGGACCGTCTCTGGCCCAATCTTGTGCACGCACGCATTGCCGACGGACGAACCCGGCTGGAGGGGTTGTCCCGGCTTCTCGATCAACTGCATCCCGAACGGCCGCTGGAACGCGGTTATGCGAAGGTGACCGCGCGCGACGGAGCGACGCTGGTCAGCGCCACCGGCGTCCGGAAGGCCAAGGCCGTGACCCTGCATTTCTCCGACGGTGCGGTCGATGCGCGGGTTGAGGAAGCGGGCAAGGCACCATATCCTAAGCCACGAAGAAAGACGAACAAGCCCGGCCAGCCCGGACTTTTCGACTGAAGGAGTACCGACAATGTTGACCTCGCGGAGCGGAAGGCCGGCCAAACTCCATTATATGGACAATAATTTCCGCATGCTCTCTCCCGGCGATCACGTGCTGTGCGCGGTGACCGGCCAGGCGATTCCGCTCGATGATCTCCGCTATTGGAGTGTCGAGCGACAGGAGGCGTACGCCACCGCGGAAATATCGGTGAGAGCCGTGGAGACGGCCGGGTGAGACAGGCGGTAACGGGCCTTGGCCTTCTGGTCGCCGGCGGGGCGGTTGCCTGTTCCGGTGGCGAAGCGTCGCCGCTGGGCGCGGCCGGACTGGAATCCGCAGCACCTATCGTGTCTGCCTCGACCGCCGGCCGAGAGGCGGCGCGCGAGCGTTTCTCGTTCGATGGCGTTTTTCGGCAGGGCGGCGTGGTGCGCGGCCGGGCGCCGGCCGGCGCACAGCGCGTAACGTTGGACGACGCAGACGTCCCGCTGACGCCCGACGGCGAGTTCCTGATCGGGTTCGGGCGGGACCATGGGCCTGCGGCGACGCTGACCGCGCATCTCGGGAACGGGCGGCAACAGACGGAGCGGCTGGCGATCGCGGCGACGGAGTGGCGGATCGAACATGTCAATACGTCGCGCCGCGGCGGGCGGTCCTCTGCCGAGTTCCAGCGGCGCCGGGCGCCGGAAATTGCCCGTATCGTCGCGGCGCGCGCGATACGGTCCGACAGCGATGGCTGGCGGCAGGATTTTCTCTGGCCGGTGACCGGCCGGATCAGCGGCGTATTCGGGTCGCAGCGCGTCTATCGCGGCGAACCGGGCTCCTATCATTCGGGCGTCGATGTGGCGCGGCCGGCGGGCACTCCGATAGTGGCGCCAGCGGACGGCGTTGTCGTGCTGGCGACCGAGATCCCGTTCACGCTCGAAGGCTATCTGCTGATCATCGATCATGGCATGGGCCTCAACAGCGCGTTTCTCCATCTGTCGCGGATCGACGTCGCGGAGGGCGATGCGGTCGAGCGCGGCCAGCGGATTGCCGCAATCGGGTCGAGCGGGCGTGCGACGGGGCCCCATCTCCATTGGGGCATGAAGTGGGGAAACGAACGAATCGATCCCCGTTTTCTGGCCGGTCCGATGCCCGTCGGCGCGGCCGGCGGGGGTGAATAGACTAAATATTGTCTGAATTTCCCGAGGCCGCCGTTTACCGCGAACCACGGGATCGCAAACCCAAACTGTTGCATTTTGGCGACATATCTCCGCGAACCCGTTCTGGAAGCTGAACCTTTGCTTTACAGGTCGCCAATCTCCATGCAGTGACGCTCCAAGCCTATGGATGAGCTGCGTGTATCGCATGCTTGGACCAATCCTGAAGGGCTAGAATTTTAGGCCGCGATTGTGCGGTATCTAACTCCAGAATAAGGGGCTGGAAACGTGACCAAGACTTCCAAATTTACACAACTGAAGACGGGTGCCGCACCTGTCGTGCTCGGCATCGCCATGATGTCGACGCCTGCATTCGCGCAGGACAGCGACGAGCTGGCAGCCGCCAGCACGGCCAATCAGCCGTCGATCGTCGTTACGGGTACGCGCATTACGAACCCGAACCTCGAACAGTCGAGCCCGATCCAGGTCGTTGGCCAGGACGAGATCGACTATCGTCAGGCGACCAACGCCGAAGAACTGATCGGTGAGCTGCCGGGCATCGCGCCGGGCACGAACAGCTCGGTGAACAACGGTTCGAACGGCACGTCGACCCTCAACCTGCGTAACCTCGGTTCGATCCGCAGCCTCGTCCTTCTGGACGGTACGCGCCTCGTGCCTTCGACGATTTTCAGCCAGACCGACTTGAACATCATTCCGGTCGCGCTGGTCGAGCGCGTCGAAGTCATCACCGGTGGTGCTTCGTCCGTGTACGGCGCCGATGCCATCTCGGGCGTTGCCAACTTCGTTCTCCGTCGCGACTTCGAAGGTCTCGAAGCGGCGGTTACATACGGCATCACCGAGCGCGGCGATGGCGAGCGTCTCCGCGGCGATCTCACGCTGGGTGCCAACTTCGACGATGGCCGCGGTAACGCAGTCCTCAGCATCGGCTATCAGGAAGTCGACGACGTCCTGCAGGCCAACCGCCTGATCTCGCAACAGGCGTTCTTCGGCAACACGCCGATCGGGTCGGGCACTTCGGTTCCGACACGCATCACCAGTGTGGTTCCGGGTGCAACCGGCCCCGCCAGCAACCAGCTTAATCCCACCGGTGACGCGCTGGTGCCGACCTACAACACGTTCAACTATGCGCCGTTCAACTTCTTCCAGACGCCGCTTGAACGCTACAACATCTTCGGCTCGGCGAGCTACGAGGTGACGCCGGGCATCGAGGTCTACACGCGCGGCATGTTCACCAATTCGACGGTGAACCTGCAACTCGCCCCGTCGGGCCTGTTCCTCGACACGTGGCAGTTCCCGCTCAACAACCCGTTCATCAACGAAACGATCCGTCAGCAGATTTGTGCGGGCACGGGTGTTGATCCCGCGACCTGTACAGCGGCTGGCGCAGCGACCAATCCGCAGGATGCCAACTATCTCGAAGTGCCGGTGACCATCGGGCGCCGTCTCGTCGAGCAGGGTCCGCGCTCGACAACGAATGTTACGAACCAGTTCCAGCTCTGGGCTGGTGTGCGTGGTGATCTCAGCCCGACGCTCAGCTACGATGTCTACGCCACCTATGGCGAATCGCAGCGCACCAACACGCGTCTCGGCTGGGGCCTGAAGTCTCGCGTCCAGCAGGCTCTGCGGGCCAACGACCCCACGACGTGTTCGGACGCATCCAATGGCTGCTTCCCGATCAACCTGTTTGGCGGCGGCGTCGGTACGAACATTGATCCGCGTTCGGTGGCCTTCTTCAACCAGCCTTCGAGCTTCACGGACTCGACCTCGCTGACGGTGGTCAACGCGTCGCTCAACGGCACGTTCGGCGAGACGGGCTTCTTCACCGAAACCCCGATCGGCTTCGCCGTCGGCGTCGAGTATCGCGAATACACGGCCAGCCGCGTCGCCGATGTGTCGGCCGGCACGCAGGATGAAGTCCTGGGTACGGGCGCTCCGGCACCGACCTTCAACGGTCAGTATGACGTGATCGAAGGCTTCGCCGAACTCATCGTCCCGATCCTCGAAGACGTTCCGGGCTTCTACAGCCTCCAGGCCGAAGGCGGCATCCGCGTGTCGGACTATTCCAACACCGGCACGAGCGTCACCTGGAAGGCGGGCGGCAGCTGGGAGCCGTTCGAAGGGTTCCGCTTCCGCGGCATCTTCTCGCGCTCGGTCCGTTCGCCGAACATCGGCGAGCTGTTCGCGCCGGTTACCACCGGCCTGACGCCGCTTCCGGTCGATCCCTGCGCGGGCGCCAATCCGGTCGGCAACGCCACCCTGACCGCGATCTGTATCGCTCAGGGTGCGCCGGCTGGTACGATCGGCAACATTCCGCAGCCTTCGGCCGCGCAGATCAACCAGACTTCGGGCGGAAACCCGAACGTGGACGTTGAAGAAGCCGACTCGCTGACGCTCGGCCTCGTGGCGACCCCGCCGCAAATTCCAGGTCTCGTCCTCTCGGTCGACTATTTCAACATCAAGATCGAAGGCGCCATCACACAGCCGACGCCGGGCGACATTCTGACGCCTTGTTTCGGCCCGAACAACGACGGCGCTGGTTCCGATCCGGCGGCGTGTGCATTGATCGGCCGTAATCCGATCAATGGCTCGCTGAACGGCGGCGGTGAGACGCTGGGTCTGATCCTGCAGCTGTCGAACCTCGGCACGTTGGAAACCAGCGGTGTCGACCTCCGGGTCAACTACACGCTGCCGGTGAGCTTCGGTTCGATCAACTGGGACTTTAACGGTACCTGGACCGATGAGCTGCTGTTCCAGGCAACGCCGACCTCGATCAACCGCGAATGCGTCGGTCTCTACAGCACGAACTGCGAACCGATCACGCCGGAATGGGCCTTCAATTTCCGCACCACGGTGGCGATCGACGATCTGGTCGATATCTCGCTGCTGTGGCGCTGGATTGACGGCGTGGAATATGAGTTCCGCGGCGCCGGCAATGGCTTCACGCCGGAGCAGGAAGCCATCGATGATGCGAGCTATTTCGACCTGACGCTTCGCTCGAACGTCAGCGAGAATTTCGATATCACGTTCTCGGTGTTCAACCTGCTCGATCGCGATCCGCCGAACGTCAGCTCGTTCATCGGTTCGAGCGTTTTCAACTCGGGTAACACCTATCCGACCACATACGACACGCTTGGCCGGACATACTCGGTTACGGGTCGCGTCCGCTTCTAAGCGAACGCGGAACCGGACAAACGGGGCGGCAGGGGAAACCCTGCCGCCCTTTTTGTTTGGGAACCGCCGGGCTTGCATCGTGATCGCTGATCACCGAATTGATGACGCACTGGAATGCGAACAAGGCGGAGTGACAGGGCGATGGCAGCCAATGACAGCCAGGTGACGGAACGACTCGACCCCCAACAGCTGGTTTCCATCGCGATGCGCGAACGCGATTCCGGAAGGGCAGCGGGCGCGATTCCACGGATCAAGGCGGCGCTGGAGGAGCATCCCGACCATTTGCGCCTGTGGCACGTGTTGGGCCTGCTGTATCGCGCCGAAGAGGATTCGGGCGCGGCGGTCGAGGCGTTCGAAAAGGCCGTGCGGATTGCGCCGACCGATCCCAAGGTGACGCATGCCCTGGCGCGGGTGACGATGGAAGCCGGCTCGCCGGCCGTAGAGCTTTTCGATACGGCGCGTGAATATTCTCCGGCGGATGGCAGCTTGCTGATGGGCCGCGCCGCCGCGCAATCGGCTATAGGGAACACCGACAAGGCAATTGCGGACCTCGACGAGATGCTTCGCGCGAATCCCGGATGGCTCGACGGGCAGGACTTGCTTGCCAACCTTCGCTGGATGAATGGTCAGCGCGATCGCTTCGTCGATGGCTATGAACGCGCCTTGGCAGCCGGGCCGTCCAACGAGGCCCTGTGGTTCAGGATGATCAATTCGCTGATCCAGGTCGAACAATTCGCCGAAGCGGATCGCACGGTCGGTCGGGCGAGGCCATATGTCGCCGATATTCGCGCGATCGACGCCTGCGAGGCGATCTGCGCATCCGAGCTGGGCGCCGTCGAGCGGGCAGACCGCCTGTTCGACCGTCTCGCCCCGCATGTCGAGATGGCGCTGGCGGTGCGCTACATGCGCCACATGTTGCGTACCGGCAGGCCGGATGCGGCCGCACGATGCGGCGAGGAACGTACCGAAGACGCGGGTGCCAACGAAATGTGGCCCTATCTCGGGGTCGCCTGGCGTCTGATCGACGATGAGCGCTGGCATTGGCTCGAACGCGACGACCGGCTCATCCGGACCTACGATATCGGCGACCGGATCGACATGGCGGCGCTGGCCGACCATCTTCGGACCCTCCATGTGCTGAAAGCCGATATGCCCGGCCAGTCGGTGCGTGGCGGGACGCAGACGGACGGTCCGTTATTTGCACGCGCCGATCCCGAAATTCGGGCGCTGCGGGCGGCGATCGTGGATACCGTCGCCGAACATATGCAAACCCTGGCGCCGCTTGACGCCGATCATCCCGTCCTGCGTCAAAAGCCGGGGCCGGTCCGGTTCGGCGGATCCTGGTCGGTCCGGCTGACGGGCTCCGGCCGACACACCAACCATATCCATCCGAAAGGCTGGTACAGTTCGGCGCTCTATGTCAGCCTGCCGTCCGAAGCCGAACTCGGCGATCCGCCGGCAGGCTGGTTGGCGTTCGGGATACCGCCCGAAGAACTGAACCTAGACCTGCCCCCATTCAAGACCGTCGAGCCCAAGGTCGGGCATCTCGCCCTGTTCCCCTCGATCATGTGGCACGGCACGGTTCCTTTCGAGGAAGGCGAACGGTTGACCGTCGCCTTCGACGTCCAGGCGCCGCCTAGCTGATAATCCGGCTCTTCGGGATCGTCTCGACGTTAAGGCCCCTGGCTACCGTTTCGACCCAGATCGCGACTTTCTCGATCTCGTCGGCATGGGCGCTTTCGCCGGACGCACGCTCTTCGCTCCTGCGGTTGGAGTCGAACTGCTCGCCGAACTTGGAATGCGTCTTGAACACCGGTCCGGCGGCGATTTCTTCCGCAGACTGTCGATCGAGAGCAAGGGAGAACAGCTCGCCGATCCGTTCCAAGGCTTCTGCCGGGCGCGCGATGAATGTCTCGCTATCCAGCGCACGTATCTGCGTTTCGCCGAACTCTTCCGACAATTGCGCGAAACGCATATTCTGGATCAGCCAGGCCAGACCCGCGATCTGGAGATCCGTCTGGCTGAAAAGCTGTTCTTCGGTAAATCCGAGCTCCATCCGTTTGGCGTTCTGCAAACCCAGGAACAATTCCCTGCCCCATAGCCGGCCCGTGATTCCCTTTCGCGCGATCGAGTTCAAGAACACGCGGATGGGGGCGTAGAGGAAAATCGCCCGGCTCCCGGGGCGAATTGCCAATATGTCCCGGGCATGCCCATTGACGATGCAGGACGGCTTCACCACCACCGCTTCGCCCGGCTCAAACGGCCGGGCGAGAAGCGTCAATGCGTCGTTGAGAACCGCCACATATCGTTCCGTCCGTGCGCCCCGGCTGGCATAGCCCACCAGGTCTCTCAGCACGGTCGGTTCGCTCAGTCCTGTCGCCAGACCGCGCTGGTTGAGCGCGCGCGTCAGTAGCGTCGAGCAGCAGAAACCGGAATGGAAGATGAAATGCAGGGGTGCCGGTTCGATACGCGCTTCGGCAACCTGGGCACGTGACAGGGTCGTGCGCTCCAGCGTGTCCGGAAGATACTCGTCCGACAGAAACGCAATGTCCCCATGGCCTTCTCGCGGTAGATGGACGAAGTGGAAACTGTCGACCGTCTCGTCATACCGATGTGCCAGCCACGCTGCGTCGCTTGTCGCGACATTCCGTGTTTGTGTCATCTGATGCTGCATCCTGCTTGGATATTGGAACGGTGTTGCGGTCTGGTTTAACCCGGTATTCGGCGTTTTCCCATCGCCAGACTTGTGACGCCGCCGTCGTCCGGTTAAAACATGGGCGTTTTCCGGGATGGGGCGATGCAGGATATCGCGTTCCGACCAATAGTTTAGCGGAGGCAGTTCGATGAAAATGAGCTTCACATTCCTGGCCGTTGCGGCCTTGGCGATCGGTGCACCGGGCCATGCGATGCTGCAGGAAGAGGCGCCCGGTGTCGCAGGTGCGGACGAAGCGGGAGAGGATCCGGATCAGCGTGTTCGATGCCAGACCCGGCGCGTTACCGGTTCGAACGCGCGGCGTATACGCACCTGCCTGACGATTGACCAGTGGAGAGATTTGGCGCGTGACGGCAATCGCGATGCCCGGGCCGCGCTCAGGTCTGCCGGGGCATGTCCGACGCCTGATGCAGGTTGTTAGCACATGCGTCGCTTTCCCCAATGTTGTGTCGCCGCTCCCGCGGCGGCGCTCGATCTGAAAGCGAGTTGATATGAAAAGGATTGCAGCGCTGGCTTTGGCGAGCGGATTTGCGTTTGCGCCTGCCTATGGTCAAGCCCCCGGCGTGCCTGCCGAGGAAAGCGACGGCGCCGAAGAAGCGGGAGAAACCGATCCTTCGCAACGTGTCCGTTGCCAAATCCGGCGCGTGACAGGATCGAACGCGCGGCGTATACGCACCTGCCTGACCGTCGCCGAATGGGCCGAGCTGGCACGTAGCGGCAATCGCGATGCCCGACGTGTCGTGGACGAAGCGACCCGCGATTCGATCAACCGGAACCTCGATCCCGGCACTTAGCGTAGCCGCTAAATGTCAGCGGACGCGCGTCACCGAGATGAAGCCGGTCCGCCCTTCGACACGTAACCTGTAGCCACCTATGCCGCCGCGGGAGACCGTCGCGGTCGACCCTATCCGGATGCGGCCGCGCAGGCTGCTGTTGTTGCCCTCGCGCCAGATCTGGCCGTTGTCGAGCAGGAATACGCGACGCTGCGTCCCGTCGGTGAAGGTTTCGGCAATCGTCGATGTCACCTCTTGCGGTTCGGGCGGTGCCAGTTCGGCGACATCGTCCGCGCTGCCTCCGCTCCGCTCGGCCCGGCGCAGTTCGCTTTCATAGCGTTCTTCGATCTGCGTCGCCGAAAGGCCGAAATCCTCGACCGTCCTGCGCCGCCGCCGTTCCTGGCGCGCCTGTTGAGCGGCATCTGCTCCGGCAAGCGCAGCATCGAAACAGGCGAGCCGGGCGGGCCCTTCGGTGATGCTTCCGCATGCCCGGAACGGCTCCAGCGCCTCTTCGTCGTCATCGGCATGGGCGGGCGCTGCGATGAACAGCGGCAGGGCGGCCGCGCAGGCAAGGGAAATTCGGAAAATACGCATTGTCACCAACTCCGGAAGCTCGATCTGGAAGACGCGGATGCGAGGACATCATTACCGATAAACAGTCCTCTGGCTAGCCTTGTGATCAGTTCTTTCGGCGCCCCGAGAGCGCCCAGGCGATCGGCATGGGGAGTCCCGCCGACCGGACCGGTCTTGCCGGCTCACACTCGAAACCGAGGGCAAGATGGTCGGCAAACACCGAGATTCCCTGCTCATCCTGAGCGACGCCGAGCAACGCCGCAAGCACTTTGCACTCGTGCGCGAGATTGGCTTCGATCCGGGCAAGTTCGGCCGCACCCTTCTTGCCGCTCAGCCGGATCGCGTGGTCCACGCCGGCCGCGATTTCCCGGACCACCGGCTGATCGGGGTGGCTGCGCGCGATGAGCGAGAAGGCCTGGCTGAGGATTGCTGTATTTCCGGCCGGCTGCGTGGCGGCGGTTCGCGCCATGTCGATGATCGCCGAGCCGGCGATCGCGCTCAGCGCCGCGTGCCGCCGCCGGTTCTGTTCGACGATCGGGCTGTCGGCATGATGGATCACGAACCGCAACCGCGCGCCCGGTTTCGCGACGCGCGCCATTTCGGACGCGCAGGCCTCGATATCGGCATATTCGACGCCGAACTGACTGGTCAGGCCGTCGAAATGATCATCATCGAAGGGCAGGCTGGAGATATCCGTTTCGCCGACCAGCCGGATCTTTTTCGATCGGCTCTTGGGCAATACCGCATAGTCGACGCCGACAAGATCGAGGTCGCGATTACCGCGCAGCAAGGATCGCATCACGGCGCCCGTTCCGCAGGCCAGATCGATCAGCCTGCTCCCTCCTTCGAAACCGTGGGCAAATTGTGCCCAGGCCCGCGTCAGCTCCGCTTCGACCGCAGGCGGTGCGCCGGGCAGACATCCCCCGGTGTCGCCCATTTGCGTCCAATAGGCGCTCCATGCATCTGCTGTCTCCATGCGCGGTGGCTTAACCGAAAGTCATCGCCAGCGCACCATCGCCTTCGTCGACTTTCACCGTCATGCCATCCGCCACGTCGCCGCGCAGGATCGCGTCCGCGAGCGGGTCCTGCAGATATTTCTGCACCGCGCGCTTGAGCGGCCGGGCGCCATAGACCGGATCATAGCCGACGCGCCCGAGCCATTCGCGCGCCTTGTCGGTCAGGTCGATCTCGATCTTGCGATCCTTCAGGAGCTTGCGCACCCGCGCCACCTGGATATCGACGATCGGTGCCATATGCGTCTGGCTCAGGCGGTGGAACAGGATGATCTCGTCGAGCCGGTTCAGGAATTCGGGCCGGAAATGGCCGCGCACGGTTTCCATGACCTGCGGCTCGACCTCCTCGACCTTCTGCTCGTCGCCGAGCGAGGACAGATACTGGCTGCCCAGATTGCTCGTCATGATGATCAGCGTGTTGGAGAAATCGACAGTCCGGCCCTGGCCGTCCGTCAGCCGGCCGTCATCGAGCACCTGAAGCAGCACGTTGAACACGTCATTATGCGCCTTTTCGACCTCGTCGAACAGGATGACCTGATAGGGCCGCCGGCGCACGGCTTCGGTCAGTGCGCCGCCCTCGTCATAGCCGACATAGCCCGGAGGCGCACCGATCAGCCGGGCGACGGAATGCTTCTCCATATATTCGGACATGTCCATGCGGACCATCGCGCCCTCGTCGTCGAACAGGAATTCGGCGAGCGCCTTGGTCAGCTCGGTCTTGCCGACGCCCGTGGGGCCGAGGAACAGGAAGCTACCGAGCGGCCGGTTGGGATCCTGCAGGCCAGCGCGCGACCGGCGGACGGCGGTCGACACGGCCTCCACCGCATCTTCCTGTCCGATCACGCGCGCGCCGAGATGCTCTTCCATGGCGAGCAGCTTTTCGCGTTCGCCCTCGAGCATCTTGTCGACCTGGATGCCGGTCCAGCGCGACACGACCGAGGCGATATCCTCGCTCGTCACTTCCTCGCGCAGCATCGCCCCTTCGGTCGCTTCGCCGGCTTCCTCGAGCTTCTTTTCCAGATCGGGGATCGTGCCGTAGGAAAGCTCGCCGGCCTTGGCCAGATCGCCGGCGCGCTGCGCCTGCTCGAGCGCGATCCGCGCGGCGTCGAGTTCTTCCTTGAGCTTGGCTTCGGACTGGATCTTCTCGCGTTCCGCCTGCCAGCGCTGGGTCAGGCCGGCCAGTTCCTCTTCGAGATTGGCCAGATCCTCCTCGATGATCGCGAGTCGATCCTGCGAAGCCTTGTCGTTTTCCTTGTTCAGCGCCTCGCGCTCGATCTTGAGCTGGATAATCCGGCGGTCGAGCGTCTCGATTTCCTCGGGCTTGGATTCGACCTCCATACGGATGCGCGACGCCGCCTCGTCCATCAGGTCGATCGCCTTGTCCGGCAGGAACCGGTCGGTGATGTAGCGCTCCGACAGCGTGGCGGCCGAAACCAACGCACCGTCGGTGATCCGCACGCCGTGATGCAGTTCGTATTTCTCCTTGATGCCGCGCAGTATCGAGATCGTATCCTCGACGCTCGGTTCCTCGATGAAGACGGGCTGGAAGCGCCGCTGAAGCGCCGGATCCTTCTCGACATGCTTGCGATATTCGTCGAGCGTCGTCGCGCCGATGCAATGGAGCTCGCCGCGCGCCAGGGCGGGTTTCAGCAGGTTGGACGCGTCCATAGCGCCTTCGGACGCGCCGGCGCCGACCAGCGTGTGCATCTCGTCGATGAACAGGATGATCTCGCCTTCCGCTCCCTTCACCTCGTCCAATACGCCTTTCAGCCGCTCCTCGAACTCGCCGC
>NZ_JBQLZM010000032.1:0-8803 GCF_052168275.1 Parasphingopyxis sp. | reverse complement strand
TCCGCTGGCTGCAGGACCGCAAGGTCAGCATCTGGGACGAATGGGCCGACGAGAATGGCGATCTCGGCCCGGTCTACGGCAAGCAGTGGCGCGACTGGATCGGCCCGGGCGGTGTCCATATCGACCAGATCGCGGATCTCGTCGAACAGATCAGAACCAACCCGGCCTCGCGCCGCCAGATCGTCTCCGCCTGGAACCCGGCCGACGTGCCGGAGATGGCGCTGCCGCCATGCCACTGCCTGTTCCAGACCCATGTCGCCGACGGCCGGCTGTCGCTCCAGCTCTACCAGCGCAGCTGCGACGTGTTTCTCGGCGTCCCCTTCAACATCGCCAGCTACGCGCTGCTGACCCATATGCTGGCCCAGCAATGCGGACTCGAACCCGGCGACTTCGTCTGGACCGGCGGCGACTGCCATCTCTACACCAACCATCTGGATCAGGTGAACGAACAGCTCGGGCGGACGCCCGGGCCGCTGCCCACTTTGAACATCCTGCGCGATCCGGGCAGCATCGACGGTTACGAATATGAGGATTTCGAGATCGTCGGCTACGAAGCCGCGCCGCATATTCCCGCGCCGGTGGCGGTGTGACGGGTCCGCATATCGTCTTCCATCTCGCGCGCGCCGATAACGGCGTGATCGGGAAGGACGGACGATTGCCCTGGCGCATCCCCGCCGATCTCAAGCGTTTCAAGGCCGGCACGATGGGCAAGCCGATGATCATGGGCCGCAAGACGTTCGACAGCTTCGGCAAGCCCCTGCCCGGCCGGCGCCATATCGTGCTGACCCGCTCGCGCGACTGGTCGCCCGACGGCGCCGAGATCGCCCATTCGCGGGAGGCCGCGCTGGCCCTGGCCGGGGACGATGTCGAGGAAGTGGCGGTGATCGGCGGCGCGGAGATCTACCGGCTGTTCCTCGCCGACGCCGGCCGGATCGAGCTGACGGAAGTCCATATGGCGCCCGATGGCGATACGCGGATCGACCCGTTCGATCCGGCGATCTGGACCGAAACGCTGCGCGAAGACCATCCGGCGGACGGCGATTGCCCCGCCTTCAGTTTCGTCACCCTGGAGCGCATCCGATGATCCGCAAAATCCTGTTCGGCCTGATCCTCGTGATCGGCGCCGCCCTGGCCCTGTTCTTCACCCTCGGCCCGATCTGGATCGAACGCGACCTGAACCGGCGCGCCGATATCGAGCTGCCCGCCGTTTCGCCCGAGGCCGAGGCGCTGCACGACCGGCTGATCATCGCCGACATGCACTCCGACACGCTGCTCTGGAAACGCAACCTGCTCAACCGCTCGGGGCGCGGCCATATGGATCTGGCGCGCCTGCAGGAGGGCAATGTCGCGCTCCAGGTCTTCTCCTCGGTCACCCAGTCGCCGTCCGGCCAGAATTACGATTCCAATTCGGCGGACACCGACAACATCACCTGGCTCGCGATCGGCCAGCTCCAGCCGGTCCGCACCTGGATGTCGCTGCTCGAACGGTCGCTCTACCATGCCGGCAAGCTGAGACGGGCCGAGCGCGAGAGCGACGGCGCGCTGCGCATCGTGCGCAGCCGCGCCGACATCGACGCGCTGCTCGCCGACCGGCAGCGCGGCGAGCCGGTCATCGGCGCGCTGCTCTCGATCGAGGGGTTGCACAATCTGGAGGGCGATGCGGCCAATTTCGACCGGCTGTTCGACGCCGGATACCGGATGGCGGGCCTCACCCATTTCTTCGACAATGAACTCGGCGGCTCGATGCACGGGCTCGAGAAGGGCGGGCTGACCGAATTCGGCCGCGCGATCGTCCGCCGCATGGAGCAGGCGGGAATGATCGTCGACATCGCCCATGCGAGCCCGGCCATGGTCGACGACATATTGGCGATGGCGACGCGGCCCGTGGTCTCGAGCCATGGCGGCGTCCAGGCGGTGTGCGACGTCAACCGCAACCTCACCGACGACCAGATCGCCGCGGTCGCCGCGACCGACGGGGTGATCGGGATCGGTTACTGGGACGGCGCGCTCTGCTCGTTCGAGCCGGCCGATGTCGTCGCCTCGATCCTGCATGTCCGCGACCTGGTCGGCATCCGCCATGTCGGGCTGGGATCGGATTTCGACGGATCGACGACGGTCGGTTTCGACACGAGCGAACTCGCCGTGATCACCCAGCTGCTGCTCGACGCGGGCCTGAGCGAGGGCGAGATCGCGCAGGTGATGGGCGGCAATGTGATCCGGGTGCTGCGGGACGGGCTGCCGGCACGGTGATATTCGTCATTGCGAGGAGGTCCGAACTCGTTTCGGGCCGACGAAGCAATCCAGAGCGTTTCGCGCTTGGCTCTGGATTGCCGCGCGGCTTCGCCCCTCGCAATGACGTCTCAAGACGCTAGGCAGCGGCGCCCGCCCCGCCTATAGCCACGCCATGCAGCGGCTTTTCCACCGCGATAGCGTGCCCGGGGCCTTGCGCGGCGGCGTTATCGCGCTCGGCAATTTCGACGGCTTTCACCGGGGGCACCAAGCGGTGGTCGGGCGCGCGGTCCATCACGCGCATGACGACCGGCTGCCGGTGATCGTCGCGACCTTCGATCCGCATCCCGTCCGCCATTTCCAGCCCGACGCCCCGCCCTTCCGCCTGACCACGCTCGACCAGCGCGAGCAACTGTTCGCCGAAGCGGGCGCCGATGCGATGATGGTGTTCGAATTCGGCGACGAGCTGGCCGGCACCTCGGCCGAGGATTTCATCGAGGAGATCCTGCTCGCCCGGTTCGGCGTGGCCGGCGTCGTCACGGGCAACGATTTCGTCTTCGGCAAGGGCCGCAAGGGCGATGTCGTGATGCTCGCCGAATATGCGAAGACCCGCGGCTTCTTTACCGAGATTGCGGCGCCTGTGAACGAGGGCGAGGAGATCATCTCGTCGAGCCGCATCCGCGAGGCGCTGAAGGCCGGCGACTGCGAAACCGCGACCCATCTGCTCACCCGGCCCTTCACGATCGAGGGCGTCGTCGAGCATGGCGCGAAGAACGGCCGCCAGCTCGGCTATCCGACCGCCAATATCCGCCTCGGCAGCTATATCCGGCCGAAATACGGAATTTACGCCGTGCGCGGCCGCCTGCCGGACGGGCGCACGCTCAACGGCGCGGCCAATCTCGGCATCCGCCCGAGCTTCGATCCGCCGACCGAGCTGCTCGAACCCCATTTCTTCGATTTCGAGGGCGATCTCTACGGCCAGACGATTGCAGTCGAACTGGTCAGCTTCATCCGCGAGGAAGCGAAGTTCGACAATCTCGACGCGCTCAAGGCGCAGATGGCGGAGGACTGCGCGGAGGCCGAAAGACGGCTGACGCGGCACGTTTTATAGCCACCGGGCCATACGCCGGACCGCGTCATTGCGAGGAGGCCCGAGCCAGTCTCGAGGCGACGCGGCAATCCAGAGCGGCAAACGATACCGCCTGCGGCTCTGGATTGCTTCGCTGCGCTCGCAATGACGGTTCGGGATCACCCAGCCTCGACACCGAAAACCGCTAGACGCCCCGTTCCTTCCCCCTTACATCGCCCCCAATGTCCGAACAGCCCGATTATAAAGACACGGTTTTCCTGCCGAAGACCGACTTCCCGATGAAGGCGGGGCTCGCCCAGAAAGAGCCCGGCATCCTCGCGCGCTGGGAAGAGCAGGACCTGTACGGCAAGCTGCGCAACGCGCGGAAGGGCCGCGAGAAATTCATCCTGCATGACGGCCCGCCCTATGCGAACGGCAACATCCATATCGGCCATGCGCTGAACAAGATTCTCAAGGATCTCGTCGTGCGCAGCCAGTCGCTGCTCGGCAAGGACGCGCCCTATGTGCCGGGTTGGGACTGCCACGGCCTGCCGATCGAATGGAAGATCGAGGAACAGTATCGCAAGAAGAAGCGGAACAAGGACGAGGTTCCGGCCGCCGAATTCCGCGCCGAATGCCGCGACTATGCGGCCAAATGGGTCGATGTGCAGCGCGAGGAATTCAAGCGGCTCGGCGTGCTGGGCGAATGGGACAAGCCGTATCTGACCATGGATTTCGACGCCGAGGCGGTGATCGTCGAGGAGTTCCTCAAATTCGCCGAAAGCGGCCAGCTCTATCGCGGCGCAAAGCCGGTGATGTGGAGCCCGGTGGAGAAGACGGCGCTGGCCGAGGCCGAAGTCGAATACGCCGATATCACGAGCACGCAGATCGATGTGGCGTTCGAGATTGTCGAAGCGCCTAATGCTCCGGAACTCGTCGGAGCGTATGCCGTCATCTGGACGACAACGCCCTGGACGATCCCGGTCAACCAGGCGATCGCGTTTGGGGAGGATATCGATTACGACTTGTTTGAAGTCGCGGGGAAGCGCTTCTTGGTCGCTCGTGCTCGACAGCCCGAGTTATGCAAGAAACTGGATACGCATTTCGAGGTCAACTGCGCAAAAGACGGGAAACCCATTTGGCTTAGCAAATCGGGCAAAGTGCTTGAAGGCACCGTCGCCCAGCATCCCATGCACCATCTCGGCGGATTCTTCGCCGCGCCGCGCCCCTTTATCGCGGCCGATCATGTCACGACCGAGGCCGGTACGGGCCTTGTCCATATGGCGCCCGATCATGGCGAGGAGGATTTCTTCGCCTGCAAGGATCACGGCATCGATCCGGTGTTCGCGGTCGACGACGACGGAGTCTATCGCGACGACTGGCTCTGGCTGCCGCGCGGCGACGAGCGGGCGGGCAGCGTCATCAACAAGCGGTTCAATTCGGCCGAAGGCCCGATCTGCGCAGACCTGCGCGAGGCCGGGGCGCTGCTCTCGGCGTCCGACGATTTCGAGCACAGCTATCCGCACAGCTGGCGCTCGAAAGCCAAGGTCATCTATCGCTGCACCCCGCAATGGTTCGTGCGGATGGATGAGGCGCTGGATGACGGCAAACAAAAACCCGTTAGTGCTGAGCCTGTCGAAGCACGTCTCTCCGCCGAAGAACGCCCTTCGACAGGCTCAGGGCAAACGGATTTGGTGAAGGGCCACGCCAAAGGCATCGGCCCGACCTTGCGCGAAATCGCGCTGTCGGAGATCGACAAGACCCGCTTCATCCCGCCGCGGGGTCACAAGCGGTTGCGCTCGATGGTCGAGGGGCGGCCGGACTGGGTGCTCTCGCGCCAGCGCGCCTGGGGCGTGCCGATCACCGTCTATGTCGACCAAAAAACCGGCGAATATCTGAACGACACCGAGGTCAACAACCGGATCGTCGATGCGGTGCGCGAGGGTGGGGCCGATGCCTGGTTCGCCGCCGATCACCAGGCGCTGCTCGGCAACAAATACAGCCTCGAGGATTACGAGGTCGTGACCGACATTCTCGACGTCTGGTTCGACAGCGGATCGACCCATGCCTTCGTGCTCGAAAGCGGCAAATGGCCGGACCTGCAATCGCCGGCCGACCTCTATCTCGAAGGCTCTGACCAGCATCGCGGCTGGTTCCAGTCGAGCTTGCTGGAAAGCTGCGGCACGCGGGGCCGGGCGCCGTACAGGGAAGTGCTCACCCACGGCATGACGCTCGACGCCAAGGGGCTGAAAATGTCCAAGAGCGTCGGCAACACGCTCGACCCGCAGAAGATCATCGACGTCAACGGCGCGGACATCCTGCGCCTCTGGGCGGCGACGGTCGACTATACCGCGGATCACCGGATCGGCCCGGAGATCCTCAAGGGCGTGACGGACATGTACCGCAAGCTCCGGAATTCCTTCCGTTATATGCTCGGCGCGCTGTCCGATTTCGACGACAGCGAGCGCGTCGCGGTCGCCGACATGCCCGAGCTGGAGCGCTATATCCTCCATCTGCTGACCGAGCTCGACGGCACGCTGAAAGAGGCCGTGAACGATTACGCGTTCAACCGCTATGTCCGCGCGCTGACCGATTTCGCAAACGAAGACCTCTCGGCCTTCTTCTTCGATATCCGCAAGGACTGCCTCTATTGCGATGTGGGAGAATCCCTGCGGGCCGGGTCGGCGAAGCGGCAGGCCTATCGCACGGTGCTCGATATCCTGTTCCACGCGCTGGTGCGCTACGCCTCGCCCGTGCTGTGCTTCACCGCGGAGGAAGTGTGGCAGACGCGCTATCCGGACGCCGGATCGGTGCATCTGGAGGAATGGCCGGAGATCGATGCGGCTTGGGCGGATGCGGCGCTGGGCAAGAAATGGGCCGGTGTTCGCGAAGCCCGCGAACAGGTGACCGAGGCGATCGAGCCTTTGCGACGCGACAAGGTCATCCGGTCGAGCCTCGAGGCCGAGGTCGTCATGCCCGCGGTGGAAGGGGTTTCCGCCGAGGATATGAGCGAAATCTGCATCGTCGCGGATACGGAATATGAAGGTGATACAGTCCAGGTGACGAAAACCGAACATCACAAATGCGGTCGCTGCTGGCGTCTCCTGCCTGAAGTCGAAGAGGATGGCAGCCTGTGCGATCGCTGTGCGGAGGTGATCGGTGGATAGGGTGCCTGATCCCCGACCTGTGTCAACCAGTGTCAACCGGATTATCGCAATATGAGCGAATCGAAAGGTTTACGCCGCGCCACCATGCTCGGCTATATCCTCGCCGCGGCGATCTTTGTCGTCGACCAGGTGTCGAAATACTGGATCATCACCCTGCTCCAGCTGCCCCAGCGCGGGCAGATCGAGCTGCTGACGATCCTCAATTTCACCTGGGTCGAGAATCGCGGCGTCTCGCTCGGCATGCTGACCGCCTCGTCCGATACGCAGCGCTGGATGCTGGTCGCGCTGACCGGCGCGATCTCGCTCGGCGTCGCGATCTGGATCTGGCGCGAAAAGCGCGCGATGGACGTGTTCGCGCTCGGCCTTGTGCTGGGCGGCGCGATCGGCAACCTCACCGATCGGATCCGCTACGGCTATGTCGCGGATTTCATCGATCTTCATTTTGGGGACTTCCAGCCCTTTTTGGTCTTCAATGTCGCGGACGCGTCGATTACCATCGGGGTCGTAATTTTGGTGTTGCGGGCTTTTCTGCTACGCGACAAGCCTGAACCGGCGGAGACAGAGTAATGCGTAAAGTGATGATCGTGACGAGCCTTGTGGCGATGGGCGCAAGCCTTTCGGCATGCAGCGTTTTCGGCGGCGACCGCGATCGGCCGGACGAGTTCCTGGTCTCGCGCTCGGCACCGCTCGTAATCCCGCCCGATTTCAACCTGACCCCGCCGCGCCCCGGCGAACCGGCCGCCCGCGGCGCCGATTCGAGCACCCAGGCTCTCCAAGCCATGTTCGGCGGCCCCGCCCCGCGCAGCGCCGCGGAAGAAGCGCTCGTCAACCAGGCCGATCCCGAATCCGCCCGGCCCGGCATCCGCAGCACGGTCGGCGATCCCGACACTCAGGCGGTGGATTACGGCTCGACGACGCGCGACATCCTGAACGCGCCCGAGGGCGACGCCCCCGAAGCGAGCGTCTCGACGCCGGAATAGGGTGTTTGTACGAGCACATGTCCATTGATCCGTTAGCCCTGAGCCTGTCGAAGGGCGATTTTCGGCGGAGAAACGGGCTTCGACAAGCTCAGCCCTGACGGATTTCACGGAGCATGCGTGCCCTCTTGCTCCGCCGCCTGCTGACCGCGATACCGACCCTGCTCGGCGTCGTGATCCTGTCCTTCATATTGATGCGCCTCGCGCCCGGCGGGCCGTTCGACGGCGAACGGGCGCTCGACGAGGATACCCGCGCCGCGCTCGATGCGGCCTATGGGCTGGACCTGTCGCTCGCCGATCAGATCGCGCTCTATCTCGGCCGGCTGCTGCGCGGCGATTTCGGGCCGAGCCTCGTCTATCGCGATTTCACGGTCAGCGAGCTGATCGCACAAGGCCTGCCGGTCTCGCTGACGATCGGCGGGCTGGCGCTGCTGCTCGCCTGCCTGCTCGGCATCGGCGGCGGGCTTTGGGCGGCGGTCCGCGCCGGCCGCTGGCAGGACGAGGCGGTCATGGGGCTGGCGACCCTGCTCACCGCGCTCCCGGTCTTCGTCACCGGACCGCTCTTCGTGCTGATCTTCGCGCTCGGCCTCGGCTGGCTGCCGGTTTCGGGCTGGGAGCCGGGCAGCCCGTCCCATCTCGTGCTGCCCGTCGTCGCGCTCGCGCTGCCCTTTGCCGGCGCCATCGCGAAGCTGACCCGGGCGGGGCTCGCCCGGGCGCTCAACGAGGATCATGTCCGCACCGCCCGCGCCCGCGGCCTTGCCGAGCGGCAGGTGATCGCGCGCCACGCCCTGCGGCCCGCTCTCGTTCCGGTCGCCAGCTATCTGGGGCCGGCGGCGGCGGGGCTGCTGACCGGCGCGGTGATCGTCGAAACCGTCTTCGCCCTGCCCGGCCTCGGCCGCTATTTCGTGCAGGGCGCGCTCAACCGCGACTATCCGCTCGTACTCGGCGTGGTGACGCTCTATGCCGGCCTCATCATCCTGTTCAACCTCGTCGCCGACCTCATCTATGGCTGGCTCGACCCGCGGATGCGGGCGGAATGACGGCTTCGCGCATCGCGCTCGGCATCGTCGCGGCCATCGCACTGGCCGCGCTGCTCGTCCCGCCGTTCCTGCCCTGGACGCATAGCGCGATCGACTGGGACGCGGTCCGCGCGCCGCTCTTCGCGCCCGGCCACCTGTTCGGCACCGATACGGTCGGCCGGGACCTGCTGGCGCGTACGCTGGTCGGTACGCGGGTGACGCTGGCCGTGGCGCTGGCCGCCGCGGTCGTCGCGCTCGTCATCGGCACCGCCTGGGGCGCGATCGCGGGCTGGGTCGGCGGGCGTACCGACGAGATCATGATGCGGATCGTTGACGGGCTCT
>NZ_JBQLZM010000031.1:0-6386 GCF_052168275.1 Parasphingopyxis sp. | reverse complement strand
TCTTCCTCGGCATCCTCGATTCCGATGGCTTGCTTTCGGTTTTTTCGAACCCGGCGCCGATAACGATCGGCGCGATGTTCGTCCTGTCGGGGGCGCTACTCAGGACAGGCACGATCGACGCAATCGCTTCGGGGATCGTCGCGCGGGCGGCAAAACGGCCGCGGCTTGCACTTGTCGAGCTGTTTATCGGCGCGTTCGTTGCCTCGGCCTTCATGAACAACACGCCGGTCGTGCTGGTCCTCATCCCGATCATGGCGCGGCTCGCCGAAGCGACGGGGATGTCGGTCAAGCGGTTGCTGATCCCGCTTTCCTATATCTGCATTCTCGGCGGGACGATGACGCTGATCGGCACCTCGACGAACCTGATCGTCGACGCGGTCGCGCGGCAGGAAGGGCTGGAACCGTTCGGGATTTTCGAGATTTCGCCGTACGGGCTGATGGCGGCGCTGGCGGGCGCGGTGACCCTGTCCATCTTCGGTCCGCTCCTGCTGCCCAAGGGCGATCCCTCTTCCCTCTATCGCAGCACCGAGGATACCGACTTCCTGACCGAACTCATCGTATCGGACGACAGCGATACTATCGGCCGCAACTATGGCGAGCTCTCGGCGCTCCGGCCGACGCGGGTCAAAGTGCTGGCGATCAAGCGGGGCGATCAGTTCATTCGTCAGGAAATCGCCGAAGAGGTCGCCATGGCGGGCGATCATATCATCATCCGGACCGACATGACCGAGTTGCTGTCGCTGCGCCGGACGCGGCAATTCGAGATGGGGATTGCCGGACGCAACGGCCCCAGCGCGAATAGCGAGGCGCTGGTCGAAGCGACGATCGCGCCGACTCATCCTAGCCTCGGCCGGCGGCTCAGCGACATCCCGTTTCTGAGCCGGCTGCGCGTCCGGATCATCGGGATTACCCGTCACCGGCAGTTGCCGGGCCCGGACATGCCCAACGCGCGCATGCGGGCCGCCGATCGGTTGCTCGTGACCGGTTCGGAGGACGCGATCCGGCGGATGTACGAAAATCCGAACCTGCTCGGCGTTGGCCAGACGCGGACCCGGGAGTTCCGGCGGGACCGCGCGCCGATCGCGATCCTCGCGCTCGCCGCCGTCGTCACCCTGGCCGCGCTCAATATCGTGTCGCTGGCGGTCGCGGCGATCCTCGGCATGGGCGCGATCCTCGCCGCCCGCTGCATCGATGCGGAAGAAGCCTGGGGCTCGATCGACGGCAATGTGCTGATCCTGATCTTCGCCATGCTCGCCGTCGGCGTAGGGCTGCAACAGGCGGGAAGCGTCACGCTCATCGTCAACGCGGCCGTACCGATATTGCAGTCCGCTCCCGTCTGGTCGCTGATCTTCGTCGTCTACATCCTGTCCGTCCTCCTCACCGAGATCGTTACCAACAACGCCGTTGCCGTGATCGTCACGCCGATCGTCATCGGCCTGGCCAACCAGCTCGGCGTCGATCCGCGGCCGCTCGTCATTGCCGTCATGTTCGCCGCGTCTGCGAGCTTCGCCACGCCGATCGGCTATCAGACCAACACGCTCGTCTATGCAGCGGGCAATTACCGCTTTACCGATTTCGTCAAGGCCGGGCTGCCGCTCACCGCTGCGGTGGGCTTCACCACCTGCCTCACCATCGCCTTCCTCTTTTCCTGAGGGAGTTGCGGTCGTTGCTGCCGCGCTATAGCGTCGCGGAAAATCCGGGTCTCGAGGGGAGCGCCGCATGAAATTCTGGTTCAAGATTCCGCTGTGGCAGCGGGTCGTCGGCGCACTGATCCTCGGCGTGATCACCGGCCTGCTTTGGGGGCCGGATGCGGAAAGCATCAAATGGATCGGCGACCTGTTCATTCGCGCGATCAAGATGCTCGTGGTGCCGCTGATCTTCTTCTCGCTCGTAGCCGGCGTCGCCGCGATCGGCGATCTGCGCAAGCTCGGCGCGGTCGGCGGGCGGGCGCTGCTGCTTTTCATCGTGACCGGGCAGATCTCGGTCTGGCTCGGATTGGGTCTCGGCACTTTTTTCGCGCCCGGCGCGAGCCTCGACGCCGAATTGCCCGAAGGCGCCGAAGTGCCAGAAGCCAATCCGGTATCGGCGACGGACATGATCCTGTCCATGGTGCCCGAAAGCCCGGTCCAGGTCATGGCGGACGTGCAGGTGCTGCCGCTGATCGTTTTCGCGCTGCTGATCGGCATCGGCATCCTGATGGCCAAGGAAGACGGCGAACCGGCCGCGAAGATTTTCGATTCCGGCGCCATCATCATGCAGAAGGTGACGATGATCGTCATGGAGCTGACGCCGTTCGGCGTTTTTGCGCTGATGGCGTGGGTCGCGGGCACGTTCGGGTTCGAGGCGTTGCTGCCACTCGCCAAGGTCGTGGCGCTCAACTATGCGGGCTGCCTGATCATCATTTTCGGCCTGTATTCGGCGATGGTGCATTTCCTCGCCAAGGTGCCGGCGCGCGACTTCTTCCGCGGGATCATCGATGCGATGGCGGTATCCTATTCGACCGCCTCGTCCAACGCCACGCTGCCGGTCACCCTGCGCTGTACCCAAAGGAACCTCGGCGTCTCGCCCAGCGTATCGAGCTTCGTCGTTTCGCTCGGCGCGACGATCAACATGAACGGGACGGCGATGTATCTCGGTCTCGCCACCCTCTTCGGCGCCCAGATATTCGGCGTCGACCTCACGATCGGCCAATATTTCCTGATCTCGATCCTGGCGACGCTCGGCGCCGTGGGCGCGGCAGGGATTCCCGGCGCCGGCCTCATCATGATGAGCCTGGTCTTCACGGCCGTCGGCGTGCCGCTCGAGACGATCGCCTTCGTCGCCGGCATCGACCGGATCATGGACATGATGCGGACGACGACCAATGTGTCGGGCGATGCGGCGGTCGCGACGACGGTGGCCGCGATGACCGGCGAACTGGATCGCGAGGAACTGGTTTCGGCGGACGATATCTAGATTGCGACGATCCGTTTTATGGCACTGGACAAGCGGGCCATTCGCTCCCATTTCGCTGCGCGCACGGCCGTCTCGTCCACGAGACGGGTGCATGCGATTACATGGAGAGTAACAAGATGAAAAAGCTAGTCTATGCCGCGCTGGTCGCACTGGTCGGCAGCCCGCCAGCGATCGCGCAAAACAGTGATACCGTCGAAGACGCCGAAGCCGCCGCCGAGGCCGATTTCGACAAGCCGGAACCGGCGGCCCAGGATATCGAACCGCTCAGCGAGGAAGAAGCCGCTGCCAACGACGCGGCGAAGGCCGAACTGGGCATATCGGAAGAAGAGGGCGAAAAGCCGAGCGACCCAGCCGAGTAAATCTTCGGCAAGCTGATTTCGGGCGGCAAACCGACATCCGGTTTGCCGCCTTTTTCATGCCCGGCGAATGCCGATGACGGTTCCCTTGGTGCCGTCGCTGACGAGGTCGAAATCGAAATTCGGATGCATTTTCGCCCAGCGGCGCCGAACGATGCGTTCGCCCGGCCGGGCGCCGTCGTCGAGCATCACCATTCCGCCGATGGCGATCTTGTCGAACAGGCTGGCCGCGGCGCCCCGTCCGAGCGGATGGATGGTCCAGCACGGCCCGTCGATCAGCATCAGGTCGATATCGTCGGGCAGCGGGCCGTGATCATACCACAGGCCGCGCCATCGCCCCGGCGCCGCGACGAGCGGCACGCAGCGCAGGTCCGAACTCAGGCCGTGATCGGCCAGCCATCGCCGCGTCGCATCGACGAAATCGGCATGCTGGTCGAAACTGATCAGCCGTCCGGACCCGTTGATCTGCAAAGCGCGCGCGGCGACCAGCGTGGAGGCGCCGGCGCCGAATTCGACGACGAGCTGCGGCTTCGCATCGAGTATCCGGTCGGCGATCTTGTGGAGCAGGCTGGTGTCCGCCTTCCAGCTGCCCAGATTGGGCAGCGCGTCGGCCGGCAGGCCCAGCCGCTCGATCAGATCGCGCTTTTCCGCCTGCGTTCCGCCACGCAGCGAGCGCAGCAGCCAGGGCCACTGGACGGCCCCGATGCCGAACAGGGCCGCCCAGTCCTGCCAGTCGCGTTCGAAATGCGCCTCATCGGCATGGGCGCGGGGCAGGAACTGGGTCGATTCACGCGATGTCATGCGGTCGGCCTAACCTTGGTTGTCCATGGATGCGATATAGCGCTCGATCAGCGCGATGCCTTCCTCGTGCAGCATCCCGCGGCCGATTTCGGGCATGGCGACGCCGGGATCGCGCGAGCGCATGCGGTAGATGAAGATCGAGCGTTCGGGATGGCCCGGCGCGATGTCGTAGTCGCGCCCGCCGCTGCCGCGCCCCGCCGCGACCGGGCGTTTGAGGATGCCGCGCGCAACCGGGTCCGCCTCGTCGTAGCCGAGAAACAGCCCCGAATTGCTCGCGCTGCCCGCGCGGCCGTGACAATGGGCGCAATTGACGTCGAGATAGGCGCGGGCGCGCTGATCGAGCGTTCCGTCGCTTTCGTCGTCCCAGACCGGCACGCGCGGCGCGTCGGCCGGCGCACTATCGAGGATGGACCAGTCCACCCATTGCGCCAGCCGCTGACCATCGTTGAGGTTGCGGGCGCTCGGACCGATCAGCGCGAGTTCACCATTGCTCGAGTGACAGGTCTTGCACTGGTTCTGATTGGGGACCCGATAATCGATGGACTGGCTCTCGCCCTGCGCGTCGATCCAGGAAACGGGAATGCGCTGCCCTGCACGGCGGAGCACCGCGTCTGTACCGTCGTCATTCCAGACATAGGGCAGCGCGATCCAGCCATCGGCGCGGCGCAGCAGCACGCGCGTCTCGAGCCAGCGGACGGGGCTGTCGGGATCGCGAAAATCGGCCGGATAGCCGAAGCTCTTGATCAGCGCCGATCCGACCGGGAATTCGAAGACGCCATCGGCATTATAGGTCGCCGCCTGGCCCTCGGGCACATAGACGAAACGGTTCTTCACCGCATAGTCGCTGAACAGTGCCGTATTGAGCTCGTAACCGACGACCCGGTCGTTCGGCGTATGGCCGATGCCGTCGGTGAAGAAACGGAATTCCGACAGGTTCTGCGGCAGCGCATCGCCGGCGATCAGCTCCGTGGCGACGGGCGCGGTCGCGCTGGCGCTGACGAGCGCCAGCCAGCCGGCGATAGCGGCCAGCGCCCGGTTCACCGGAGCGCGGCCTCCATGCTCTCCGGCAGCACGACAGCCTGCAGCTCTGCCGAGCCGGCACCCGAGCTGAGATCGGCCGGGCCGGGTTGCGCTTCTTCGAATGGCTGGCGCAGCCGCGTCAGGCCGAGCGAGAGCACACCGATATCGTCGGAAACGCGGATGCCTTCGCCCTGGCCGTCCCAGATGATGGGAGGAAGATCGTCTCCGAGCGCGGTCCGCAATTGCGCTCCACCGTCGAAATCCGGATTGTAGCCGGCCGGGCCATGGAGATTGTCCCGGATCGTGACGTTCAGCGGATAGGGGTTGTAGCGCTCGTCGTCATAATCGTTGGGATAGGCGACCATCAGGATATTGCCCGAACCATGGTCGGCGATGATGTTGTTGAACACCTCCACATTGCGATGCGCCATCACCATCACGCCCATGCCCGCCGGCACGGTCGCCACGATATTGCCCTCATGCGCGAAGTTGGCGGTGTTGTTGTCATGGATGAAGTTGCGGAAGACGCGGACCGAATGGCCACCGACCTGCGGAATGCTCGGCAGGTCGAAGACGAGGATGCCGCCCGTATTGTTGGTCGCGACGTTATCGTAGACATCGGCGTAGAAGCTGTTCTCGATCTCGATCCCGGCGACGTTGTAGTGGACGTAATTGTTGCGCACGACGATCTGTTGGGACTGGCCGACATAGATGCCGGCGTCCGACGAACCGATCACCGTCGAGCCGTCGACGAGCACATGCGTCGATTCCACCGGATAGATGCCATAGGCGCCATTGTCCGGATGCGGCCCGCGCGTCCATTCGACGCGGATATTGTGATAGACGATCCGGTCGGCTTCCTTGGACTTGATCCCGTCGCCGCGCGTATTCTCGACCGCGAAATCGCGGAGGACCACGTCGTCGGAGGTGACAAGCAGCCCTTCACCCGATCCGACCTGGTTGCTGAAATCGAGGATCGAGGCGTCCGGCCCCGCGCCGCGCACAGTTACATTGGCGACATCGAGCGACAGCCCGTCGGTCAGCTCGAACCGGCCCGGCCCGATCTCGACCGTATCGCCCGGCTCGGCAATGATCAGCGCTTCCTGCAGACGCTCCTGCGCGTCCGGCCCGGCTTCGACGGTGTGGGTGGCGGCAAACACGCTGGTCGATGCCAGCAGCATCGCGGCGGCGGCGATTATTTTCATGGCGACGTCCTCTCCCTTTGACGTGTGCGGAAACTAGCGCAGGTGTGGG
>NZ_JBQLZM010000030.1:0-9696 GCF_052168275.1 Parasphingopyxis sp. | reverse complement strand
ATGTCGCGCTCGGCGAAATTCCAGCCTTCGGAGCCCAGAAAGGCCGCGATATCGCGCGCTTCCTGTTCGGGCTTCACGGTGCAGAAGCGGATGCCGAGTATCGTCATGATGCTATTTCTCCTTTGCACCCTCCAACATATTCGCGGGAAACCGCGCCTGCAAAGCCCAGGAAGCGGATTGACGCGGTGCACCATCGCTTGGCATGGCATGGTGCATGAAACGCCACACCGGCCAGGACCGCAACATCACCGCCAAATGGCGGCCCGCAACGCAGGCCGTGCGCGGCGGCACGGCGCGTTCGGAATGGGGGGAGACGTCGGAGGCGATCTTCCTGACCTCCGGCTATGCGTACGACTGCGCAGCCGATGCCGCGGACCGCTTCGCCGGCGAACAATCGGGCATGACCTATTCGCGGCTGCAAAACCCGACGGTCGAGATGCTCGAACAGCGGATCGTGCTGCTGGAAGGTGCCGAAGCGGCGCGCTGCACGGCGAGCGGCATGGCGGCGATGACGGCCGCGTTGCTCTGCCAGCTCGAAACCGGCGACCATGTCGTCGCCGGGCGCGCCCTGTTCGGCTCGTGCCGCTGGCTGACCGACACGCTGCTTCCCAAATTCGGGATCGAGACCACGACGGTGGACGCCCGCGATCCCGATCTTTGGAAGGCGGCGATCCGCCCCGAAACCAAGGCCTTCTTCTTTGAAACGCCTGCGAACCCCACCATGGATGTCGTTGATCTGAAAGCGGTTTGTGACATCGCCCGCGATGCCGGCATCGTCTCGATCGTCGACAATGCCTTCGCCACCCCCGCGCTCCAGCGGCCGATGGAGTTCGGCGCGGACATCGTCGCCTATAGCGCGACCAAGATGATGGACGGGCAGGGCCGGGTGCTCGCCGGCGCGATCTGCGGGACCGAGGAATTCATCCTCGAGACCCTGCTGCCCTTCACCCGCAACACGGGCCCGACGCTCTCGGCATTCAATGCCTGGGTGGTCCTGAAGGGACTGGAGACGCTCGACCTCCGGATCCGCCGCCAGAGCGAGAATGCCGTGACCGTCGGGAAATTTCTGGAAGGCCGCGTTCCGCGCATCCTGCATCCGGGTCTCGCCAGCCATCCGCAGCATAATCTCGCAATGAGTCAGATGGATGCGTGCGGGCCGATCTTCTCCTTCTATGTCGATGGCGGGCGATCCCAGGCGCATGCGCTGCTCGACGCGCTTGAACTCGTCGATATCTCGAACAATATCGGCGACTCGCGCAGCCTGATGACGCATCCGGCGTCGACCACCCATAGCGGGCTGGATGAAAGCGTCCGCGCGGAGATGGGGATCGAGGAAGGGATGCTGAGGATCAATGTCGGTCTCGAAGACCCCGAGGATCTGATCGCGGACCTTGACGGCGCGCTGAAGGCGGCGGGGCTGTGAACGCGCTCTTCCCCCATGCGGCGCAGACCGAGGATGTGATCGTGCGCGTTTCGGTCAGCTTCCTTCCCGAACAGTCCGAGCTCGCCAAGGAACGCTGGTTCTGGGCCTATCATATCCGCGTGGAGAATTGCGGCGACGCGCCGGTCCAGCTGCTCAACCGCCACTGGTATATCACCGACGGGCGCGGTTTCCGGCAGGAAGTGGAAGGCGAAGGCGTGGTCGGCGAACAGCCGATGATCGCGCCGGGCGCGGCGTTCGACTATGTATCGGGCTGCCCGCTGACGACGCCGACCGGCGCGATGGAAGGCAGTTACACGATGCGGCGCGCGGACGGCTCGGAATTCGAGGCCGTCATACCGCGCTTCCCGCTGGCAGGGCCCGCAGTCACCGGATGAAAAGAACGCTTCTGCCCCTGAACGGCCTGCGCGTGTTCGACGCGGCGGCGCGCCATCTCTCCTTTACGCGCGCGGCCGACGAACTCGCCGTCACGCCGGCCGCGGTCGGCCAGCAGATCCGCGCGCTCGAGGATACGCTCGGCGTCGTCCTGTTCCGCCGCACGCCCAAGGGGCTCGAACTGACGCCCGAGGGCGAACGCGGGCTCGATGCGTTGCGCGCGGGGTTCCTCCAGTTCGAGGACAGCGTCCGCGCCATGCGCCAGGGCCAGTCCTCCAACCGCCTCACCATCGCCGCGCCGCGCGATTTCAGCCGCTACTGGCTGTTCCCGCGACTGGCGGAATATGGGAAGACCGATCCCGACATGCGGTTCCAGCTGATCGCCAGCGACGAACCGCTCGATTTCACCGAGGCCAATCTCGATCTCGCGATCCGGCTGGCCGACGGGCCGGGCGACCATATGGGCATCAAGCTGGCCGAACCCGAGGCCGTGTGGGTGGGCGAGGGCGAGACGATCTGCTGGGAAGGCGGCAGCGCCGACGAGATCCGGCTGATCGTCGCCGATGCGGGCCTCGCGCTCGAGGCTGCGATGGCCGGGATCGGCAAGGCGCGCGTGCCGCGGCTGCTGGCTGAGGCGGCCGGCGCCCAAATCGGCGAGAGCGAGGAGGCGCAGCGCGCCTATTGGCTGATGGCGCCGCTCCCGCAATGGCGGCAGAAAAAGGTGCGCGATCTGGTGACCGCGCTGACGGCCTGATGGCCGCGCTCCCGACGCTGGAATCCGGGAGGCTGACCCTGCGGCCGCTGGTCGTCGAGGATGCCGAGGCCATGCATCATTTCTTCTCCGACGAGGAGGCGATGCGTTACTGGTCGAGCGGACCGCACAAGACCGTGCAGGAAACCGAAGCCTATGTCCGCGTCAACGCGACCGATGACAAATATCTGACCTGGGCGATCACCGAGGATGGCGGCGAGGCGCTGGGTTGGGTCTGCCTGATCCCGGGGCGGGAGGGCATTGCCGAGATCGGCTACAATCTCCGCCGCAGCCACTGGCGGAAGGGCTATGTCGGCGAGGCCGTCGCGCGTGTGATCGACCATGGCTTTGGCGAGATGGGCCTGCGCCGGATTACCGCGGATACCGATCCGGACAATCACGGCTCGAACGCGCTGCTCGAAAAGCTGGGTTTCCAGCGCGAGGGCTATCTGCGCGAGGAATGGACGACGCATCTCGGCGTGCGCGACAGCATCGTCTGGGGGTTGCTCGGGCGGGAGTGGCAAGGCGCCGCGGGCAAAAAGACCGAAGACCAATGACGTAACAAAGTGCGACGTCCAGTCGCCGCTAGGCGTCGATCGCGTCCTCATCCAGCATCGCCGCGTTCGCCTGGATGAACGCGAAGCGGTGTTCGGGGTGCTTGCCCATCAACCGGTCGACCAAATCGCGGACTCCCGCTTCCTGCTGGAATTCCTGCGGCAGCGTGACCTGCAGCAATGAGCGGGTCTCCGGATCCATCGTCGTTTCGCGCAGCTGCTTGGGATTCATCTCGCCGAGACCCTTGAAGCGCGCGACATCGACCTTCTTGCCCTTGAACACCGTCGCCTCGATCTCCGCGCGTTCGGCGTCGTCCTGCGCATAATGGCTCGTGCCGCCGGCGGTCAGCCGGTAGAGGGGTGGGCGGGCGAGGAAGACGTTTCCGGCCTTCACGATCGGCCCCATCTCCTGGAAGAAGAAGGTCATCAGCAGGGTCGCGATGTGCGCGCCGTCGACATCGGCGTCGGTCATGATGATGATCCGTTCGTAGCGCAACTGCTCGGGATCGCATTGCTCGCGCGTCCCGCAGCCGAGCGCGAGGATGATGTCGGCAATCTCCTGGTTGGCCAGGATCTTGGCCGAGGTCGCCGAGGCGACGTTGAGGATCTTGCCGCGGATCGGCAGGATCGCCTGGATCTTGCGGTCGCGCGCCTGCTTGGCCGATCCCCCCGCGCTGTCGCCCTCGACGATGAACAGTTCGGTGCCCTCCGGCCCCGCTTCCGAACAGTCGGTCAGCTTGCCGGGCAGGCGCAGCTTGCGCGCGCTCGTCGCGGTCTTGCGCTTGACCTCCTTCTCCGCCTTGCGCCGGAGCCGCTCGTCCATCCGCTCCATCGTATAGGTGAGCAGCGCCTTGCCGCGTTCCATATTGTCGGTGCAGAAATGGTCGAAATGGTCGCGGACGGCGTTCTCGACGAGCTTCGCCGCTTCGGGACTCGTCAGCCGGTCCTTGGTCTGACTCTGGAATTGCGGATCCCTGAGGAAGACGGAGAGCATCAGCTCGCTGCCCGCCATGATGTCCTCGGCGGTGATCCCGGCGGCCTTCTTGTTGCCCACCAGCTCGCCGAAGGCGCGGATGGCCTTGACGAGCGCGCCGCGCAGGCCCGCTTCATGGGTGCCGCCGTCGCGGGTGGGGATCGTGTTGCAATAATAGCTGTAGGCGCCGTCCGAATAGAGCGGCCAGGCGACCGCCCATTCGACCGAACCTTGCCCGTCGGGAAAATCCTGCTTGCCGGTGAAGAAGTCGCTCGTCGCGCAGGCGCGCTCGCCGACCTCCTCCGCCAGATGATCGGCGAGACCTCCCGGAAACTGGAACACGGCCTCGATCGGCGTGTCGTCCTTGATCAGGCTTTCGTCGCATTTCCAGCGAATCTCGACGCCGGCGAACAGATAGGCCTTGGAACGCGCCAGCTGGTGGAGGCGCTGCGGCTTGAACTTCGCCTTGTCGCCGAAAATTTCCGCATCGGGCACGAAGCCGATCGTGGTGCCGCGCCGGTTGGGCGTGTCGCCGATCTTCTCGAGCTTCGATGTCGGATCGCCGCGCGAGAAACCCTGCCGCCAGACTTCCTTATTCTTGGCGACCTCGACGACCGTTTCGACCGACAGCGCGTTGACCACGCTCACGCCGACGCCGTGCAGCCCGCCGGACGTCGCATAGGCCTTGTCGGAAAATTTGCCGCCCGAGTGGAGCGTCGTCATGATGACTTCGAGCGCGGATTTCTTCGGGAATTTCGGATGCGGGTCGATCGGGATGCCGCGGCCGTTATCGGTGATCGTCAGCCGGTTTCCGGGTTCGAGCGATATCTCGATCCGGCTGGCATGGCCGGCGACGGCCTCGTCCATCGCATTGTCGAGCACTTCGGCGGCGAGATGGTGAAGCGCGCGCTCGTCGGTGCCGCCGATATACATGCCGGGGCGGCGGCGCACGGGCTCCAGGCCCTCGAGCACCTCGATCGAGGAGGCGTCATAATCGTCGGGCGTATTGCCGCCGGAAGGGCCTGCAAACAGGTCGGTCATGCCCGCCGATATAAGAATCGCGGAGTCGCAGCGCTAGCGCTCGGTCGGCGACTTATCCCCAACGTCGCGCCAGGGCTGGCCGACAAAGCGTTTCCAACGGTCGCGAAAACCCCATAGATAGGTGACGCGTCGCTCCGCTACGCCCGGCAGGCTGAGCGGATCGAGGCCGGTCCAGGGGAGGTAGGGGTTGCGCCGCCCATAGGCCCATATCTCGACGCGCACGGATGGCCGCACGGACGGCCCGCGGGCATGAAAGCCGAAGGTGTCGCCGACGACCAGCGTGTTGGCGGGGACGGCGAAGGCGCGCGGTTCGGGCAGGCCGAGTTCCGGCAGTTCCCCGCGTTCGACCCGGAAGGACCCGCGCGAAGACAGCCGGTCGACGCCTTCGGGCGCCTTCATGCTCATCGCCTTTTCCCAGGCCAGCCGTTCGGGCGTCAGGCGATGCGAGCCGGGGACGTAGCAGAACGGTCCCTCATCCTCGGCGACATCGGTCAGGAACAGCCAGGCTTTCACGCTCGGGTGGAAGGTATCGGCGTGGAAATGGGTCTGCGGATCGGGGTCTGCCGCGCGGACATGGGAGAGGATCGACTGGATATAGGTCAGCGGCTCCTGGTCGAAGCTGCCCGCATAGCGGATCAGCCCGCGCCAGTCGGGATTTTGCAGCAGCGCCCGCGCTTCGGGGATTTTGGCGAGCAGATCGGGGTCGAGCGCGAACCGGCGGGTGATCGTGTCGCCCTGCACCATGTCGCGCGCCGGGCCGCGATGGGCGAACACCGCATCGCGCAGCCTGGCGAACCGGTCGGCGGGCAGGAAATCGGATTTGGCGACGAAGCCGTCCCGGTCGAAGGCCTCGCGGTCCGTCGGATCGATCAACTTCGCGAGCTTCTCCCGCCGTTTCCACGCCATCGCATGCGCGCGTTTCACCCGCGCCACGTGGAGCCCGCGCGCGTTCAGCCGGTGCGAGCCGATGATCGGATTGTCGCGAAAGCTTTTCGCGCCGGTGGCGAGCTGCGCGATCCACCAGGGCGCGAGGAGGTAGCGGGCGGGGTTCATGCGCGTCTCAATACCCTGCTTTGTTTCGAAGGCGAAGACGCTTTTGCCGGCCGGCGGTCAGCCGCGCGCCCGCAGCCAATTGAGCGCGCCGGTTTCCATCCCCTTGAACTTGGGCGCGTCTTCGAGCGGCGCGGTGAGCAGGGCTGTGCCATGGGGCAGGGCCCATTTGACCTGATGATAGAGTTTCGACCGGGTCAGTTCGGTATCGACGAGCATCAGGCCCGGCTGGAGCGGGAAATGGTCGAGCGCGTGTAAAAGCTCGGCATCGATCGCCGAGCCGGGCTCGTGCCAGACGAGAAAAAGCGCCATCGCGCCTGGAGTTTAACGGACTCGCGGGCCGCCAAAGGGCAGCGGCGGCGGCGGGCGGCGGTCCTTGCGCGGCAGCTGCGCCTGATAGGCGCGGCCGCAATGCTCGACGCAATAGGGAAAGCCCGGATTCACCGGCTCGCCGCAGAAATGGAAATCCGATTCGCCGGGATGGCCCATCGGCCATTTGCAGATCCGTTCGGTGAGATCGAGCAGGCCCGTCTTGTTCTCATATTCCGGATCCAGCTTTTGCGGCACGAGGCGGCGCGGCGGCGCGGGCGGCAAGGGTTGCTGGTCGGCGGGAGACTGGCGGGTGAAGCCGCCAGGGCCGATCGAGCGATATTGCGGACCGGAAGGCGGCGGCGCTTTCGGAGCGGCGTCCTCGGTCTTGGGTGCCGCAGATTGGGGCTTGGCGGCAGGCGCCGGCTTGGGCTTCGGCGCCGCCTTCGCCTTGGGCGCTGCCTTGGATTTAGGCGCGGCCTTTTTCTTCGCCTTGCTGTCCTTGGCCTTGACCGGGGACGGCCGCGATTTGAGGCCGAGGCGATGCGCCTTGCCGATCACCGCGTTGCGGCTCACACCGCCCAGGCTTTCGGCGATCTGGCTCGCCGTCATGCCTTTTTCCCACATCTTCTTCAGCTGATCGATGCGTTCGTCGGTCCAGGCCATCAATTTTCCTTCTTAGTTCAAAAGCCCAATTGGCTTGCCGGGCCACGCCGCAGCGGATAGTCGCCTTGGCAATGTCAGACCAGCCCCAATCGCGCGATCCCGATTGCCACGCGCCGGAAACCCGAACACTGCCCGAACCGGGCGTACCCGCGATCCCCTTCGTCAACTGGGTTGGATTGCGAACGCTCTACATTAAGGAGGTTCGCCGTTTCTTCAAGGTGCAGCTGCAAACCATATGGGCGCCTGCGCTCACGACCTTGCTGTTTCTCGTCATCTTCACCGTGGCGCTGGGACGCGGCGACCGCGAAATTCTCGGCGTCCCGTTCAACAGCTTCCTCGCGCCGGGCCTGATCGTGATGGGCATGATCCAGAATGCGTTCGCGAATTCCAGCTTCTCGCTGCTCGTCGGCAAGATCCAGGGCACGATCGTCGACTATCTGATGCCGCCGCTTTCGACGCTCGAACTGCTGATTGCGCTGGTCGGCGGCGCGGTGACGCGGGCCTTCTGCGTCGGCGTCACCGTCTGGGGGGCGATGTGGCTGTGGGGCATCGACGTGTCGCCGCGGCACGGCTGGGCGATCGTCTATTTCGGCCTGATGGGATCGATCATGCTCGCGCTGTTCGGCGTGCTGACCTCGATCTGGGCGGAGAAGTTCGATCATGCGGCCGCCGTCACCAACTTCGTCGTCGCGCCGCTCGCGCTCCTCTCGGGCACTTTCTACACGATCGAACGGCTCGATCCGATCTTCCAGGCGGTCAGTGCCTTCAACCCGTTTTTCTACGTCATTTCGGGCTTTCGGTACGGCTTTATCGGTGCGTCCGACTCCAATCTCACGATGGGCGTCGTGGTTCTGCTGGCGCTCAATACGGCGCTGTGCACATTGTGCTACGGGCTGCTCGTGCGGGGCTGGAAGATAAAGAGCTGACGTTGCGCGCGATCATTTGACGCGCTCCGCCAACGACCGATATAATGCGTCGTCAGTGGCGGCCATCGGGGCCGCCTTTTGCTTTTGCGAATGCCGAACAGGAACGCCTCATGACGATCACCCCGCTAATGCCCGTTTATCCTCGCAGCCCGGTCCGGCCGGTGCGCGGCGAGGGCGCCTATCTGTTCGGCGAAGAGGGCGAGCGCTATCTCGATTTCGCGAGCGGCATCGCGGTCAACCTGCTCGGCCACGGCCATCCGCACCTGACCAGGGCGATCCAGGACCAGGCCGCAACGCTGATCCACGTCTCGAACATGTACGGATCGCCGCAGGGGGAGCACCTCGCCCAGCGGATCATCGACAACAGTTTCGCCGACACGATCTTCTTCACCAATTCGGGCGCGGAGGCGGTCGAATGCGCGATCAAGACCGCGCGCCGCTACCACCATGCGAACGGAGCGCCCGGGCGCAAGAAGCTGATCACCTTTTCGGCGGCCTTTCACGGCCGGACCATGGCGACGATCAGCGCCGCCGGGTCCGAAAAGATGATCGACGGTTTCGAGCCGGTCCTGCCGGGCTTCGAAACGGTCGAGTTCGACAATCTCGACGCCGCCGAGGCCGCGATCGACGAGCAGACCGCCGGTTTCCTGGTCGAACCGATCCAGGGCGAGGGCGGTATCCGCCCGGCGAGCGAGGCCTTCCTGCAGGGCCTGCGCGAGCTCGCCGACGCCAACGGCCTGATGCTGGTGCTCGACGAAGTGCAGTGCGGCTATGGCCGGACCGGCACCTATTTCGCCTATGAACAGTATGGCATCGAGCCCGATATCCTGGCGTCCGCCAAGGGCATCGGCGGAGGCTTCCCGCTCGGCGCCTGCCTGGCGACCGAGGACGCGGCGTCGGGCATGGTCATCGGGACGCACGGTTCGACCTATGGCGGCGGTCCGCTCGCCATGGCGGCGGGCGAAGCGGTGCTCGACGTGATCCTCGAACCCGGCTTTCTCGATCATGTGAAGCAGATGGGCGACCGGCTGCGTCAGGCGCTCGAGCAGATGATCCCCAATCACGACCATCTGTTCGAGGGCGTGCGCGGACGCGGCCTGATGCTCGGGATCAAGATGAAGGTCGATAGCAAGCCGTTCGTGCCCTATCTGCGCAGCAAGGGCCTGCTGCTCGTGGCCGCGGCCGACAATGTCGTCCGCGTGCTGCCGCCGCTCAACATCGAGGAAAGCCATATCGCCGAGTTCGTCGAGCTGCTCTCGGCGGCGGCGCGGGATTACGAGGCGCCGGAGTCATGACGCGCCATTTTCTCGATATCGCCGATCTCGACGGCGACGCGCTGGCCGCGATCCTCGACGACGCGCTGACCGCGAAGGCCGCCCGCAAGGACAAGCCCAAAGGCGCGGCCGACGATCATCCCTCGCTGTCCGGCCATGTGCTGGCGATGATTTTCGAGAAGAATTCGACCCGCACGCGAACCTCGTTCGACATCGCGATCCGCCAGCTCGGCGGCTCGTCGATGGTCCTCGATGCCGGCACGATGCAGCTCGGCCGGGGCGAGACGGTCGCCGATACCGCGCGCGTGCTCTCCCGCTATGTCGACGCGATCATGA
>NZ_JBQLZM010000029.1:0-7437 GCF_052168275.1 Parasphingopyxis sp. | reverse complement strand
GGCCGTCGCCGACCAGGCCGCCAAGGTCGCCGGCATCGGCAAGGTGCATCTCGCCGACGATGCCGCCTACGAACATGCGCTGGCGGAAAATGTCGCGCCGCTGATCGCCGATCTGATGGGCCATCACGACGCGTTCGTCGTGCCCGCCACGACCACCGGCAAGAATATCGCCCCCCGCGTGGCGGCTTTGCTCGACGTGATGCAGGTATCGGATATCCTCTCCGTCGAGGGCGACAAGAGCTTCACCCGGCCGATCTATGCCGGCAACGCGATCGCCACCGTGACGAGCTCGGACGAGAAGCTCGTCATCACGGTGCGCGGCACGGCGTTCGAAAAGGCCGCCACCGAGGGCGGTTCGGGCGCGATCGAAGCCGTGAGCGGTCCCGGCGATGCCGGCCTCTCGACCTTCGTATCCGAGGAAATCGCCGAGAGCGACCGGCCCGAGCTCACCAGCGCCAAGATCATCGTCTCGGGCGGCCGCGCGCTCGGTTCGGCGGAAAAGTTCGAGGAAGTCATCACGCCTTTGGCGGACAAGCTCGGTGCCGGCATCGGCGCCAGCCGCGCCGCGGTCGATGCGGGCTATGTGCCGAACGACTACCAGGTCGGCCAGACCGGCAAGATCGTCGCGCCCGAACTCTATATCGCGATCGGCATTTCCGGCGCGATCCAGCATCTGGCCGGCATGAAGGATTCCAAGACGATCGTCGCGATCAACAAGGACGAGGACGCGCCGATCTTCCAGGTCGCCGATTACGGCGTCGTGGCGGACCTCTTCAACGCGGTGCCGGAGCTGACGAGCAAGCTTTGACGTCCAATAATATGGCGTCACCCCGGACTTGATCCGGGGTCCAGGGTTGCAAGCGATGGCGCATGTGGCTCTGGATGCCGGATCAAGTCCGGCATGACGAACAAGAAGGAGCCCCGGTTCACGCCGGGGCTTTTCCTTTTCACGTTGAGCATAGGTTCGGCGCGATCGAACGGAGTGCGGGCTCGCATTAAAGAGACGGCAACATTTGCCGTGCGAGATTACCGTTCTCGTGACGAAGAAGCGAAAATATTGGCCGCTTCCATGGTGGCGTTACAAAAGGCGCAAAGCGAAGCGCATAAAACTGCTCCGTCAGCGCGATGGCGACAATTGCTGGCGTTGCAGCAAGCCGATGCGTTTCGGCAACGGCCCACCCAATTGCGGCCGGGCGGCTACTATCGAACATCTTGAGCCGCGATCCCGAGGCGGTTCCGGGGCGCTTGCCAACCTGCGGCTGTGCCATGTGGGCTGCAATCGCCATCTTGCCGATCATTCGCCCGAGCAGAAGCGTCGAATGCGGATCAACGTCCCGACGGCGTCGGGGAGAGCGTTACCCGCTGACGCGACTAAGCCTCCGCCAGCAACCTCTCGCTGATCCCCCACAGCCGCTCGGCATTCTCGTCGTCGCATGCATGCGCATCGACGCCGCGATAGCGGGCCAGCGGGTTTTCCGGATCGGTCGGCGCGGCGATGTCGCAATCCTCGCAATAGACGCCGGGCTTGCCGTCGAGCCTGGGCGAGGTCGCGGCCCACAGGGTCGTCGAACAGCCTTGCTCCGGGGTCTTGAAGCCGGCCTTGGCCATTTCGGACGGCTCGCCATTTTCGTCGAGCCAGCCGAGCGCGATCTGCTCCGCGACCGGCAGGTGCCGCTGGAGCGGGGTGAAGATGCCGCCGGGATGGACGGCGAAGGCGAGGCCGCCGCTGTCCTTCATCCGCCGCGACAGGGCGTTGGCGAACAGCGCATTGGCGGTCTTGGCCTGCCCATAGGCCTGCCATTTGTCATATTCGTGATTCTCGAACTGGATATCGTCCCAATGGATGTCGCTGACCTTGTGCGCGGTCGAGGAGAGTGCGACGACGCGGGCGCCGGGCGTCCTTTCGAGCAGCGGTATCAGGCCGAGCGTCAGCGCGAAATGGCCCATATGGTTGGTGCCGAACTGCGATTCCCAGCCCGGGCCGACGCGCGTCTCCGGGTTCGCCATGATCCCCGCATTGGCGATCAGCAGGTCGAGCCGGTCGAGCGTCCCGGCCATCTCGTCGGCGAACCGCCGCACCGATCCGATATCGGCAAGGTCCATGTCGCCGACCCGGACGTCGCCGTCGATCTCGGCGAGGTTGGTCTCCGCCTTTTCGCGGCTGCGCGCGGGCACGATCACGTCGACGCCGGCATCGACCAGCGTGCGCACGGTTTCGAGCCCGATCCCGCTATAGCCGCCGGTGACGATGGCGGTCTTGCCGGCCAGGTCGATGTCCCGGATGACGTCGGCGCCGTCCGTCCTGGCGGGAAAGCCGGAATCCGTCGGTACCTGGTCTGCGACTGCCATATTCTCTCTCCCTGTGCGTTCCGGCTTTTCCGTTCGCCGACCCTAAACGAAGAAGCCCGGCCGAACCACTGGGGCCGGCCGGGCTTTTCCCACTCTCGCTTGCGCGAACTTTTGCGGCGCGTGCGCGCCGCCGTTACTTGTTGGCTTCTTCCTCTTCCTTCTCGGCGTTCCAGATGGCGGCCGCCTTGTTGAGGATGACGAGGATCTTTTCCAGCGCCGCCGGTTCGTCGGTCTTTTCCATCGCCGCGAGTTCGCGGGCGAGGCGGCTCGAAGCCGCTTCGAAAATCTGGCGTTCCGAATAGCTCTGCTCGGGCTGGTCGTCGGCGCGGAACAGGTCGCGCGTCACTTCGGCGATCGAGATCAGGTCGCCCGAATTGATCTTGGCTTCATATTCCTGGGCGCGGCGCGACCACATGGTGCGCTTGACCTTGGGCTTGCCCTCGAGCGTCTTCAACGCGTCCTTCAGCGTCTTGTCGGAGGAGAGCTTGCGCATCCCGACGCCTTCGGCCTTGTTGGTCGGCACGCGGAGCGTCATCTTCTCCTTTTCGAAGCGCAGCACGTAGAGTTCGAGCTGCATGCCCGCAATCTCTTCATTCTGAAGCTCGATCACCCGGCCCACCCCGTGCTTGGGGTAAACGACATAATCTCCGACTTCGAAGTCCAGCGCCTTGCTCGCCATATATAATAGACCTTTCTAGACGGTCGGCCGTGCGAATCGTGCAGAAACCCGTTGCGGGGCCATGCCTGCGCGGTTCATTTTTCCAGCCTTTTCCGTACGTTAGCCAATTTGCGGAATAAAATTATTCCCACATCAAGACACTATGTAACACATTCGTAAGAAAAATTCCAGTGTTGCAGTGCGGCATCGGCCCTCAAAGCCCTGCAGGCCGGGCGTTTCGTGCAACCGGGGCGGAAGGGAGTCAGGCGCCGGTCGTCCAGCGGAACTGGAATTCGAGCTCCTCGATCCCGTCGCCGCGCTCATGTTCGATCGAGAACAGCGCATGGGCGGGCACCCGGATGCGCTCATTGTCGACCTGGATCTCGAAGGCGCTGCCGTCCTTCATGCAGGCGACGAGCCGTTCGAGCTTCTCGATATGCTGGCGGTCGGAATAGCTTTTGGTGACGTCGCGATCGGCGGCCATGATCTTCTCCGGGCTGGTTGGCCCGGCCAGCATGGCCGATCGCCGTTACATCCTCATGTCGGAGACGCGCTTTCGCTCAGTCGCCTTCGCCGGGCTCGGGCGAGAAATATTTCTCATATTTCCCTTCCTCGCCCTTATGCTCGTCGGCGTCGGCCGGCGCATCGCGGCTCTGCGTGATGTTCGGCCATTCGTCGGCGAACTTGGCGTTGAGCTCGAGCCATTTTTCCTGGCCCGGTTCGGTATCGGGGAGGATCGCCTCGGCCGGGCATTCGGGTTCGCACACGCCGCAATCGATGCACTCGGCCGGATGGATGACGAGCATGTTCTCGCCTTCGTAGAAACAGTCCACCGGACACACTTCGACGCAATCCATATATTTGCACTTGATGCAGGCATCGGTGACGACATAGGTCATTGGCGCGGCTCTCCTCGCTGGTGCGCTGAAATCTGCTAGCCACGAGATGACGCCCGCGTCAACGCTTTCCGTCATCCATGCTTTCTATGGGCTGGTAAATCTCCGCTACCAGCTTCGCGGGGACCCGTCGCTCGGGCAGGCTCTCGATCCGGAGCACGCGCACGCCGTCCGGCATCGGCACGCTCAGCACGTCGCCGACGCGCACCACGGCATGGGCGCGGTCGATGCGCCGGCCCGCGCACCGGATATGGCCCTTCTCGGCGATCTTCTGGGCCAGCGCGCGGGTGCGGGCGAGCCGCGCGAACCAGAGGAACTTGTCGATCCGCAAACCGTCTTCGGCCATCCGCGTCAGCCCCGGCCGAGATCGAGCTCGGCGAGCTTGGCGAAGGCGTTGCCCGGCGCCGGTTCGCGGTTCCGGGCCCTGGGCGCGCGCCGGCCGCGCCAGACCCATTGCGGGGCGCCGTCGCCGTCGGCGGGCTTCGCCGGCTGGAAGCCCAGCGCCCGCATCAGCCCGGCGAGCGCGGCGTCGCTCAGGCCGAGCGAGGTGGCGAGCGCCGGGTCGGGGGCGAAGGGCTTCTTCCCGTCGCGCGCGTCATGGGCGGCGCGGGCGACCCGCTCGGCCATGTCGATCCGCAGCATCTGGCCCGCGAAACCGCGAAAGCCGGCGGCGCGCCAGGCCGCCAGCGTCCGGCCCTTCGGTTCGGGCAGCAATGTCGCGCCGGGCGGCGGCGTCTCGGGCATCGGCGTGTCGGTCGAGGCGGCCGCGAGCGCGAGCCGCCATCGGATCGCCTCGGGTTTCAGCAGCTTGGGATGGAAAATGTCGAGCGCGCCGATCGTCAGGCCCAGCCGGCCGACGCGGTACCGCTGCTCCTTGTCGAGCGCGTTGAGCGGGCCGAGCGCCGCCTTGCGCGGCAGGACGCCGCCGGCCTCCATCAGCGGTGCGAGCAGCGCGCGGATCGCGGGCGCCGTCTGGTCGGCGCCGAGGGTGCGGCCGATCGTGCGCAGCGGCGCGAGGATCCGGCCGAGCGTCCGCGCCAGCCAGCCTTGCAGCCGGGCGGCGATCCGCGACCGCTGGTCGTCGGTCAGCGCGGCGAGGCTCCTGTCGAGAACGAGGGCGGGTTCGAGCAGCGTCCTGCCCGCCGCCAGCCCGGCGACCGTTTCGCCGCGCCAGGATATCGCGACCGGCGCGCCGGTTTCGGTGACGAGCGCGAAGGCCTCGTCGCTGTCCGCCACCAGTGCGGCCGTGCGTTCCGCCCATTCGCCGCCGAGCCGCCGCTCGGCCGCCGCGAGCAGCCGCCTGGTGTCGGCATGGCTGGTCCCGGCATCGACGGTGAACCGGAATCCCGAGACCGTGCCGATCGGCTCGTCGTCGACGGTGACGATCCCCTCGGCATCGACCCGGACGGGCAGCGCCTCTTCGCCCGTCGCGCCGATATCGCGCATCAGCACCGTCGTCCGCCGGTCGACGAACCGCTGGGTGAGGCGGTCGTGCAGCGCATCGGACAGGCGCTGCTCGATCGCTTCGGCGCGCGCCTGCCCCTTGGCCGGATCGGCGAGCCAGTCGGCGCGATGCGCGACATAGGCCCAGATGCGGATCGCCGCGAGCCGCCCGGCCAGGGTCTCGACATCGCCGGCGAGATTTTCGAGCGCGCCGACCTCCCGCGCGAACACCGGCGCGGGGATGTGCCCGTCGCCCTCGGACAGGTGCCGGAACAGCCGGCCGACGAGCCGGGCATGGCCGTCCGCCCCGGTCTTGCGGAAATCGGGCAGGCCGCAGGCGGCCCAGAGCCGTTCGACCATCGCGGGATCGGTCGCCCGTTCGCGCACCCAGGCTTCGCCCGCCAGCTTCTTCAGCACGGCGAGATCGACCGCCTCGGGCGCGGCGCGCAGCACCTCCTCCTGCGGTTTCGCCTCGAGATCGGCGATCAGCGTCTCGACCGTGTCGAAGCGCGGATCGCCGTCGCGCCAGTAGAGCTGGTGCAGCCAGGGGAATTCGTGCGCCTCGATCCGCTCGACTTCCTCGTCGGTGAATTGCGCATGTTCCGCGCCCTCGAGCCCGAGCGTGCCGAACGTGCCGTCGCGCTGGTGGCGCCCGGCGCGGCCGGCGATCTGCGCCATTTCGTGGATGTGGAGCCGCCGCCTGCGCCGCCCGTCGAACTTCCTGAGCGAGGCGAAGGCGACGTGATGGACGTCCATGTTGAGGCCCATGCCGATCGCGTCCGTCGCGACCAGATAGTCGACCTCGCCGGCCTGGAACATCGCGACCTGCGCGTTGCGGGTGCGCGGCGAGAGCGCGCCCATCACGACCGCCGCGCCGCCGCGCAGCCGGCGCAGCATCTCGGCGACCGCATACACCTCCTCGGCGCTGAACGCGACGATCGCCGAGCGCGGCGGCAGGCGGGAGAGCTTTTTGGCCCCCGCATGGGACAGCGTCGAAAAACGCGGGCGCGAAATGATATCGGCGTCGGGCGTCAGTGCCGAGAGCATCGGCCGCAGACTGTCCGATCCGAGGATCATCGTCTCCTCGCGGCCGCGCATGTGCAGCAGCCGATCGGTGAAGACGTGGCCGCGCTCGGGATCGGCGGCGAGCTGCGCCTCGTCGAGCGCGACAAAGGCGGTGTCGCGATCGCGCGGCATCGATTCCGCGGTGCAGAGCAGCCAGCGCGCCTTGTCGGGCAGGATCTTTTCCTCGCCGGTGATCAGCGCCACGCTGTCCGGGCCCTTCGCGGCGGCGACCCGGTCATAGACTTCGCGCGCGAGCAGGCGCAGCGGAAAGCCGATCATCCCGCTCGCATGGCCCATCATGCGTTCGACGGCGAGATGGGTCTTGCCGGTATTGGTCGGACCGAGCACGGCGGCGAGCGGCGCGCGGGCAAAATTACTCATTGGGCCAACATCGGGGATGCGGGGCTCCGGCGCAAGGCGCGGCGACACGGCGAGACCGGGTGTGCGACCCTTGCAGAAGGTTCCACGGCTCGCCGCACCGAGGATTCGGCCCGTCTCACCTTAATTTGACTTTAACGCTTTTTAACCACAACGGTCGGCACCGGAGATGCGCCCGGCGCGGCCGGGTACGATCAGTCCACAAACGGGGTCGCTCTTGTATCAGCGCAACGAATTCGGAGGCGGTCAGGGAAGCGGGACAGCCGCACTTTCCTTCGGTTCCGCCGTGCCGGCGCCGGCCCGCGGCGATACGCCCGCTTTCGGCGAGGCGCTGCGCTCCAAAATCCCGGCCAGCCGCTGGTCCGATCTCGATCTCGTCGTCGATCTCGGCGCGCAGGTGGGCAGCAGGACCTGGTGGCGCGGCGCATTGACCTGCGCGCTCCTGTGCGGCTCCACCTTCCTGCTGGCCCCCAGCGTCGAGGCCATCCCGGCGATGGTCGAGCCGATGGAAGAGACGCAATGGGACGAGGCCCGCGCCCAGGCGATCACGCCGCTCGCCTTCGGCGGGGATACCGGCCGCCGCATGGCCGCGACCGACGCCGTCGAGCCGCTGGCGGGAACGCCGGAACGGCCGCGCATCGAACTGAC
>NZ_JBQLZM010000028.1:0-10962 GCF_052168275.1 Parasphingopyxis sp. | reverse complement strand
GCGAAGCGTTCGGTGAGAGCCGTCCGCTGGTCGACACGGCCGACGGGGTTCGCGAACAGCAGAACCGTCGCGTCGAGATCACTTACGGCCCCGGCATGTAAGGATCGGCGCAAGCCACAAAGAAAAGGGGCCGGTCGCGAGACCGGCCCCTTTTTCATTTTTTTCTTTTGGGCTTCCCCAATTCGATGCCGTCGCCCGACGGCCTATCGCATGGCGAAGATATCGAGCGTCCGTTCGATCATTCGGTCCATGGCATAATGTTCGCATGCCCAGTCGCGCACGCGGCGACGCGCATCGTCCAGCTGGCTACCGGCATCCTGCGAGAGCGCGTGAAGATGGCGCGCGGCGTTTTCGGCGTCGGGCCGTTCGGCGTCGGCCAACACCAAGTTGGCGGAATGGGGCGCGACCGCCTCCGGCGCGCCGCCGGCGGGCGTCGTCAGAACGGGGACACCGGCAAGCTGCGCTTCGATCAACGCATTCGGCACGCCTTCATGCCGGGACGTGAGCGCCAGCATATCCATCTTCTCCAGCCAAAATCCGATATGCATCGTCCGCCCGACGAACAGCGTCCGTTCGGCTACCCCGACGTTGCGGGCATGTTCCTCAGCGGCGCTGCGCAACGGTCCGTTGCCGGCAATGACGAACCGGGCCAAAGGATCGCGCCGCGCCAGCGCCGCGCAGATATCGAGCCACAACAGCGGACGCTTGTTGTCGTCGAGCCGCATCACACCGCCGAGAACGAAACCTTTGCCGCCGGTCCGCGCGTCGAACCGTTCCCAGCGCTTCCTTTCGCCATCGGGTGCGTCGACGGGCAGGGGATCGACGCCGTTCGCGACCGTCAGCACGCTCCCACCCGGCAAACCGAGCCAGTCTTCATACGCCTTGCCCGCGATCCGCGAATTCGCGGTCAGCGTAACGCCCGGCGCGGCGAGGAGGCCGCGATAGAGCACTTCCTGTTCGGGTTTCTGGCGGTCGGTCCGGCGGTTGGGCGGCATCGTCCGGACGTTGAGGATGATCCGCGGAACGTTGGCTGCCAATGCGGCCAGCCCGGCGGCGAAGATCATTCCGTCCTGCCAAATCTGGACGACGTCCGGCGCCTCATAACGCAACGTTTCGGTAAGCCGGATCATGCCCTCGCGCATGCGCGGCGGCAGCAGTTCGATCAGTTCGCGATCGGCGGCCAATCGGCTGGCCAGCGGGTCGCCGCCCCAGGCGGGCGCGGCGAGATAATCGGCCACCCGCACATCGGCTGCTTCGAGCTTCGCCAGGTAGAAATCGTTGCTGCGTCTGCGGTCCAGCTTGCGGCAGAATATGCTGACCGGGCCGTCGATCCTGTCGCCGGCGGCGACCCGTCCGATCAGGCCCAGCGCGGTATTGGCGAGCTGCCGTTCCGCGCCGCCGCCGCCGAGCGAGCCGCCGATGAGGACGACCCCGCCCGTGCGATCCCCGAGCCGCACGGGGCGATGCCTGGCCCGGTGCTCGAGCGCTTTTGCGAGCAATGTGTCGAGCGCGGCGACGCTGGGCGGACCCGCTGCGTGCGGACCGCTGAACAGCGCCGCCGCACGGCGGATATCGGTCGCCAGTTCGGGGGCAGCCGCGGCGGCTTCGCTCGTCTCCAGCACCGCCAGCGCTTCGTCGAACCGGCCCGCCATCCGCAACAGCCGCGCTTTTTCGACGGCGATCTCGGTCTCCAGCGATCCGCTCGCGACGCGGTCGAGCAACGCCAGCGCCTCGTCGCGATCGCCCAGCAGGGCGCGGCAGCGCGCGACCAGCAATGCTCTGGCGGGATCGGCGGCCGGATCGGCGGTACCGATATGACCGGCCAGGATCCCGGCGGCGATATCGGGCCCGAATGCCTTCAGAACGGTTCGAAGATATTGAGGGAAGGCATTGTAAGAATTGGGAAATCTCTCGACCATTCCCCGCCAGCACAACCGCGCCGATTCCGCGTCGCCCGACAGGGAAATCAGCCGCCCGACATGATATTGCAGCTGTTCGTCGGCCGGAAACTGGACACAGAGATCGATGGCGCGGGACAGCAGCCATGGCGTATAATCGCCGCGGTCGGCTTCCTCGACCAGGGATCGTCCTTCGGCGCGCGCTTCCTCTTCCGATACAAGGGCGGCGACGGGTTCGTCCGCGATCCTCTCCAGCGCTTCGCTCAGCGGATCGGTCGCGGGAACCGCCGCGGGCGACGCGCGGTTCGGGCGTTGCGCAGGGGCGGGTAAGCTGTCAGTCACGATGCTCGCCATAGAATGCGGCCGTGCGCGCGGCAAATGTGAAGGGGAGAGAAATTCTGGCGCGGTTCCCGAACGATAGCATGGTGGAACGCCTGGCGGCGTCTCCGTTCGGATGGCTGAAACGCTGGGCGGCGCGCAAGGCGGCCGATCGGTCGATGCATTGGGCTGCGCTCAAAGCAGGCGGGGACGACCCCTATGTGCTGGCGCGGCTCGGCCTCCATCCGCTGGCCATCGATTATCCGGCCCGCGACGCGGCTGCGCGAACCGGCCGGAATCTCGCGACCGCGGCGTTGGGGCGCGCGGATGCCGAGGCGCGGGCGGCCCTGGCGGCGCTGCCGGCCGCGAAACGCCGCCTGGCCGCCCGGCTGCTGGCGCTGCACGATCCCGAGGCGGCGCTCGCCCTGCTGCCCGATGCCGACGGTGAAGCGGCGGCCGCCTGCCTGCTTGCCCTAGGCCGGATCGACGAGGCCGCGTCGCGGTTGACCGAAGGCGCCGGAGATTCGCGCGAGGCGGCGGCGATCCGGGCGCATGTCGCGACTACCCTGGGCGACCATGCAAAGGCGCGAATCGCGCTCGGCGCCATGTTCACGATCGACGGCCTGTGCGCGCCGCTTATCGACAGCGATCAGCCGTTCACGATCGACGACCTTGGCGGGACGGCCGATGCGGTCGGCGAAGGACCGAAGATTTCCGTCGTGATTCCCTATCATGATGCCGCGGCAACGCTCGAAACGGCGGTCGGTTCGCTCACCCGGCAAAGCTGGCGGAACCTGGAAATCCTTCTCGTCGACGACCGTTCGACCGATGATGGCCCCGCCATCGCCCGGAGGCTGGCCGAAGCCGACGGTCGAATCGTAGGTCTGGCCAACGAGCGGACGCCGGGCGTTTACGGCGCGCGGAACAGCGCGGTCGCGGCCGCAACCGGCGATTTCATTACGTTTCTCGATGCCGACGACTGGTCTCCGGTCGAGCGTATCGAGCGCCAGTTGCGCGGTCTTGGATCGCATGCGGTCGGCATCGCCAACCATATCCGGATGGACGAAGCGGGCCGGCCGGTTGCGCCCCGGATATTCCCGATCGTCCGGCCGGTTCCCATCACCATGTTCCTGCGCCGCGACACGCTGGTCGCGGCCGGGCCGTTCGAAGAAGTCCAAACGGGGGCGGACTCGGAGATGTTCGCCCGGCTCGAGATGCTGCACGGCAAGACGGCCGTGTGCCGCGATCCGGCGGTCCTGCTCGTCGCGCGCTGGCGGTCCGGCTCGTTGAGCCGCGAGCGGGAAGGGGGCCTGCTGGGGCGCGAGCGCTATGCCTATCGTGCGGATTGGATGTTCCGTCATGCCGGGCTCGAGGCGCCGCGCTTGCCAGTCGAGCCGGACGCGGCATAGACACGCGGCAAATGCAAGCCCAAGACAGGCAGACCGAGGACAGGGCCGATTAGCGATACGCAGCATCAGGACACGGACGGCGCCGGGCTGGACGCGCAGCTCGCGGCGGAACGCGCCGCGCGCGAAGCGGCCGAACGCGAGATACTGGCCCTGAAAACCGAAAAGCGCATACTCGAATATCGCGTGATCAACGCGCATCGGACGCTTGCCCATGGGCTCGGCCGCGCGTTGATCGAGGCCCGAAGCCTGAAGGGCCTGATGGCGCTCCCCGGCAAGATCCGGCGGCTGCGGGCCAAGCAGAAAGCCAAACGCCGCGAACGCGTGCCCAACAGCTTTGCCGAAGACGTGGCCGAGCGACTGCATCTCGTCGATCCCGCGCTCGACCGCGCGGTCGCGGATGGCGCCGAAGCGGCAGCCGAATGGGTGGCCGGTCGGCGAGACCGCGCGGCGGCGAAGGCGCGGGCGCTCGCCGAACTCGCGCACTGGACGCTCGACCATGATCCGGCGCTCGCCGCCCGGCTCGGCCGGCAGGCGGTCGATCTCGATCCGGGCGACCAGCGCCTCTTCGCGCTGGCCGCACGGTTGCGGGAAGCCGGCCAGGTGGCCGTGCCGGGGACATTGTGTGCGGCGATCCGCGATCGGCAGCCACTGTCCGAGGGCCAGCGCCGTCTGTGCGATGGCATAGTCGAAGATGCGGAGATACTCCGGAAAGGGCGCTGGGACGGTGCGATCGATCGCGGCGGGTCGCGCGCGTCAGGCGATGCCGGGCTTGCGATCCTGTGTCCACCGCGCTGGATCGCCCTGCCGCGTATCGCCGCCGCACGCGCCGCCGCGACGTCGGCCGGATTGTCTTCATCGGTTCACTCTTCGATCGACGATTCTGATTTCCAGCGATTCTCTCACGTCCATGTCGTTGCCGACTCGGTGGCGAATGCGTGCCGCCACGCAGCGAAAGCGGCCGCGGCCGGGTGCCGCCTGATAGTGGAGATCGCGAACCCTCCCGGGGCGCTGACACGCCTGCCCGATAGCGAGTTGGCGGCCGTCACCGCTACGCGATTGCGGGGGCTGGCGGACATGGCCCATGATCTCGTGGTCCGCAGCCCGTCGGCGTCCGCGCACCTCGATCGGCTCGCCATCTCCCACCGGATCGTCCCGGACCCGATCGACAGCGAGCGAGACACGCCGGACCCTCAGGCGATAACGGCCGCGCTGGTCGAATATGGCGCGAAACCCGATATACCGACCGTCGGCCTTGCGTCACCGCTCGACGGCGATCCGGGTATCCGCCGATGCATCGAGGCTTTCGCGAGACTGTCGGTCGACGGCGACTCCCGTCAGCTGCTGATATTGGGGAAGGGCAATCGCGCGGCCGAACTCGCGCACCAGGCCGAAGCACTGGGCATTGCCGACGGTATCCGATTCATCGGGTTGCCGCCGCCGCAGCGCTGGCCGGCGTTGCTCGCCGCGCTCGATCTGGTGCTGTTTCCGAACGAACGGGACGAGATGCTGGGCTCGGAAGTTCCCGCGATCCTGGTCCAGGCCGTGGGGCAGGGCCGGCGCGCACTGGCCAGCGACGCCGCATGGCGGTCCCAGTCGGCCTGGAAGCAAGACCCTGCCGCCACCCTCGACCAGGATGGCGATTGGGCGGCCCGGATGGCCGCCATGCTCGGCTCGGAAGCGATCGCTCGACCACAACCCTCAGCCGGGGACCTTTTGGCCCAGATCTACGCCGACGCCGTCAAACCGCTGTAGGAAATTGGGTTTTTGCCGGGGTAGCGCTGGCCAGACGGCTATTGTAACAGCGCCCAGAGTATTTTGGGACGATTCCAATGCGTATTGCCATGATCGGAACGGGCTATGTCGGCCTGGTGTCCGGAGCCTGTTTTTCGGATTTCGGCCATCAGGTCGTCTGCGTCGACAAGGACGCCGACAAGATCGCCGCGCTGGTACGGGGAATCATGCCGATCTTCGAGCCTGGGCTCGAAGCGCTGGTCGAGCACAATGTCCGCGGCGGCCGGCTGTCATTCACGACCGATCTCGCCAAAGCCGTGGCCGGCGCCGATGCCGTTTTCATCGCGGTGGGTACCCCGTCCCGCAGGGGCGACGGCCATGCCGATCTTTCCTATGTCTACGCCGCTGCGAAGGAGATCGGCGACGCGTTGACCGGCCCGGCAGTCGTGGTAACCAAGTCCACTGTACCGGTGGGCACCGGGGACGAGGTCGAAAGACTGATCCGGGAAACAGCGCCCGAGGCCGAGGTCTCGGTGGCGTCCAATCCCGAATTTCTGCGCGAAGGCGCGGCGATCAACGATTTCAAGCATCCCGACCGGATCGTCGCCGGCGTCGAGGACATGCGTGCGCGCGAGGTTCTCGAGGCCATCTATCGTCCGCTCAATCTCAACAAGGCGCCGTTGCTGTTCACGACGCGGCGCACGGCCGAAGTTATCAAATATGCGGCCAACGCCTTTCTCGCGACGAAAATCACCTTCATCAACGAGATCGCCGATTTGTGCGAGGCGGTCGGCGCGGACGTCCAGTCGGTTTCGCGCGGCATCGGTCTCGACAATCGGATCGGGCCGAAATTCCTCCATGCCGGCCCCGGCTATGGCGGATCCTGTTTTCCCAAAGACACGCTCGCGCTGCTGAAGACGGCCGAGGACGAGCAGGTCCCGCTGCGCATCGTGGAATCGGTGGTGAAGGTGAACGACGCGCGCAAGCGCGCCATGGGACGCAAGGTCGTCAAAGCCATGAATGGCGATATCCGCGGCAAGACGGTTGCGCTGTTGGGGCTCACTTTCAAGCCGAATACGGACGATATGCGCGATTCCCCGGCCATTTCGATCGTCCAGGCGCTGCAGGACGAAGGCGCTGCGATCCGCGCCTATGATCCGGAAGGCATGGAGCAGGCGCGGGCCGTGATGGACGATGTCGAATTCTGCAGCGACCCGTATGCGGCAGCGACTGCGGCGGACGCACTGGTTATCGTGACGGAATGGGACGAGTTTCGCGCACTCGACCTTGACCGTATCGCCGGGATTCTGACACAGCCCGTTCTGGTCGATCTGCGCAACATCTACTCGCCGGATGAGGCTGCCCGCGCGGGTCTGCGCTATCACGGTATCGGACAAGTGGAAAAAGTCGTCTAGAATCATGGCAAAACAGCTTCCCACCAGCTCGGGAGACCGTGTTCCGTTCAGCGCGGAATGGTTCGCCGAGCTTTGGCAATGCCTGGTCGTCATGGGGCGCGTGGTCTTTGCGGTGATTCTCAGGGAATCGCGGACGCGCTACGGCAACTCCAACATCGGTTATGCCTGGGCCATCGTCGATCCGCTCATCGTACTGGCCGTGTTCGTTGCGATATTCTCGGTTCTCGGGCGGAGTTCGCCGGTCGGTTCGCCGATAACGGTGTTTTTCGTGACCGGCATCGTGCCGCTGTTCTTCTGGCGCGGGGCGGTCGGTCAGGGCGCCAGCGCCGTGTCGGCGAGTCTCGGCCTGCTGACCTATCCGCAGGTCATGCCGACCGATATCCTCGTTGCGCGAATTCTGCTCGAATCGGCGACCACAGTCGTCGTATTCCTGATCTTCCTTGTCGGTCTCTATTATATCGCCGATGTATCCCCGAGCTGGTTCTTCGGCGACCCCCCGGGCGTGATCGCGGCGACGCTGGGCATGTTCTACTTTACTTTCGGTACGATGTATCTGAGTTCGAGCCTCGCCCGCGTCGTGCCGATCTGGAAGAACATATGGGGATATCTGGGCCGCCCGATCTATTTCCTTTCAGGGATATTCTTCACGCTGGAGCAGCTGCCGGACGGCGTGCGCGGCTACATGACATACAATCCCGTGGCTCATATGGTCGAGTGGCTTCGCTCCGCGATGATTCCGACGTTCGAAAGCAGCGCCTATTCCATCCTGTTCCCGATGACCTGCGCGACGATTGCGCTGCTCATCGGCATGGTCATCGACCGCATCCTCCTTCTTACCGGCGATGAGGAAATAGTGAGCTAATGCGATGACCATCGAGTTGCGTAATGTCACCAAAACATATCGCTCGCGTCGAGCGGGCAAGAAAACCGTGCTGCACGACATCAACGCCGTGTTCGAGCGCGGACACAGTTACGGCATCATGGGCGTGAACGGAGCCGGCAAATCGACCCTGCTGCGCATCATCTGCGGCGCGGAACGACCGACTTTCGGGGAGGTTCGCAAAGACGTATCGGTCAGTTGGCGGCTGGGTTTCGCGTCTTCGTTCAACAGTTCGTTGACGGGGATGGAAAATCTGCGATTCGTCTGCCGGATTTACGATGCCGATATAGACGAGGTTTCGGCGTTCGTGGAGGATTTCGCGGAAATCGGCGATGCGATCCACGAACCGGTCAAAAATTACTCTTCGGGCATGCGTGGGAGATTGGCTTTCGGCCTCAGCATGGCTATCAGATTTCAAGTCTATGTCATTGACGAGGCGCTCGCCACCGGCGATTTCACGTTTCAGGAAAAGGCCAAAGCCGAATTCGCCAGGCGCAGGGAAGAATCCGATATCTTGTTAACCTCTCACATGCCAACGGCAATCCAGGAATATTGCGATCGTGCGGGCGTCGTTCATCAAGGTCGGCTGGAAATGTTCGACAGCGTTGAAGAAGCCACCGAATATTATGAGCGGGTCACCCGAAAATGAACCGAATCGAAGTTCTCGAAACGGCGCGGAGCTGGTTCCGCATAGCGCCCGAAGAAGCGGCCGATCGGCATGCCCGGCGTCGCCTGCGCTTTCGGATAATCGCCGCGGGCATCGTGATCCCGACCCTGTTGGTGTTCATCTATTATGCGCTGCTGGCCCGCCCCGAATATGACACCGAGATGATGTTCACGATCCAGGGGCTTGAGCAGCAACCCCCGGACTTGCTGGGCGGCATGGGCCTGCCGGCGATCACGTCGACCACCAATGACGGCCTCGTTGTGACCGAGTTCATCACGTCGAGCGCATTGGTCAGGCGCCTGGAGGAAAATTACGGGTTCGACGTTGCCTTCGGTGGATGGAGTTTCGATCCGTTCGCGCGCGTGGCGCCCTCGTCGGCGATCGAGACCAAGACCGAGTTCTGGCGCAGCCAGGTGGCGGCGGCGTACGATGCGACGTCCAAGATCATTACCGTGAACGTCCGGGCGTACACGCCCGAAGATTCCCTGCGTCTTGCCGAAGGCGTGCTGACCGAAACCGAGAATGTGGTCAACGCCCTGAACGGGCGTGTGCAGGACGAGGCCGTTCGAGTGGCCGGCGAGGAGGTCGCGTCGCGACGGGAAGCCTATAATGAAGCGCGTCAACGCGTCATCTCATCGCGTGCGAACCGCGCCACGACCCTTGAGGGCGAGGCCGCACAGCAGGTCGGGCTGGTCGGACAGATCGAGGGCCAGCTCGCCAATGCGCGGGTCGAGCGCGCGGCTGCGATTGCCCAGTTCAGACCGGACTCTCCCCAGATCCGGGCCATGGACGAGCGGATCGCGGCGCTCGAGAGGCAGCGCGTGGAAGCCTTGCGCGAGGCCCGTGGCGGATTCGGCGTGTCCGAGGCGTCGCGGGATGTCAGCGCCCAAACCGCCCTTCTCGATTATGAATTCGCGCAACAGGCTTATTACGCCGCCATCCAGGCGGAACGGCAGGCGATCGCCCAGCGCGCCAATGAACGGCGTTACCTCGTCGCTTTCGTTCCGCCCCGGCCCGCGGAAATTTCGAACTATTGGGCCCGATTTGCCAACATAATCGCCTTTGCGATCGCCGCGGCGCTCTTGATGGCCATCGCGATGCTCGGCTATTCCGTCGTCAAGGATCATATGGAATGACCCTATTGCCGCATATCCTATTCCGCGTTTGGAGCCTGTTGGCGCTGTCGTTGCTGGCCTTTGCCGCCGTCCCCGCCGCCGCCCAGTTTAACGAAGATGTCGGTGCCAGCGCGGTCGGTGCGGGCTCCGCGCCCGCGGCGGTGATCCAGGACGATCAACGCGGCGGCGAGGAGCGTGCGACCACGTTGCGGCAGGATCAGCTGGCCGGGCGCCGGCCGCCCCCGTTCGGCTCCGAACTCTTTCCGGAGGAGCAGCCCGTGGAGTCGGGCGCGGAGGCCATGTCGGCAGCCGGTGTGGCGGATTCCAACTATGTGCTGCAACCCGGAGATGCCGTCACGGTTACGACGTACGGCCTGGTCAACGAGACGGCCCAACTGATAGTCGACGCTGAAGGCAACATCGCATTGCCGAATGTCGGGCCGGTGAATGTTGCCGGCGTCCGCGCATCCGAGGTGAACTCCGTCGTCAGCGCGGCGGCATCGCAGGTCTATCAATCGACTGTGCAGGTTTACGCGACGGTAGCCGATGCCGGAGATATCCAGGTATTCGTGACCGGCCCGGTGAACCGGCCCGGCGGCCATGACGGCGACAGCCGGTCCTCCGTGATCGGCTTTCTGCAAAATGCCGGAGGCATCGACGCCGATCGCGGCAGCTACCGGCACATCATCATTCGGCGGGCGGGCGAAACGATCGGGTCGATCGATCTCTACGATTTCCTGCTCAACGGCGACCTGTCGGGCGTCGATCTCCGCAACGGCGACGTCATCGTCGTCGGCCAGCAGGGCCCGGTCGTGTCGGTAAGCGGCGACGCGCGCGCCCCCTACACGTTCGAATTCGCCAATGTCGCCGGGACCGGCGCCGAACTGCTCCGCTATTCGCGCCCGCGTCCGGAAATCACGCATGTGTCGATATTGGGCACCCGCGACGGCGTGCCTTTCAACGCCTACGTCTCCCGCGAGGAATTCGCCGCGATGCCGCTCGCCGATGGTGACCGCGTGCGCTACGAGGCCGATGCGCCGTCCGGCACGTTCATCGTTCGCGTTCTGGGCGCGCATGACGGCCCGTCCGCGTACGTCGTCGACCGCGGCGACTATCTGGGCCCGCTGCTTGCCCGGATCCCGCTCGATCCGCTGGCCGATGTGGCGATGATCCATCTCGAGCGGGAAAGCATCGCCCAGACGCAGCGCGTACTCTTGCAGGAGAATCTGGCGCGTCTCGAGCGAGCTATCTACACGGCACCCTCGACATCGGCCGCTTCGGCATCGGCGCGTGCGGCCCAGGCCGCATCGCTGGCGACGTTCATCGAGCGCGCCCGTCAGGTCCAGCCGCGCGGGCTCGTCGCTTTTCCCGACGATGCGGATCTCAATCGGGTTCTGCTTGAGCCGGACGACGTCATCATCATTCCCTATATCAACCAGACGGTGGTCGTCGCCGGTGAAGTGGAGCTGCCGCAGACATTGCTTTGGACACCCGACAACGACGCACGCGACTATGTGCGTCGCGCCGGT
>NZ_JBQLZM010000027.1:0-7194 GCF_052168275.1 Parasphingopyxis sp. | reverse complement strand
GTTAGGCCTGCCGCCAGCGTTCGTTCTGAGCCAGGATCAAACTCTCAAGTTGATGACCGATCAAGGACGCCACGTGCAAAAAGCCGCGCACATCCAGGATCGTCTCTAGGAGCCGTTCCTGCACAAATCATTCTATTACGTAATGGATACGTGATAGGACATGTAAGACACCCACCGGACAAGTCCGACGGGATCCAAACAGGAACGACAAATTAACCGGTGATCGGAGCCTTGAGGTCTCCGGACCGGGCGCCGCCGCCCACATGTCCCTTCATTCAAACTAACAATGTCAAAGAGCCGACAATTCCTGTCCCCTACGAGTAGCAGAGGGAGACGGTGGTACCGTTTACAAGAAATGTCCCCAGTGGGGTCGCGGGGCAGTGCCCGTTACCGCGTCGGGAAGCAGCCATATATGCGGGCTGTAGGATTCGGTCAACACCCTGTTTGCAATTTTATTTCAAAATTTTTCGAGCCGCTCCCGAAATGGCGGTTTACGCCTCCTACACCTTAATCCGCTAGGGCCTTAAGCAAGCGATAACCGTAAAGGACCCGCCGCCCTTGGCCGAGCTTTCAGAAGAGGCAAACCCCGCATCGCTGCGCGATCGCGTCCGCAGCGCCGTTTTCTGGCGCTCGGGCAGCCAGATCGTCGCGCAGATGATCACCTGGGCGACGACGTTCCTCGTCATCCGGCTGCTCAATCCGGAGGATTACGGCCTCGTCGCGATGGCGGCGATCGTCGTCGCCTTTCTGAGCCTGCTCGAGGGATTCGGATTCGCCAGCTCGCTGATCCAGCGCGAATCGATCGGCAAGAAACAGATCCGCCAGGTGTTCGGTCTGCTGATTCTCATCAACCTGGCGCTCGCCGCCGCCCAGTATCTGGTCGCGCCGTTCGCCGCCGCCTATTTTCATCAGCCGCTGCTCGTCGACATCCTCCGGACCCAGGCATTGCTGTTTTTCACGACGCCGTTTCTCGCGCTGCCCTTCGCCCTGCTCAGCCGGGCGCTCGAATATCGCAAGATGGCGATCGCGAACCTGGTCGGCTCGATCGCCGGCGCCGCCACCGCGCTGAGCATGGCATTCATGGGCTATGGCGTCTGGACCCTCGTCTATGCGCCGATCGTGATGTTCGCCGTGCGCGCCGCCGCCATGACCATCGCCGCCGGCTCGCTGGTCTGGCCGAGCTTCTCCTTCCACGGCGCGAGCGCGATGATCGGCTATGGCGGCGCGCTGACCGTCACGCAGTTCTTCTGGTTCCTGCAGAGCCAGTCCGACGTGTTCATCGCCGGGCGCGTCTACGACGCCCGTGACATCGGCCTCTACACGACCGCGCTGTTCCTCACCCAGATCCTGGTCTCGAAGTTCGTTCCGCCGCTCAACGACGTCGCCTTCTCCGCCTATTCGCGGATGCACCGCGATGCCCAGCCGATCGGTCCGGCCTTCGCGAATTCGGTACGCCTGATCCTGACCGCCGTCCTGCCCTTCTATTTCGGCCTGGCGATTACCGCCGAACCGCTCGTCGAATCGATTTTGGGCGAGCAATGGCTGGACACGGTTCCGCTGGTCTCGCTGCTCGCATTCGCGATGCCGTTCATGACGCTGCAGATCCTGTTCGGACCGGCGACCAACGCGATGGGCCGGCCGGGCATCGCACTGCGCGTCAATATCGCCGGTGCCGCGATCATGGCGACCGGCTTCTATATCGGCGTGAACTACGGGGTGACCGGACTGGCGCGCACATGGCTGGTCGGCATGCCGCTGCTGACCGCCGTCACCATGGCCCTGTCGATGCCGGTCATCGGCGTTTCGCTGCGCGAACTCGCGCGCGCCATAGCGCCGGGGCTGGCGGCGTCGCTTGCCATGGCCATCATCGTCACCGCCGTCGACTGGCTCCTGCCGCCATTGGCGCCGTTCGCCCGCCTCGCCGTGCTGGCGACCACCGGGGTTGCAGCCTATGCCGCGCTCCTGCTGTTCTTCGCCCGAAACCTCGTCGACGAGATGTGGGCGCTTATCATCAAACGCCGGGCCATCGCCGCCTGACGGCCATCCGCACTGTCAGACGGCCTGGATATAGTCGCGCATAGCCTGGGCGTCCTGCTCGATCCGGTCCATCCGGTATTTCACCAGATCGCCGATCGAGATGAAACCCACCATCGCGCCGTCTCGGACGACCGGCAAATGGCGGACGCGGCGCTTGGTCATCAGGCCCAGCGCCGCCAATATGTTGTAGTTGGGATCGACCGTGATCGCGGGGGACGTCATCACTTCCGAAACCGGCTTGTCGATTCCGTCCTTGCCCTCGGCCGCGACGCAATGGACGAGATCCCGTTCGGACATGATTCCGACGACCTTGCCCCCGTCGACGACGGGCACCGCGCCAATCCGTTTTTCCGCGAACAGCTTCACCACCTCGGAGACCTTCATGTCCGGCGAGGCCGTGACCGTATCCTGGCCCCGGTTCTCCAGAATGATGCTGACCGTCATAGCGTCTCTCCCAATCGCGATATGCAGCCAGGCAATAATGCGCTTTTTCGCGGCCAAAGGGAAGGCGGGCGCCTTTGACGGCCAAGTCCGGCTTGATGATCATGGCCCGAATGGCCAATTGGGCGGCATGACCGAAAACGGACCGACACTCGACGACCCCGATTATGCGCAATTCGCCTGGGCGCGTTTCCGCCGGATGCTGAACTGGATGGCGGCGGCGTCCGTCGCCGCGGCGCTCGTCGCGCTTGCCTGGATGCATTATTATGGCGGCGGGCTGACCATTGCCATCGGCCTGGCGACGGCTTTCGGGGTCGGCCTGACAGTGTTCATGGCCGCCGCGCTCATGGGACTGGTTTTCCTGAGCTCAGGCTCGGGTCATGACGACGATGTCGATGCGCAGGGCCGGGAAAGCACGCGCCGTCCAGATATCACCGACTAGGCTTCGGCGGCGGCGCCCTTGTCGTCCTCGTCGGAACCCGGCTTGCGCGCACGGCTGCGCCGCGCCGGCTTCTTCTCGTCCTCGCTCGAACCGTTCAGCGACTTCCCATCCTTCTCGTCTTCGACGGCAACGGAAATCGCCGCCGGCAGCCGGTCCGCCTCGATGCTCTGCGCTTCGTCGTCCGGCGCGTCGGCCTTGGTCTTGGCGCGCGGTTGACGCTTTTTGGGCTTGTCGTCCGGCTGGCTCTTTTCGGAACGCTCGTCCTGTTCGTCCGCCTCGTCCGCGCGCCGCTTCGGCTTGTTGTCTTCGCGATCGCGCTGCTGCTCTTCCTTGCGCAAATTGGTTTCGGTGAGCACCCGGAAATAGTGGTCGGCGAACTGCAGATAATATTCGTTCATCACCCGGTCGCCCTGCTGATGGGCATCGCGCGCCATGGACTTGTATTTTTCGCAAAGCTGGTTGGCGTTTCCGCGTGCGCGATTGTCCAGCCGATTGCCGTCGTTCGGCCCGCGGTTATTTGGCCGGCCGCCGCGGCTGCGGCGACGACCCGAATTGCGATTATTCATCAAGGCAAAAAATCCTCAGTCCTTCGTGTTCCGGAAAAAGCGCGCCCCCGCGCGCAGCTTGGTCAGCCGGGCCCATCCCGGCCGCTCGGATACATATTCTCCCTTAGGGCCGGCCAAGCCGGTCCTGCTGCCAGAACCGCCGGACATCAGCGGCATGACGATGGAGATCATGGGGTGAAGGTTTCAACGCTGTGTGCTGCCAGAACCTTCGTTCCACCCATGCCCATATCGCTTACGTTTTGCCAAATGCAAGTAAAAATATAGTTGGGACCGGGCGCTAGCTGTGGATAAGCAGGCAACGCTCCTGCCCCGCCAAATCCAGCGAAACCTTTGAAACAAGGCCCTGATCGGCGCAAAGCCGGGAAACGGCGGAAGACTGGCCGGCCCCCAATTCGAGGCATGCAACGCCCCCTTCGGCCAACAGCCCGGGAAGTTGCGGCACGATCCGGCGATACTCGGCCAAGCCTTCGTCCGCGGCGAAAAGCGCCTCTTCGGGCTCGAAATCGGCAACATCGGGCATCAGGCGCACGGCCGGGTCGACATAAGGCGGGTTGCACAGGATGAGATCGTAGCGCCGCTTTTCGCCGCCGCCCCAATCGCCCTTTCGGAACTGGGCCCGATCCGCAAGGCCGAGCCGCTCCGCATTCCGTTCGGCTACCGCCAGCGCGGCGTCCGACCGATCGACGCCGACTCCGTTGGCGTCGGGCCATTCGGAAAGCGCGGCGAGCAACAGCGCCCCCGAGCCGGTGCCGAGATCGAGGATCGTGGCCGGCGGCCGTTTCGCGAGCGCCCGCCGCGCAGCCTCGATCAGCGTCTCGCTGTCGGGCCGCGGGATGAGGACGCCGGGCCCGACTTCGATATCGAGGCTCCAGAATTCGCGGATGCCCGTGATGTAGGCGAGCGGTTCGTGACGCGCGCGGCGACCGACAAGCGCGTCGAACGCCGATGGGGCTTCGCCGTCCAGACGCCGCAACAGCATCGTCTCGCGGCTCTCGCCGAGCGCGTGCGCCATCAGCAGCTCGGCGTCGAGCCGCGGCGTCCCGCTGGTCGCGGACAGGGTCGCTGCCGCCGCGCGCAGGGCGTCGCGCACGGTCACGCCGTCAATCCTCGATATGGGCGAGCCGCTCGGCCTCGTCCTCGGCGATCAGCGCCGACACCAGTTCGTCGAGCTGGCCCTCGAGAATCTCGGGCAGGCGGTGCAGGGTCAGGTTGATCCGGTGATCGGTGACCCGCCCCTGCGGGAAATTATAGGTGCGGATGCGTTCGGACCGGTCGCCCGAGCCGACCATCGACTTGCGCGCGCCCGCATATTCGGCCTCGGCGATCGCGCGTTCATGCTCGTAGAGCCGGGCGCGCAGCACCTTCATCCCCTTGGCCTTGTTCTTGTGCTGCGATTTCTCGTCCTGCTGCGAAACGACGATGCCGGTCGGGATATGGGTGATCCGCACGGCGCTGTCGGTCGTGTTGACCGATTGGCCGCCGGGGCCCGAGGCGCGGAACACGTCGATGCGCAGGTCGCTTTCGTCGATCTGGATATCGACCTCTTCGGGTTCGGGCAGCACGGCGACGGTCGCTGCGGACGTATGGATCCGTCCGCCGCTTTCGGTGACGGGCACGCGCTGCACGCGATGGACGCCGCTCTCGAACTTGAGCTTTGCGAACACGCCCTTGCCGGTGACGTTGGCGACGACTTCCTTGTAGCCGCCGACATCGGCGGCACTCGCCGAGATCAGCTCGAATCCCCAGCCCTGCTCCTCGGCGTAGCGCTGATACATGCGCAGCAGATCGCCCGCGAACAGCGCCGCCTCGTCCCCGCCCGTGCCGGCGCGGACCTCGAGCATGGCGGGGCGGTCGTCGGCCGCATCCTTGGGCAGCAACTTGACGGCAAGCGAGCGCTCGGCTTCCGGGATCCGCGCCTTGAGCTCCTCCGCTTCGAGCTCCGCCATCTCCTTCATCTCGGGATCGGCGAGCATCTCGTCGAGCGCCGAGAGCTCGTCGCGCAGCCGCTTGAGCTCGCGCGCCGTTTCGGCGACCGGCTCAAGCTCGGCATATTCCTTGGAGAGTTCGACGAACTTGTCGGGCGCCAGATCGCCCGCCGCCATCTGGCCCTGCAGCTCTTCATGGCGCGACAGGATCGCGTCGATACGGTCGGAGGAGATGGTGGTCATTCGTTGTCGTCCAAAAGAAGGCGACGACGGCGACCTTGTATCGGGCTGCCGGAGACCATCTCCATTATCTCAGGTCTTCTGATGCTATCCAAAAGATGCTGTTTTTCAATGTTTTTCTGCGCGCCATTTTCCATATTTTTGAGCGTGACTTCATTGGCATAAGCCTCATCAAGCCCGACAATAACCGCATATCGCGCACCGACCTTGTTCGCCTTCTGGAGCCTCTTCTTGAAGTTGCCCTTGAAAGCCACATCAACACTGATTCCTTCGGATCGAAGCTGTTCTGCGATCGTGGTTGCTTCGAGTTCTTCCTCCGTACCAGCGGGAATCACAGCGATGTCAATTACAGCCGATGGCGCACTGTCCACCAACATCGCCAGCCGCTCGATCCCCGCGGCCCAGCCGACCGCCGGCGTTTCCGGACCGCCCAGCGCTTCGATCAGCCCGTCATAGCGCCCGCCGCCGAGCACCGTGCCCTGCGCGCCCAGTCGGTCGGTGACGAATTCGAACGCCGTGTGGCGATAATAGTCAAGGCCGCGGACGAGGCGCGCGTTGCGTTCCCAGGAGACGCCGGCCGCGTCGAGGCCGTCCGTAACCTTCGCGAAGAAGGTGGCCGCCTCGTCGCTCATCACGTCGTCGATGGACGGCGCGGCATCGGCGATCGGCCGGTCGCGTTTGTCTTTGGAATCGAGGATGCGCAGCGGATTGCGCTCCAGCCGTTCCCGGCTGTCTTCGGACAGGTCGCCGCGATGCGCTTCGAAATGCGCGACCAGCGCATCGCGCCACGCTTCCCGCGTCGCGCTGTCGCCGAGCGTGTTGAGCTGCAGCGTCACGCCGTCCGCAACGCCCAATTCTTTCAGCAACTGATCCGCCATCACCAGCAGCTCGACATCGGCCGCCGGTTCGGTGGCCCCGATAATCTCGGCATCGAGCTGGTGGAATTGCCGGAAGCGGCCCTTTTGCGGGCGCTCGTAACGGAACAGCGGCCCGTGCGTCGCGACTTTCAGCGGCGCATATTGCTGCCAGCCATTGGTGAGATAGGCGCGCGCGATGCCGGCGGTGAATTCGGGGCGAAGGGTGAGCGAATCGCCGCCGCGATCCTCGAACGAATACATTTCCTTCGACACGACGTCGGTGGTCTCGCCGAGCGAGCGCGCGAACACCGCCGTCGCCTCGAACACCGGCACCTCGACCCGGCCGAAACCGTAGAGCCGCCGGACCCGGTCGAACGTGTCGACGACATGCGCGAACCGCTCGGCCTCGTCGCCGATCATGTCCTGCGTGCCGCGAATGGCGTGCGGCGTGTCTTTTCGCGCTTTATTTCCCATGGGCGGCTCCCCTAGAGCATTTTGACGCGCTAGGGGAATAGGAGAGTTTTTGTCGGAATCCCGTTTATGCGGAACTGCGGCAGAGTTTTCGTCAGCCTCGACCTGGCGGTCGAGCGCGGCACCGGCCCGCTCCCCCTCCCGGCCTCCCAGTAGGGTAAGCTCATGGGAGGCCGGGAGGGGGAGCGGGCCGGTGCCGCGATTTTGCGTGGGCA
>NZ_JBQLZM010000026.1:0-12078 GCF_052168275.1 Parasphingopyxis sp. | reverse complement strand
GGCTGCGGCACGGTGTGGCGGCTGCGCTTCTTGGCGACCGAAATGCGTGGCGTATCGGCCGGAATGAGATCGAGTATCCGCCGGTCGACGAGGCCGTCATGCACGACGATATCGGCCGTCGCGATCGCCTTGGCCGCGCGCAGCGTGAGCAGGTCCGGGTCCCCGGGGCCCGCGCCGACGAGCAACACCTTGCCCGCGCCGTTCGCGGCTGAATTGTCGGTCGAACTGTCCATGCATGCAACATGGCCAAACCGGCCGCCGCAAACAAAGCATGGTTGCTTGTCCGGAGTTTAGCTGAGCTTTGCGGGCTCCGCGGCGTCAGACTTCGGCTGCCGGATCCTTGAGGCCGACCGTGATCGACGCGCGAACCGCCGGCGCTTCGGCCGAGGCCACGGGATAGGCGCAATAGTCGGCGGCGTAATAGGCGCTCGGCCGGTGGTTGCCGGAAAAGCCGATGCCGCCGAAGGGGGATGCCGAAGAGGCCCCGTTCGTGGGCTTGTTCCAGTTGACGATGCCCGCGCGGATATTGGCCCAGAACCGGTTGTAGAGATCCGGCGAGCCGCTGAGCAGCGAGGCGGATAGGCCGAACCGCGTATTGTTCGCTTCGGCGAGCGCGCGTCCGAAATCGGGTACGCGGATGACTTGCAGCAGCGGCCCGAAAATTTCCTCGTCCGCGCGCTGCTCGACGCTCGTCACGTCGATCAGGCCGGGCGTCAGAAAGGGTTTGTCATCCTCGACACGCCGCAGATGGGCGATCGGATTGCCGCCCTTCATCATCAGATCGAGGAAACCGTCGGTCACGGCTTCGGCCGATTTGTTGTCGATGACGCAGCCCATGAAGGGGGCCGGGTCGGCATCGGGCGGCCCGATGATGATCCGGTCGATGAGCTTGCAGACCGCTTCGATCAGCGGCTCGTGCTTGCCTTCCTCGACGATCAGCCGCCGCGCCGCCGTGCAGCGCTGGCCCGCCGTCATATAGGCGGACTGGACGACGATCGCGGCGCTCGCCTCGATGTCCGGCGAATCCCAGACGACGAGCGGGTTGTTGCCGCCCAGTTCGAGCGCCAGGATCTTGTCGGGCCGCGGGGCGAACTGCTGGTGCAGGGCGAGACCGCCGCGCACCGAACCGGTGAACAGCAGTCCGTCGATCCCCTCGTGCCCCGCGAGCTCCTTGCCCTGTTCGGGGCCGCCGATGAGCAGGCGCACGACATTTTCCGGCACCCCGGCCTCGTGATAGCAGCCGACCAGGAACTCGCCGACCGCCGGCGTCTTCTCCGATGGCTTGAAGACGATGGCGTTTCCCGCGATCAGCGCCGGGACGATGTGGCCGTTGGGCAGGTGCGCCGGGAAATTGAACGGGCCGAGCACCGCCAGCACGCCGTGCGGCTTGTGGCGCAGCGCATTCTGTTCGCTGAGCGCGCCCTCCTTCTTGCGCGAGGGCGTTCGCTCGAAATAGGCATCGGCCGAGATATCGACCTTGTTGACCACCGCCTCGACCTCGGTGCGCGCCTCCCAGAGCGGCTTGCCGGTCTCGCGGGAAATGAGCGCGGCGAATTCGTCGGTCTTGCCGCGGACGATGTTCGCGAAGCGCCGCATCGTTTCGATCCGGTAGCTGTTGGATTGCGAGGCCCAGCCGGCCCAGCCGCCGCGCGCCGCGGTCACCTCGGCATCGGCATCGCCGACGGGCGCTTCCCAGATCGTCTCGCCGGTCGCCGGATTGGTGGAAATGATCGAATCAGTCACGACAGTCTCAACTCTTCACGATAAACGACGATGCCCCCCAACTGGTACGCCGCCAGCCAGCCAGATAGCCGGGTTCACCGGCCCTGCATAGCGTCGCCCATTCGGCGGATCGCGGCGACCTTGGTTTCGAGCGGTTCCCAGTCGTCGGCCGCGTCGATCCGCGCCCAGATCGCCTCGACTTCCTCGATGTGCATCGAACAGGGATCGGCGTCGGACCAATAGGCGTGACGGGGCGGGGCAGCGCGATAGGCCGGCATCGCCGCGGCCACGGCGTCGAAGGCTTCGCCGTCATAGGCCGGATCGGCGGGTGATGCGCCGCGCCGTTGCCCCGCGCGCCAGTCGAAGAAGAAGCGGTCGATCGTGACGTCGGTTTCGCGCAGCGCCTTTTCGATGGCCGTCAGCAGCGCGATATCGTCCGCCTTCCCGCGGGATTCCACGCCGAGCCGGCCCAGCATGCTCTCGCGATAGGCGTCCTGGTAGAGCGGCCCGAAGCCCTCGATCAGCGCGATCAGCGGTTCGGCCTCCTCGATCAGGCGGAGGGAGACGGCGAGCTGGGCGATGTCCCAGTGGATGGCTTCGGCCTGGCGGGCGAAGGCGTAGAGGCCGGTCTGGTCGAAATAGGCGGCGGTGAAGCCCGGCTCCCAGTTCGGCGTGAAGCGCCAGGGGCCGTAGTCGAAGCTCTCGGTCGTGATCGCGATATTGTCGCTGTTGAGTACGCCATGGACGAAGCCCGCCGCCATATAGGAGGCCGCCAGCTTCGCGCCGCCGGCGACGACATGGGCAAGCAGTGTCTCGGGCCCGTCCTCCCCGGCCTCCTGGCCGAAATAATGCTTCAGGCAATAGGCGATGAGCTTCTTCATGTTCTCCGGCTCGCGCAGCGTGGCGAGCCGCTGAAAGGTGCCGATCCGGATATGGCCGTGGCTGAGCCGGACCATGACCGAGGAGCGGGTGGGGGAGGGCTCGTCGTTGCGCTCGAGCGCCTCGCCGGTCTCGATCAGCGAGAAGGTCTTCGAGGTTTCGACGCCGAGCGCCTCGAGCATTTCGGTGGCGAGGATCTCGCGGACCCCGCCCTTGAGCGTCAGCCGCCCGTCGCCGAAGCGGCTATAGGGCGTCTGGCCCGACCCCTTGGTACCGAGATCCATCAGCCGGTCCCGGTGGTCGCGCATCTGCGCGAAGAGAAAGCCGCGCCCGTCGCCGATCTCGGGATTGTAGCTGCGGAACTGGTGGCCGTGATAGCGCAGGGCCAGCGGTTGCGGGAGCGAGCCGTCGAGCGGTTCGAACCGGCCGAAATGGGCGATCCATTGCGCGTCGCTCAGATCGGCCAGACCGACCGTTTCGGCCCAGCGGTCGTTGCGGAAGCGCAGGATATGCTGCGGAAACCGCGCGGCCTCGACGGGATCGTAGAAATCCGCGCCGAGTTCATGGATCGCGGTTTCGGGGCGGAAAGTTGAAGCTTGCGGCACAATCGACATGGCCCGATATGGGGGGCTCGAAGGGGAGGACGCAAGCGTGGCGGACTATGAAAACGGGCTTTGGTGGTCGAATGACGGGCTGCGGCTGCATTACCGCGCCTATGACGGCCCGGACGACCGGCCGCCGATCCTCTGCCTGCACGGCCTGACCCGCAACGCGCGGGACTGGGAGCCGGTGGCCGACCGGCTGGCCGGCGACTGGCGGCTCTATGTGCTCGAGATGCGCGGCCGCGGCGAGAGCGCCTATGCGACCGATCCGATGACCTATGTGCCGCTCACCTATGTCCAGGATGTCGAGGCGTTTCTCGCCAGCCTGAACATCAGCCGCTATGTCGCTTTCGGCACCTCGCTTGGCGGGATCGTCACGATGCTGCAGGCGGCGACGAATCCCGAGCGGCTGGCGGGCACGCTGCTCAACGATATCGGCCCGGTCATCGAGGAAGACGGCGTCGAGCGCATCCGCGGCTATGTCGGCAAGGGCGGCAACTACCCGACCTGGCTCCACGCCGCGCGGGCGCTGCGGACCGGCTTCGGCGATGTCTATCCGAAATGGGAGTTGGACGACTGGCTCGCGATGGCCAAGCGGCTCTGCAAGGTCCAGCCCTCGGGCCGGATCGGCTATGATTACGACATGCGCATCGCCGAGCCGTTCCGGGTGCCGGGCGGCGAGGCCGGTTTCGACATGTGGACGGCCTTTGCCGGGCTGAAGGACGTGCCGACCACGCTGGTGCGCGGCGGCCATTCGGAAATCCTGTCGGAAGCGACGGCCCGGGAGATGCAGCGGCGCAAGCCCGATCTCGCCATCGCGACGGTGCCCGATGTCGGCCATGCGCCCGTGCTGAACGAGCCGGAAGCCGAAGCCGCGATCGATGCGCTGCTGGAGCGCGTGCGGGCGTGAGCGAACCGGCGCGGATCCTCCATCTCCATTCGACATTTTCGCTCGGCGGGAAGGAGGCCCGGGCCGTCCGGCTGATGAACGCCTTTGAAGGCCGCGCGCGGCATACGATACTGAGCGCGATGCCCGAAGAGCTGGGCGCGCGCGACGCCATAGATTCCACCGTCTTCGCGGAGTTTCCCGCCGACGCCCCGTCGCTCGCGGGCAAGCCCGGCCTGGGCCGGTATCGGGCGCTCGCGGACTACATGCGCCGGTTCGATCTCGTGCTCAGCTACAATTGGGGCGCGATGGACGGGGTGATGGCCCATCGACTGTTCGGGGCGGGACTGCCGCCGATCATCCATCATGAAGACGGGTTCAATGCCGACGAGGCGGATCGGTTGAAAACCAAACGATCGGTCTTCCGGCGGCTGGCCTTTCCCACGCTCTACAAGCTCGTCGTGCCGTCCGACCGGCTCCGCGCCATCGCCCGTTCGGCATGGAAACAGCCCGAGAGCCGCGTGCGGCAGATCGCCAACGGCATTCCGCTCGCGCGATACGCGGCCGCGCGCGAGGCCGATGCGATTCCCGGTTTCACGCGCGGGCCCGACGAGATCATCGTCGGAACGATCGCCGGCCTGCGCGCGGTGAAGGATCTGCCGCGGCTCGTGCGGGCGGTGGCGGCGCTCCCGAGCCATGTCCGGCTCGTGATCGTCGGCGAAGGGCCGGAGCGCGCCGCCATCGAGGCCGAGGCCGCGCGCTGCGGCATCGCCGGGCGGGTCCTGCTGGCGGGGTTTATCGACCGGCCCTGGCGCTATGTCGGCCATTTCGACATTTTCGCGCTGTCCTCGCGCAGCGAGCAGTTTCCGATCTCGGTCGTCGAAGCGATGGCGGCGGGCCTGCCGGTCGCATCGCCCGCGGTCGGCGACGTCGCCACGATGGTCTCGGAGCCGAACGCGCCGCTCATCGGGTCCGCTCATGGCAGCCTGCGCGCCGCGCTCGAGACGTTGGCGACGGACGCGGCCAGGCGCGAATCGATCGGCGCGGCGAACCGCGAGAAAGCGCGGGCCCGATATGACGAAGGCCGCATGATCGCGGCCTATGCCGCGCTGTACGGCGAAGCGCTCGGAAATCCCGGGCGGCTGGCGGATAAGTAAATAGTTCGCATCGGGCCCGAAAAGCCCCTATATATCCCCAAAACGGGGTCGGAGTTACTATGTTCAAGGGTTTGAATGCCATCAGCTATGGCGGTCGCGAAGTACTGCCGCTGATCGAGGGCGGCAAAGGCGTCGCCGCTACCAATCACATGAGTTCGGGTGCGTGGGCCGCGGCAGGCGGTATCGGGACGGTTTCCGCCGTCAATGCCGACAATTACGACGCCGAGGGGCGGGTGATACCGCAAATCTACCATGGCAAGCGCCGTGTCGACCGGCACGAGGAACTGATCCAATATGCGATCGACGGTGCGGTCGAGCAGGTGCGCCGCGCGTTCGACATCGCGAGCGGCAAGGGCGCGATCAATATCAACGTACTCTGGGAAATGGGCGGCGCGCAGGAAGTGCTGCATGGCGTCCTCGAAAAGACCAAAGGCCTGGTGGCGGGCGTCACTTGCGGCGCCGGCATGCCGTACAAGCTGTCCGAGATCGCGGCGTCCTACCAGGTGCATTATCTGCCGATCATCAGCTCGGCCCGCGCCTTCCGGGCGTTGTGGAAGCGCGCCTACTCGAAAGCCGCCGAATGGCTGGGCGCGGTGGTCTATGAGGATCCGTGGAAGGCCGGCGGGCATAACGGCCTGTCCAATGCCGAAGATCCGCTGAAGCCCGAAGATCCCTATCCGAGGGTCAAGGCGCTGCGCGATACGATGCGCGCCGAGGGCATATCCGACGACCTGCCGATCGTGATGGCCGGCGGCGTCTGGTATCTGCGGGACTGGGACCACTGGATCGACAATCCCGAACTCGGCCAGATCGCCTTCCAGTACGGGACGCGTCCGCTGCTGACGCAGGAAAGCCCGATCCCGCAGGCATGGAAAGACACGCTGACGACGCTCGAGGAAGGCGATATCCTGCTCCACAAATTCTCGCCGACCGGTTTCTATTCTTCCGCCGTTCGCAACGAGTTCCTCCGCAATCTTGAGGCCCGGTCTGAACGGCAGATCGCCTTCTCGCTCGAAGCGGCGGGCGATCATCAATATCAGCTCGACGTCGGCGTGAAGGGCAAGAATTTCTGGGTGACCCGCGGCGATCTGCTGCGCGCGCGCGAATGGGACGCGCTGGGCTTCGCCATGGCGCTGAAAACGCCGGACAACACGCTGGTGTTCGTGACGGCCGAGGAGGCCGCGCTGATCCGCAAGGACCAGGCCGATTGCATGGGCTGCCTCAGCCAGTGCCAATTCTCGTCCTGGAAGGACAAGGACAATCACACGACCGGCCGGCTCGCCGATCCGCGATCATTCTGCATCCAGAAGACGCTGCAGGACATCGTCCATGGCGGGCCGATGGAGCACAATCTGATGTTCGCCGGCCATAACGCGTTCAACTTCAAAACCGACCCCTTCTATTCGAACGGGTTCGTGCCGACGGTGAAGCAGCTCGTCGAACGTATCCAGACCGGGGACTGATCGAAGCGCTTACCTGCAAGGTCATTGCCGCGCGCACCGAAATGCACCAGCCTTCCCGAAAGGGTTGGGAGGGCTGATGATCGACCGTATCGCCTGGGCCGTACTGGCGCTCGTGCACCTGATGCCGGGCATCGCCTTTGTCGCGCCGTCGATGATTGCGCGGCTGTACGGCGTCCAAACGGATTCCCCGGTCTTTCCGCTGCTCCACCATCGCGCCGCCTTGTTCGCGGTCGTCCTGATCATCTGCGTCTGGGCGGCGATCGACCCGGGCGTTCGGCAATTGGCGGCCGTTGCGACAGCCGTTTCGATGCTCGGATTCCTGGCAATCTACTGGTCGGCTGGCCAGCCGGTCGCGCTGCGGACGATTGCGCTGGTCGACCTTTTGGGTTTGCCGTTCCTGTTCTTCGTCGCCTGGCGCGCCTTTTTCAGCGGCTGACGCCTATTCCCAGTCCCAAGCCTTTTCGCCGTGCTGGGAGAGATCGAGGCCTTCCTGTTCCTGCTCGGGCGTCGCCCGCATCGGGAAGACGATCCCGGTGATCCAGGCGAGCCCGGCGGTGGCGAACAGCGACCAGAGCGCGACGGCGCCGATCGCGGTCAACTGGCTGACGAGCTGGCTCGCCATGGTGACGCCGGCCGCATAGCCGGTGCCGCCAAGCCCTTCGGCCATCAGGATCGCCAGCATCGCGGCGCCGAACATCCCGCCGATGCCATGGACCGCGAAGACGTCCAGCGAATCGTCGATCGCGAAGCGGCGCTTGATCAGGCCGACCGCGGCGAAGCAGATGATGCCGGCGAGCAGGCCGAGCAGCATCGCGCCGCCCGGTCCGACGACATTGGCCGCCGGCGTGATCGTGGCGAGGCCGGCGATGACGCCGGTCGCGACGCCGATGCCCGTCGATTTGCCGAACCGCATCTTCTCGATCGCCGCCCAAGTCAGCGCCGCCGTGCTGGCCGCGACATGGGTGTTCAGGATCGCCGCGCCGGCGCCGAAATCGGCGACCAGGCCCGATCCGCCGTTGAAACCGAACCAGCCGACCCACAGCAGCGCGGCGCCCGTCATCGTCAGTGCGGCGCCGTGCGGCGGGATCAGCTTTTTGGGGAAACCGTCGCGCCGGCCGAGCAGCAGCGCGATGACCAGCGCCGAAACACCGGCCGTGGTGTGGACGACGATGCCGCCGGCGAAATCGAGCGCGCCGAGCGCCGCCAGCCAGCCGCCGCCCCAGATCCAGTGCGCGACCGGGACGTAGACGACCAGCAGCCAGAGCGCCGTGAACACCATCACCCAGCCGAACCGCGCGCGCTCCACCCAGGCGCCGACCATCAGCGCGGGCGTGATGATCGCGAAGGTCATCTGGAACAGGACGAAGCTTGATTCCGGAATGGTCGTGCCGGGAAACACCTCGCCGAGACCGGACAGCATGGCGAGACCGGTGCCGCCGATAAAGGCGCCACCCTCGCTGAATACGAGGCTGTAGCCGATCGCGACCCAGAGGATCGAGACCAGGCAGCAGATGCCGAAACACTGCATGACGACGGACAGGAAATTCTTGGTGCGGACGAGCCCACCATAGAAGAGCGCGAGGCCGGGCAGGGTCATCAGCAGCACGAGCGCGCTCGCCGTCAGGATCCAGGCCGTGTCGCCCGAATTGACGACGACGGGGGCGGGCGGAAAGCCGGGTTGGGCCGCAGCCGGTGCGGCGGCGGTGGCGGCGACGATGGCGGCCGCGATCCCGTTTCGAATTCTCTGCATTGTCGCTCCCCGTTTATCATACGCCGGATTGGCCCCGGTCGATCAGGCCCAGCCTTCCAATACCTGGTCCGGCGGCCGGTGGCCGTCCGCCCAGATCCGGATATTCGCGATCACCTTGTCGCCCATCGCCTCGCGCCCCTCGAAAGTGGCCGAGCCGAGGTGCGGCAGCAGCACCACATTGTCGAGCGCGCGCAGCCGCTCGCCGATATGCGGTTCATTCTCGTAGACATCGAGGCCTGCGCCCGCGAGAGCGCCCTTTTCGAGCGCGTCGGTCAGCGCGTCCTCGTCGATGATCTCGCCGCGCGCCGCGTTGATGACGTAGACGTCCTTGCCGAGCAGGCCGAGCCGTCGCTCGTCGAGCAGGTGATGGGTTTCCGCCGTGTAAGGGCAGTTGATCGACAGGATGTCGATATCGGCGAGCATGTCGTCGAGATCGTCGCGCCAGGTCGCCTCGAGCGTCTGCTCGACCGCCTCGGGGAGGCGGTGGCGGTTGTGATAATCGACCTGGATGCCGAAGCCGCGCGCCCGCCGCGCGACCGCCTGGCCGATCCGGCCCATCCCCACGATGCCGAGCCGCTTGCCGTTGACGCGGTGGCCGAGCATCCCGGTCGGCGCCCAGCCTTTCCAGCCGCCGGCGCGGACGAATTTCTCGCCCTCGGCGAGCCGGCGCGGCACCGAGATGATCAGCGCCATCACCATGTCGGCGGTGTCCTCGGTCAGTACGCCGGGCGTATTGGTCACCATGATATCGGCGGCCCGCGCGGCGGCGAGGTCGATATGATCGACGCCCACCCCGAAATTGGCGATCAGCTTGAGCTGGGGCCCGGCGCTCGCGAGTATGTCCGCCGTGATATCGTCGGTGACGGTCGGCACGAAGACCTGGGCGCGCGCGACGGCGTCCTTCAGCTGATCGGCCGTCATCGGCGTATCGTCGGAATTGAATTCGGCGTCGAACAGCTCGGCCATGCGGGCTTCGACCTGGTCGGGAAGCTTGCGGGTGACGATGGTCCGGGGACGTTCGATCTGCGGCATCGCGACGTGAATTGCAGCCTGCGCCGCGATGCGTCAAGCGGATCGCGGGTTGAAGCCTTGGCGGGGCTTTGCTTAGAGACGGGAACCGGCCTTTCGAGTGGGGCCGTCGACAGAGGGGCGGTGCGGACTATGCGCTATGGCGTGCGATTGATGGCGGCGATGATCGGGCTGGCTCTGCTGGTCCTGCCCGATGGCGCATGGGCGCAGGCGCGCGAGACGCCCTATTGGGCCTCGATCTCGGCCGGCCAGGCCCGGATGCGGACCGGGCCGGGGCGCAATTTCCCGATCAGCTGGCTCTACCAGCGCGCGGGCCTGCCGGTCCGCGTCGTCGAGGTCTACGAGAATTGGCGCAAGATCGAGGATCCCGACGGCACCCAGGGCTGGATGCTCGTCAACCTGCTGAGCGCCGACCGGACCGCGATGATCGTCGGCGATATCCGGCCGATGCGCGAGGCGCCGCAGGAAGGCGCGCGGATCCGCTACCGGGCCGAACCCGGCGTCGTCGGGCGCATCCGCAACTGCCGCCGCGGCTGGTGCGAGTTCGACGTTCGCGGCCGCAGCGGCTTCGTCGAAACCGGCCATCTCTACGGGATCGAGGATGACGAGCGTGTCGACGATTAGGGCAGTCCGGCGCCCTGTGCCCGCGGCACGCCCGTCGTCGATGTGACCGATTATCTGGACGGGCTGGCCGGCCTGCCGCTGGCATGGCGGCTGGGTGCCGGCGCACTGCTCGGCGCGATCGTCGGCAGCTATCTCGCGACGCTCGCCTTGCGCTGGCCCCGGGGCGAGCCGGCATCGCGCGGGCGCTCGCACTGCGACGGATGCGGCCGGGCGCTGGCCTGGCCCGACCTCATACCCCTGGCAAGTTACGCGCTGCGGCGCGGCCGGTGCCGGACGTGCGGCACGCGAATCGATCCCGTGCATCCGCTGACCGAATTGGCGGCGGCGCTGATCGGCGGCCTGTCCCTCGCGCTCCATCCGGGGGTCGACGGTTTGGCGGGCGCGATTTTCGGCTGGGCGCTGTTGTTGCTCGCGACACTCGATATCCGGCATTTCTGGCTGCCCGACCGGGTGACGCTGCCGCTGGTCGGCCTCGGTCTGGGAGCGGCCTGGCTGACCGGATCGCCCGACCCGATCGACGCCGCGATCGGCGCGGCGACCGGTTTCCTGCTGCTCGCCGGGATCGCCATCGCCTATCGCGCGCTGCGCGGCCGGGACGGGCTGGGCGGCGGCGACTCGAAACTGCTGGCCGCGATCGGCGCCTGGCTCGGCTGGCCGATGCTGCCGTTCGTCCTTTTGCTGGCCAGCGCCACCGGACTGGCCGCGGCCGTCGCAGCGCGACTGCGCGGCGTATCGGTGCGCGCGACCGACCGCCTGCCTTTCGGCGCATTTCTGGCGGTTGCCGCCTGGCCGCTCTGGCTGGCGCGGGACGCGCTTGCGACATTTTTGCAGCTTTTGTGATTCGCGCATGTCACTGAATTGCCATAAAAGCCGTCATCGCGGTGTAACACTCAACGCCTAGCGGGCGTGTTTCGGGGATGTATTCATGCGCCTATCGCTCGATGCCCGTGCCCAGCGCCTGCTGAGACGGCTGCCGCGAACAACCTGGTTTACCGTGCTGGAGATCGTTCTGCTCTCGGTGCTGGCCGTGCAATGCGCGCGGCTCGTCTGGGCGGTTGCGACGCCGGTCGGGCCGGTCGGCGACTGGCGCAGCGACGCTGGCGTCCCGACCCTCGCCGCGCCCGATATGGCGCTGTTCGAAACCTTCGATCCCTTTTTCCGGCTGGAGGGCAATGCGCGGGTCGTCGTCACCGATCTCGACCTGAGGCTGTTCGGCGTGCGGCAGGACCAGGCGAGCGGCCGCGGTTCGGCGATCATCGCATTGCCGGACGGCGAGCAGGACAGCTTTCTCGTCGGCGACGAACTGATGCCGGGCGTGACGCTGGAATCGGTCGGCTTCGACTTTGTTACGATCTCGCGCAACGGCGCGAGCGAACAGATTTTCCTCGATCAATCGGGCGGCGCCCCGCCGGCGGCGGCGTCCGCTACCCGCTCCGCATCGAACAACCCGGCAAGATCGGAAACCGGCTCGGGCGGCACGCCCGCGGCGCAGAGCCGCCGCCCGGCGGCCGAAACCATCACGCCGGCCGCACTGGCGGCGGGCACGCAGATTTCACCGCGCCGGGAGGGCAACCGGCTCACGGGCATCGTGCTGCAGCCGAGCGGCGACAGTGCGGCGGCGCTGAATGCCGCGGGCTTCGAGCCGGGCGACGTCATCGTCTCGATCAACGGCGAGCGGATACAGGATATGGGGCAGGCGGTCGGTTTCGCCCGCAATCTCGGCATCGGGGACGGCTTCGTCCAGGTGGAGCGCAATGGCGAAACCGTATCGTTTCGCGCAAGGGTGAGTGAATGAAAAAGATAAAAACCGTTCTTGCCGCGATGGCGATGCTGGCGACGCCGATCGCGCCGCTCCACGCCCAGCATGTCCTCAACCTGCGCAATGCCGATGTCCGCGCCTTCATCCAGGACGCCTCGCGCGTCACCGGCCGAACCTTCGTGATCGATCCGTCGGTCAGCGGCACGG
>NZ_JBQLZM010000025.1:0-17314 GCF_052168275.1 Parasphingopyxis sp. | reverse complement strand
CGGTGTTTTCATATGCCAGGACGAAGACAAGACTGTCGCCCGGAACGACGCGGGTCGGCTCCTCCAGCGTCACAGTGACGCTGCCGTCTGCCTGTTCCTCGCTGCGCTCGACGAACACGTCGCTGTCGAGCGCGACCTGATTGCCCAAGACGGCGCTGGCCGGAGCCAGCATGGCGAACAATGCGATGAGATATTTCATTTGCTCTTCTCCGTCAGTCGATCACGACTTGGAATTCGATGATGTTGGTGGTTCCGCCGGTAACCGAGCCGAGCGCGACCGAGATTTCCGTACCGTCGAACGCGCCCGCATCGGCGTCGGTCAGGTCGGTCAGCCCGGTGCCGTCGAGTGTGATGCTGTCGTCGACATAGGTCGTGTCGTCCGGGATAGCGTCGGTGATAATGACGTTGCTCAGCGTACCCGAGCCCGTCGCTTCTGCGGTGAGCTGGTAGGTGATGATCGCGCCCGGAACCTGGGTCGTGCCGCCGAACGGATCTCGGACGGTGGCGGTTTTCGAAAGATCGAGATTGGCGTCGAGAATCGCGTAAAAACCGCTGTCTGCGGCAGTCGCGCCGGTCGATCCTACGACCGCATCGCCCCCGCCTTCGCCCTGGCCAGCGAAAACGGTGCCCGGCGCGCCGCTTCCGGTCGCCGCCGTACCGGTCAGTGCGACTTCGCTGCGCTCACCGTCGGCGGCCGCGGCGGGCATGTCGCCCAGAACGAACACGGTGATCGTCTCGTCGGGATCGAGCGTCGGCGGTGCGCCTGCATTGTAGAGCGTGTCGGTTCCCGCGTCGTAGCTGCCATTGCCGTCGGTATCGATGAAGAGGGTCACGGCGTCGGGATCGAAATCGTCGCCCGCGACATTCGGGTCGATTGTCAACAGCACGGGTTCGGGGCCGTTGCCGCCATTTGTTACCGTGAATCTTAGGATGGCATTATCTTCGTCGGGCCGGGCCGTGACATCGCCCGGATCGGCCGACGTCACCGCGATATCGAGTATCTCGTCGACGATCAGCGAAACCGTGTTGGAATCGACCGTAACCGTGGAGCCGCCGTCATTATAGGAGGCGGATGCGGTGTTTTCGATCGGCGTGCCGGCGCGCGTTCCCGCCGCATGTGCGGATGACGCCATGATTGCCGGAAAAATCGCGGTCAGCGACAATAGCGAACGTACCGTCTTTCTGCGCGCAGATGCGTGTCGACCAAGCGACATTCTTCAAACCCCCCGGATTGAAACAATCAATTACGGGGATGTACATGCAGGATTAACGCTAATAATATGTAAAGCCCGGACCATTTTTCGAAGATCGTAAGAAAAAGGACGGAACTTTTACGTTTCCGGGCGGTCCGAGCCTTAAATTCTTAACAAACTATATTTGAGCGTGGTAAATAAAGCGTAAATGGATGGTGACCTTCGCGATTCTTCGAAAACGGGCCGTGCGACTTCGCTTGACAGGGGTGAACGCCTCGCCTAACTCGCGCGTCTTCAACGCCTCACGCGGGTGTAGCTCAGTTGGTTAGAGCGCCGGCCTGTCACGCCGGAGGCCGCGGGTTCAAGTCCCGTCACTCGCGCCATTTCCCGGTTTCCATCCACAGCAGAAGCGGCTTTAGCGGAAGGATCCAGACGATCCCGGCGGCCAGGTAGATCGGCGCCTGGACGAGCGCCGGCAACGTCCCGATCGGGCCGGAGGCGCTGGCCACGATGACCGACCAGACGGCGATGATCGCGAGAATGAGGAACACACCGAAGGGCTTGCGCCAGCTTGGCTTCATGACGTCACCTTTATGAGTCGATCCGGAGTTGCGACGAAGTCGAGCGGCTGGTCCCAAGGATCGGCGGGGATGTTGTCGGCAATCTGGCACTCCCAGGCGAGCCCGATCGCGATGACCGGTCCGGCCGTCCGCAACTGCGCCAGAGTGCGGTCGTAATGGCCCTGTCCCTGTCCGATCCGGTTACCGCGCAGATCGACTGCGACGAGAGGAACGAGCAGCGTATCGGGGCGGAGGGCAGGGCGGTCCGATGTCGGTTGCAGGATTCCGAACGGACCGCGCTCGAGCGGCGTGCCGTCCCATCGCCGGAACTCCATCGCTGCGCGCCGGTCTGCGAACCAGGGCAGGGCAATATCGTGGCCCTTTTCGTGGCATGTCCGCAGCATGTCCGACGGATCGAACTCTGACGTCATGGCGGCATAGCCGGCGATCGTCCTGGCCAGCAGGCCGGCGCCTGTGAGAAGTCTTTCCAGCGCATCTTCGGCTCGCCGGATATCAGAATTTTCCTGTTTTAAAACAAAATTCTGACGGCATTTCTTGAAGCGCGATCGCAATTCGGATTTGGTCATGATCTCGCCTGCTCGGGTGGCGGGGCCGCCATGGCCGTTTGCCCGAAAATCCTCTGACGCCATTAACGTCAGGTGGGCGCCATATGCACCGGATCCGGGCTCTATTTCAAACCCCGCAATCCGGGCAGGGACAGCTCCCTCGGATGTTGTATCGCCTCAGGGATAATCGCAAAGGCGCGTACCGGGCAGCGCCCGCCACGAACGACTTAGGAGGCCTGGCCGTCCGGGGCAAGATGGTTGCCGATCGCGGTCAACCGGTCGGCGAGCTTTTCGAGATTTTCGACGGCATCGGCGGGCATCGCGGCCGTGCGCAGCTCGTCGGCCTCGTCGGCAAGCAAAAGCGCCGCGAAGAGGAGAATCCGGGCCTCGCCGAGATTGCCGCCGACCGCCTGCTGCGCATCGGCGGTCTTGGCATCGACCATCGCGCCGAGCTTTCTCAGCCGGTCCTCTTCGCCGTCGCGGCAGGCGACCGTATAGCTGTGACCGGCGATCGAGAGGGTCACTTCAGCCATTTTCCGCGCTTTCCGTCTTGTCGATGAGGGTATCGAGGCCGGTCAGCGTCGTTTCCGCGGTCATCCGCAGCCGCTCGTATTTTTCCTGCAGGGATTGGTATTCCGCCTCCGAAACGGCCGGCTGCACGGGTGCCTGCTTCGCCTGCAATTCGCCGCGCAAACGCTCGATTTCCTCGTCCTTGAGCTGGCCGACATCGGCGAAATCGGCGCGCAACTTGGCGATGGTCCGGTCGCGATCGTCGAGCGCAGCCTTATGGGCCGCCTTCATCGATTCGAGTTCGGCGACGAGGCCCGGGTCCTGGCTGGGGGTATCGGCCGGCTCGGCAGTGCCCAGCCTGTCGGCGGCCTTCTCTATCCTTGCAATTGCGCGGGCAAGGCGTTCGTTTTCCATCGGCTTTGCATAGCAGGAAAGCGCCTCCCGGCAAGTCTGTGGGCGCTACGGTTGACGATAACCGTGTGACATACCAAGTGGTCGCGCGCGCCCGCGACTCGCCGGGCAGTCCTCCGGCCCCGGATCGGGGCGGACGGGCCCGAACAGGGGAAACCGAATGACCGTTACGCACACCCAGCTTGCCAATGCGATCCGCGCCCTTTCGATGGATGCGGTCCAGGAGGCCAATTCGGGCCATCCCGGCATGCCCCTGGGCATGGCGGACGTCGCGACGGTTCTGTTCACAAAGTATCTCAAATATAATCCGCAAGACCCTGAATGGTTTGACAGAGATCGGTTCGTTCTATCGGCCGGCCATGGTTCGATGCTGATCTATTCGCTGCTCCATCTTACCGGTTATGCGCGGCCGACGATGGACGAGATCAAGCATTTCCGGCAGCTCGGCAGCCCGTGCGCCGGGCATCCCGAAAACTTCCTGCTGCCCGGCGTCGAGGCGACCACGGGGCCGCTCGGCCAGGGTCTCGCCATGGCGGTCGGCATGGCGATCGCCGAACGGCATCTCAATGCGCGGTTCGGCGACGAGCTCGTCGATCACCGGACCTGGGTGATTGCCGGCGACGGCTGCCTCATGGAGGGCATCAATCACGAGGCGATAGGGCTGGCTGGCCATCTGCAGCTCGGCCGGCTGATCACCTTCTGGGACGATAACGCGATCACGATAGACGGCGGGACCGATCTGTCGACCAGCGAGGATATTCCCGCCCGTTACGCGGCGGCCGGATGGCATGTCACGAGCTGCGACGGGCACGATCCCGACGCCGTCCGTTTCGCGATCGAGGAGGCGCTGGCCGACCCGCGCCCCTCGCTGATCGCCTGCAAGACCGTGATCGGGTTCGGCGCGCCCAACAAGCAGGGCACGTCGGCGACGCACGGCTCGCCGCTGGGCGAGGACGAAGTCGCCGCTGCCCGCAAGGAACTGGGCTGGGACGCCGCGCCCTTCGTCATCCCACCCGAAATCGGCGAAGCCTGGCAGGAGGCGGGAACGCGGTGCGGCGAGGCGTACGAGGAGTGGACCGCGCGGCTCGAAGACCATGCCGAAAACGCCGAATTCAAGCGCCGGATGGCGGGCGATCTGCCGGACGGCGACGCCATGCGGACCTATCTCGAATCGCTCGCCGCCGATCCTCCCAAGGTGGCGACGCGCAAAGCGTCGGAAATGGCGCTCACCGCGATCAACAAGGCGCTGCCCGACACGATCGGCGGGTCCGCCGATCTGACCGGTTCGAACAATACCAAGACCGGCGCGACCGAACCGTTGACCAGGGACAATTATGGCGGGCGCTACATCTATTACGGCGTCCGCGAATTCGGCATGGCCGCCGCGATGAACGGCATGGCGCTGCATGGTGGCGTGATTCCCTATGGCGGCACCTTCCTGATCTTTTCCGATTACTGCCGCCCGGCGATCCGGCTGTCCGCGCTCCAGCGCGTCCGCGCCATCTATGTGATGACGCATGATTCGATCGGGCTCGGCGAGGACGGGCCCACGCATCAGCCGATCGAGCAGCTGGCCGGCCTACGCGCGATGCCCAATCTGGACGTCTACCGGCCGTGCGACGCGATCGAAACGGCGGAATGCTGGGCGCTGTCGCTCAAGCGCAAGGACGGGCCGTCGCTGCTCGCGCTGACCCGGCAGGGACTGCCGCCGATGCGGACCGATGTCGACGAGAACCGCTGCGCGAAGGGCGCCTATCGCCTGCGCGCCGCCGAAAACGACCGCCGTGTCGTCCTGCTGGCGACTGGTTCGGAAGTCCATCTCGCCGCGGAGATCGCCGAAAAGCTGGAATCCAAGGGTGTCGGAGCGGACGTGGTGTCCATGCCGTGCTGGGAACGGTTCGAGGCGCAGGACGACGCCTACAAAGCCGATATTCTCGGGACAGGAGAAAATGTCCTGCGCGTTTCCATCGAGGCGGGGGCGACTTTCGGCTGGGAACGTTATACCGGCGTGGACGGACTGAATTTCGGTATCGACCGGTTTGGCGGGTCGGCGCCGGCGGACAAGCTGTTTGAATATTTCGGGCTGACGGAAGCCGCGATCACGCCGCAGATCCTCTCGGCGCTCAAGAATTAAGGGAGACTCTATCCATGGCTGTCAAAGTAGCGATTAACGGTTTCGGACGGATCGGGCGGCTGGTTGCCCGCGCGATGCTCGAACGGGACGATCATGATTTCGAACTCGTCGCGATCAACGACTTGGCCGATGCCAAGTCGAATGCGCTGCTTTTCCAGTATGATTCCACCCATGGGCGTTTTCCGGGCGAAGTGACGGCGGGCGAGGACAGCATCACCGTCAACGGCAAGACCATCGTGGCAACGTCCGAGCGCGAACCGGGCAAGCTGCCGCACGGCGATATGGGCGTCGATCTCGTCCTCGAATGCACGGGCTTCTTCCAGTCGCACGAGGCGGCCGAGCCGCATCTCGCTGCCGGCGCCAAGCGGGTGCTGATTTCCGCTCCGGCGAAGAATGTTACCAAGACGGTCGTCTACGGCGTCAATCACGACAGCCTGACCGCGGACGACGTGATCGTGTCCAACGCCAGCTGCACGACCAACTGCCTGGCGCCGGTCGCCAAGGTGCTCCACGACACGGTCGGGATCGAGCGCGGGTTCATGACGACGATCCACAGCTACACCAACGACCAGCGGATGCTCGATCAGATGCATTCCGACATGCGCCGCGCGCGCGGCGGGGCGCAGAACATGATCCCGACGACGACGGGCGCCGCGCGCGCCGTCGGCCTCGTCCTGCCCGAACTCAACGGCAAGCTCGACGGTAGCTCGGTGCGCGTGCCGACGCCGAACGTCTCGCTGATCGATCTCGTCTTCACGCCGGGCCGCGATACCTCGGCCGAGGAGCTGAATGCCGCGCTCAAGGCCGCGGCGGACGGCGGTATGAAGGGCGTACTCGACTATACCGAGCAGCCGCTCGTGTCGTCGGATTTCAACCATTATCCGGCCAGTTCCACGGTCGACAGCCTCGAGACTGCGGTGCTCGAGGGCAAGCTCGCGCGGGTCGTCAGCTGGTATGACAATGAATGGGGCTTCTCAAACCGCATGATCGACACCGCCGGGGTGATGGCGGGACTCCTCTAGGCGGGGATGTTCGGGGCAATGGAGGGACCGGCCGCATGACTGCATTCCGGACGCTGGACGATCTCGGCGAGACGAGCGGCAAACGCGCGCTCGTCCGCGTCGATCTCAACGTGCCGATGGCCGACGGGGCGGTAACCGACGATACCCGGCTCCGGGCGCATGTACCGACGATCACCGAATTGTCCGATGCGGGTGCCAAGGTCCTGCTGCTCGCGCATTTTGGTCGTCCGAAAGGGGAATATCGGCCCGAATTTTCGCTGCGGCAGGTCGTCCCCGCGCTTGAAGCCGTCTTGGGGCGCGAGGTGACGTTCATGGAACGGCCGAGCGAAGATGCGATCGCGAATCTGCCGAACGGTTCCATCGTCGTCGTCGAAAACAGTCGATTTGCGCCGGGAGAAGAGAAGAACGACCCCGAAATGGCAAAGGCCATCGCGTCTTTCGGCGATTTCTACGTCAATGACGCGTTTTCGGTTTCGCACCGCGCCCATGTGACGACCGAGGGGTTGACGCACCATCTCCCCGCTTATGCGGGCCGCGCGATGGAAGCGGAGCTCAAGGCGCTCCAGGCGGCTCTGGGCGATCCGGAGCACCCGGTCGCCGCCGTTGTGGGCGGGGCGAAGGTCTCGACCAAATTGGCGGTTCTCGAGCATCTCGTGACCAAGGTGGACCATCTCATCATCGGCGGCGGGATGGCGAACACCTTTCTGGCCGCGCGCGGTGTCGGTGTCGGCAAGTCCCTGTGCGAGCATGACCTCGCCGATACCGCGGGCGCGATCCTCGAAGCCGCCGATGCCGCCGATTGCACCGTGCACCTTCCCTATGACGTCGTGGTCGCGAATGAATTCGCCGCCAATCCGCCGACGCGGACGGTCAACGTCCATGAGGTCGCCGCGGACGAGATGATCCTCGATGTAGGGCCTTCGGCGGTAGAGGCGCTGGCCGATGTTCTGAAGACCTGCCGGACGCTCGTCTGGAACGGCCCGCTCGGCGCCTTTGAAACGCCCCCTTTCGATACGGCGACGGTTGCGCTGGCGCAGACCGCCGCGGCGCTGACCCACGAAGGTTCGCTCGTTTCGGTGGCCGGGGGCGGGGACACGGTAGCCGCGCTCAACCATGCGGGCGTGGCCGACGACTTCACTTTCGTATCGACCGCGGGCGGAGCCTTCCTCGAATGGATGGAAGGCAAGGAACTGCCCGGCGTCGCGGCGCTCGGCGCATGAGCGAACATGAGGGCGTCGGGTCGGGCAGCGGGCTGGTTCCGATCACCCAAGGCGAGTGGGCCGGCTGGTCGACCTGGCAGGGCGATTCCTTCGAACAGATGAGCGGTCCGTTTTACGAACGCATCGACGAGGACGGACGCCCGGTGGCGGCCTTTCGCGCCGAACCGCGCCATATGAACGGCGCCGGCTTCATGCATGGCGGCTGCCTCATGACCTTCGCCGACAGCGCGATCTTCACGATCGCGCATCCCGCATTGGAAGGCGGCCATGCCGTCACGCTCAACCTTACCGGGGACTTTCTGGACCCGGTCCGTGTCGGTCAGCTGGTAGAAGCTCGCGGAGAGGTCGTGCGGGCGGGCGGCAAAACGATCTTCGTGGACGGGCTTGCCACCGCGGACGGCAAGCCGGTACTCCGGTTCAATGCAATTATCCGAAAAGTACGGCGCGACTAGCGATCAGCGATGCTCCGGATTGGGAGCGTCGAACCGGCAGCCCGCGTCCCAGGCCGTCCGCTGATTGCCGTGCGCCGGGACGCCGCCGGCATCCTTCAGCATCCGCGCATAATGCATCAGATTCCAGGTCGCGAAGGTCGTGTTGCGGCGGGTGAATTCATTATCGAAACCGGCATGGCCGCCATCGTCCAGTTCGTCTCCATAAGAAGGGCCGGGTCCCGCTTCGCCGATCCAGCCGGCGTCCGCCTGGGGCGGGATCGTGTAGCCGATATGCTGGAGCGCATAGAGGATGCCCATTGCGCAATGCTTGATGCCGTCCTCGTTGCCGGTGATGATGCAGCCGCCGGACTTGCCGTAAAAGAAATACTGGCCCTTGTCGTTGGTCTCGCCGGAATGTCCGTAGAGACGCTCGATCACCTGCGTTGCGACCGACGATTTCTCCCCGAGCCAGATCGGTGTGCCGATGATCAGGATATCCGCTTCTGCCACTTTCGGCCAGATTTTCGGCCAGTCGTCCACCTCCCATCCATGCTCGGTCATGTCCGGATAGACGCCGAACGCGATGTCGTAATCGGCGGGCCGGATATTCTCGCACTGAACCCCGTTTTTGGCGAAAATCGTCTCGACCATCTCGAGTAATGAATCGGTGTGTGACGGCTCGGGCGACTTTTTGAGCGTGCAGTTCAGGATCAGCGCCTTGAGATCGCTGAAGTCCGTCTGGTTGTCGCTGCAAAGCCGTTCCTGAATGCCGTTCAACATCAATCGTCCTCCCGACCGGCAGGTTCGCGGCAGCATCGATCATGGTTACATGCTCCCCGTTGCCCAAGGCCGCGGCCTCTACTATCAGGCGCGCGAGATTCGCGCGAACCAAGAGGGCACCCCATCCGATGTCAGATCCGAAAATGATGCAGCAGATCAAAGAGGGTGATGGATTTATCGCCGCACTCGATCAGAGCGGCGGATCGACGCCCAAAGCGTTGAAGGGCTTCGGTATCGGAGAGGATGCCTATTCCAGCGAGGACGAGATGTTCGCCCTCATCCATCAAATGCGCCAGCGGATCATCACGGCGCCGTCTTTCGGCAGCGGCAAGATTATCGGCGCGATCCTGTTCGAGATGACGATGGACGGCGAGGCCGACGGCACGCCGGTGCCGACGCTGCTCTGGGAGCGCGGCGTCGTGCCGTTCCTCAAGGTCGACAAGGGCCTGGAAGAAGAAGCGGACGGCGTCCAACTGATGAAGCCCATGCCCGATCTGGACGGGCTCCTGGAACGCGCCAAAGCCAAGGGTGTTTTCGGCACCAAAATGCGTTCGGTCATCAATTCGGCCTCCCCGAGCGGTATCGCGGCCATCGTCGAGCAGCAGTTCGCGGTCGGCAACCGGATCATCGATCATGGCCTGATGCCGATCATCGAACCGGAAGTTTCGATCAAGAGCCCGGAACGCGCGGCGGCCGATGCGATTCTCAAGGAGGAACTGACCAGGGCGCTCGACGCGCTGCCGGAGGATCGCCAGGTCATGCTGAAACTGTCGATCCCGGCGGAGGCCGGGCTGTACGATTCCATCGTCGCGCATCCGCGGGTCGCCCGCGTCGTCGCGCTGTCGGGCGGTTTCTCGCAAGAGGAAGCCTGTACCGAACTGGCGAAGAATGACGGCATGATCGCGAGCTTCTCGCGGGCGCTGTTGCAGGATCTGCGCCATGATATGGACGACGACGAGTTCGACCGGACGCTCGGCGCGGCGATCGACAAGATTTACCGGGCGTCTGTCGTCAAGGACTGATCGGCGTCTCGCATGACCGCCGCCGACCAGCTCTGTCAGCTCTACCTGATCTCGCCGCCCGATCCCGGCGGTGATTTCCCGGACCGGCTCGCGCGCGCGCTCGGCGCCGGTCCTGTCGCGGCGTTTCAATTGCGGATGAAACAGGCGGACGACGAAGCCGTTCTCGCCATGGCCGAGCGGCTTATGCCGATCTGCGCCGATCATGATTGTGCGTTCATACTGAACGACAGGGCCGATCTCGCCGCCCGGCTGGGCGCCGACGGGGTTCACCTCGGCCGATCCGACGGCGATATCGGCGAGGCAAGGGCGTTGTTGGGGCGCGACGCGCAGATCGGTGCGACCTGTCACGACAGCCGTCATTTCGCGATGGAAGCCGGTGAGGCCGGCGCCGATTATGTTGCGTTCGGCGCCTTCTACCCGAGCGATACCAAGGAGACGACGCACCGGCCGGATCCCGAAATCCTGACCTGGTGGTCGACGATGTTCGTGCTGCCCTGCGTCGCGATTGGCGGCATTACGGTCGAGAACGCACAGCCTCTGGTAGATGCGGGTGCCGATTTTCTCGCTGTAAGCGGCGCGGTCTGGAAGCATCCGGACGGCGAGGCTGCCGGCGTCAGGGCATTCGCTGACGTCCTCGGCGTCTAGCGATCCCGTTCATCGCCTTCGCGCCGGCCCACCGTAAAGGCGACCGCGTTGCGCAACAGCATCGTGCGATAGCTGTCGGGGCTCGGGACATCGGGCGAAATGTCATGTCTGTCCCTTATCCGGGCCGGCATGCCCGCGATCCGGCCGAAAAGGCCGGCTGCGTGCGGGAAACGATCTTTGCGTGGTAACATGTGAATCACCTCTGCCTGATGCGATTCCGTCTACGGGAACCGTATCTGGCCGTATTGGACGGATGCGACAGCCGTTCGCCGCTTGTCGCCTTGCGCTCCTGCTGTTAGAGGCCGCGCCGGCTCTTTCGAAACAAGTGAGACACCCATGAAGATCAGCGGCGTGGACATTCGTCCCGGCAATATCATCGAATATGAGGGCGGCCTGTGGAAAGCCGTGAAAATCCAGCATACGCAGCCCGGCAAGGGCGGGGCCTATATGCAGGTCGAGATGAAGAACCTCCTTGACGGCCGCAAGAACAACGTCCGCTTCCGGTCGGCGGAGACGGTCGAGAAGGTCCGGCTCGACACGCGCGAATATCAGTTCCTGTTCGCCGAGGGGGACATGCTGACCTTCATGGACAAGGAAAATTACGAGCAGATCGAACTGCCGTCGGACATGCTCGGCGATGCCGCGGCGTTTCTTCAGGACGGCATGGACGTGATGCTGGAGCTCTACGAGGAAAAGCCGATTTCGGTGCAGCTTCCCGACCAGGTCGAGGCCGAGATCGTCGAGGCCGACGCCGTCGTGAAGGGGCAGACCGCCTCGTCGTCCTACAAGCCGGCTATTCTCGACAATGGCGTGCGCGTCATGGTGCCACCGCATATCACGGCGGGCACGCGCATCGTCGTCGATGTCTATGCTCAGGAATATGTGAAAAAGGCGGATTAGCCGCTCCGGACAAGCGCGTTCCGTTGGAGCGCGGGGAAGAAATTATGCCAGCCCGTTCTGCCGTCATTACCGTCATGGATCGCGCCGCCCGCAAGGCCGGGCGCAGCCTCGCGCGCGACTTCAGCGAGGTCGAACATCTGCAGGTATCCCAAAAGGGTCCGGCCGATTTCGTGTCCAAGGCCGATCAGCGCGCCGAGCGGATCCTCTACGACGAACTGCTGCAGGTTCGGCCGGGCTGGGGCTTTCTGCTCGAAGAGGCCGGCGAGATCGAAGGTGAGGAGGGGATGCCGCGCTGGGTTATCGATCCGCTCGATGGCACCTCGAACTTCCTCCACGGGATTCCGCATTTTGCAATCTCGATTGCAGTTCAGGAACCCAAGCCCGGCGGAGGCTGGGGCGAGATCAGCGCGGGCATGGTGTATCAGCCGCTGACCGACGACCTGTTCTGGGCGGAAAAGGATCGTGGTGCCTTTCTCCACGATCGCCGTCTGCAGGTGTCGGCGCGTCGCAATCTCAACGAGGCGCTGATCGCGACCGGCATTCCGTTCAAGGGGCATGGCGATCTCGATCAGTTCAACGCGATCTTCAACGCGGTCGCCCCGCAAGTGGCCGGTATCCGCCGTTTCGGCGCGGCTTCGCTCGATCTCGCCTGGCTCGCCGCGGGTCGCTATGACGGTTTCTGGGAGGCGAATCTCCAACCTTGGGACGTCGCGGCGGGCATCCTGATCGTCCGCGAGGCGCGCGGTTTCGTCACCGACTTCCGGGGCGGCAGCCAGCCGCTCGAACGCCGCGAATTTCTCGCGGCCAACGACCAGCTTCATTCGAAGCTGCACAAGATCGTCGCGGGGGCTCTGCGACGCTGAAAATTGGTACGAAAGGTCCGGCCTCCGGCCTTGCCCCGACCGGCCCATCCCCCTAAAAGCGCCACGAAATCCACGCAGACCGCGAGTCCCGAACGTTGCCCGAAACGATTGCCGTCGATCTAGCCGAATATCTGCCGATCCTGCTGTTTCTCGGGATCGCGCTTCTGTTGTCGCTGGCCTTCGTCGTTCTGCCCATGATCGTCGCCAAGCTCACCGGCGTTGCCAAGCCCTATCCGAACAAGCTGACCGAGTATGAATGCGGCTTTCCGGCGTTCGAGGATTCGCGCAGCCAGTTCGACGTGCGCTTCTATCTGGTCGCTATCCTGTTCATCATTTTCGATCTCGAGGCGGCGTTCCTGTTTCCCTGGGCGGTCACCGTGTTCGATCTCGGCTGGGTGGCCTGGTTCGCGATGATGATCTTCCTCGCCGAACTCGGCATCGGGCTCGCCTATGCCTGGAAAGTGGGAGCGCTCGAATGGGAGTAGACGTCAATTCTCCGCCGCCTCCCGGCACGTTGCCCGATCCGGATTTCCTGAAGGACATCAACGCCGAGGTTGCGGACAAGGGATTCCTCGTCACCTCTACCGAGGAACTGTTCCAATGGGCGCGCACCGGCTCGCTCTGGTGGATGACGTTCGGGCTTGCCTGCTGCGCCGTGGAGATGATCCAGGTCAATATGCCGCGCTACGACATGGAGCGGTTCGGCGCCGCGCCGCGCGCCAGTCCCCGCCAGTCGGACGTGATGATCGTCGCGGGAACGCTGTGCAACAAGATGGCTCCGGCGCTGCGTCGCGTATACGACCAGATGTCCGAGCCCCGCTATGTGATCTCGATGGGCAGCTGCGCCAATGGCGGCGGCTATTATCATTACAGCTATTCGGTGGTGCGCGGCTGTGACCGCATCGTGCCTGTCGATATCTACGTGCCGGGCTGTCCCCCGACTGCCGAAGCGCTGCTGTACGGCGTGATGCAGCTCCAGCGCAAGATCCGCCGCGTCGGCACGATAGAGCGTTAGATCATGGCGTCTCCGGCTCCTGTCATTGCCCCGAACAAGGGCGTGATCGACGCGGTAAAGGCCGCGCTCGGCGACGATCTCCTTTCCGCCCATGAGGCCGTTCACGAAATCTCCGTCACGGTCCGGCGCGAGGCGCTGGCCGATGTGATGATTGCGTTGCGCGACACGGATGGCCTTGCATATCAGCAGCTTATGGAAATTGCGGGCGTCGATTACCCCGAAAGGCCCGAGCGGTTCGAGATCTGCTACCATCTGCTCTCGCTGACCCGCAATCACCGCATCCGCATCAAGGTGACGACCGACGAGGACATGCCGGTCCCGAGCATCACCCATATCTGGCCCGTCGCCGGCTGGCTCGAACGCGAAGTGTTCGACATGTACGGCGTACTGTTCGAGGGCAATCCGGACCTCCGCCGCATCCTCACGGACTACGGTTTCCGCGGCCACCCGTTCCGCAAGGACTTTCCGCTGACCGGCTATGTCGAGATGCGCTATTCCGAAGAGCATAAGCGTGTGATCTACGAGCCTGTCGAACTGGCCCAGGATTTCCGGACCTTCGATTTCATGAGCCCCTGGGAAGGCGCGGATTATATCCTGCCGGGCGACGAGAAGGCCGAAGGCGAGCCGGATGTCGACACGCCGAAAGTGACCGAAAGCCCCAAGGACACGGGCGCCGGCGCCAGGGCGGACGCCAAGGCGGCGGAACAGTCCGATGAGCCCAAGAAACCGGGAGGTGACGCCTGATGGCCGACTATCTCGAGGAAATCCAGGGCAAGACCGACGAGGCCGATCCGACCGTCGGCGATGTCGAGATTTCCAACTACACGATCAATTTCGGTCCGCAGCATCCGGCCGCGCACGGCGTGCTCCGCATGGTCATGGAGCTGGACGGCGAGATCGTCGAGCGCGTCGATCCGCATGTCGGCCTGCTCCACCGCGGCACCGAGAAGCTGATCGAGTACAAGACCTATCTTCAGGCGCTGCCCTATTTCGACCGCCTCGATTACGTCTCGCCGATGTGCATGGAGCACAGCTATGTGCTGGCTATCGAGAAGCTGCTCGATCTCGAAGTGCCGCTGCGGGGCCAGTATATCCGCGTGCTCTTTGCCGAGCTGACGCGCATTCTCAATCACTGCCTCAATCTCGGCAGCCATGTGATGGATGTCGGCGCGATGACGCCCAATATCTGGCTGTTCGAGATCCGCGAACAGGCGATGGCCTTTTACGAGCGGGCTTCGGGCGCGCGCATGCACGCCGCCTATTTCCGGCCCGGCGGCGTCCATCAGGACCTCCCGCCCAAGCTGATCGCCGACATGGCCGACTGGCTGGACACCTTCCCGACGCTCTTCGAAGACGCGATGAGCCTCGTCGTCGACAACCGCATCTTCAAGCAGCGCAATGTCGATATCGCGGTCGTCTCGAAGGACGATGCGGTCAAATGGGGCTTCTCCGGCCCGATGATCCGCGGCTCGGGCATTCCCTGGGACCTGCGCAAGTCGCAGCCCTATGACGTGTACGACCGGATGGAATTCGACGTGCCGGTCGGCACGAGCGGCGACTGTTACGACCGCTTCATGGTCCGCGTCGAGGAAATCCGCCAGTCGGCGCGCATCATGCGGCAATGCATCAACGAGATGCCCGAAGGCCCGATCGCGAGCCTCGACCGCAAGATCGTCCCGCCCAAGCGCGCCGAGATGAAGCAGTCGATGGAAGCGCTGATCCATCACTTCAAGCTCTATACCGAGGGCTTCCACGTGCCGGCCGGCGAGGTCTATGTCGCGACCGAAAGCCCCAAAGGCGAGTTCGGCGTCTATCTGGTCGCGGACGGTACCAACAAACCCTATCGCTGCAAGATCCGGCCGACGGCCTTTTCGCACCTCCAGGCGATGGATTTCATGTGCAAGGGCCATATGCTGGCCGATGCGACCGCCATCCTCGGCGCCATCGACGTCGTGTTCGGGGAGTGCGACCGGTGAGGATAGCTGAGATCACTCGAGTTCTTTTTTGGGCTTCCTTTGCAGTCTTTGCTGTGTCGATTCTGCTGATCAGGATTGGTACGATCGATCCCCTCCTTAGGGATTTGGCATCCGTTGGATCTTTGGTTTCGCTGCTGATTTTTCTCGCTTCCGCAGGTTATTGGGGCTTTCTAAGGCAATTGGGGCTTGTTCGTAGATACGTGCCTCCGTTCATGAGGAGCGAGAGCGAATGACGATTCTCGCCGACGATAAACTCATACTCCGTCATGCTGAACTTGTTTCAGCATCCACATCTAAGTCTGCGAAGACGGTGACGATGGAAAAGTGGACCCTGAAACAAGTTCAGGGTGACGGAAAGCTGAGGGATTCGGACCGGTGATCACTCCGTCTCCCATCAACCTCGCCGATAAACTCGCGCAGTTCTCGGATCACTGGAATCCGCGGATCGCGGCGACGTACAACGACAACGAGGTCCGGCTCGCCAAGCTCAAGGGCGATTTCACGTGGCACAGCCATGCCGACACCGACGAGCTGTTTCTCGTGCTCGAAGGCGCGATCGATATCGAGTTTCGCGACGGCGTCCGGCATATCGAGGCAGGCGAGATGATCGTCGTGCCGGCCGGCGTCGAGCATCGGCCCTTCTGCGAAAACGAAGCGCATGTGATGGTCATGGACCGCGCGGGCGAGCCCAACACCGGCGTCAACCCGTCCGCCCGCACCCGCGAAACGCTGGAGACGATCTGATGGCCGGTCTCAATACCGTCATTGCGAGGGGCCGCAGGCCCCGCGGCAATCCAGAGCCGCAGACGGTGGCGTTTCACGCTCTCGATTGCTTTGCTGCGCTTGCAATGACGAAAGGGGAAGCAGTGTGACGATCCTCCCCGACGACAAGCTCTCCCAATCCTCTACGGACACCGCGCTCGAAAACGAAAAGATTCGCGAGCGCTGGGGCGGGTTCGCCTGGACCGAGGAGAATGCGGCCGAGGCGCATAAGATCATCGCCCGCTATCCGGAAGGGCGGCAGCAATCGGCGGTCATGCCGCTGCTCGATCTCGCCCAGCGGCAGGTCGGCGCGGAAACGAACACGCAGGGCTGGCTGCCCGTGCCGGTGATCGAATTCGTCGCGGCCCAGCTCGATATGCCGTATATGCGGGCGTACGAAGTCGCGACCTTCTACACGATGTACAATCTCGTGCCCGTCGGGCGTTTCCACGTCCAGCTCTGCGGCACGACGCCCTGTCTGCTGCGCGGCTCGGACGATGTCATGGCCGCCTGCAAGAACAAGGGGCTCGTGAAGGGCAAGACGACGCCGGACGGGCTGTTCACGCTGACCGAAGTCGAATGCCTGGGCGCCTGCGCCAATGCGCCGATGGTCCAGATCAACGACGATAATTTCGAAGATCTCGATTACGATCGGATGACCGATATCCTCGAGAAGCTGAGCAACGGCGAAGAGGTGACGCCCGGCCCGCAGATCGAGCGGCAGACGAGTTGCCCGGAGGGCGGCCCAACGACGCTCAAGCATATGGCCGAGGTGGCGGAATGATGGCGGCGCGGCGCGGACCCTTTTCCTCGATGACGCTCGTCCAGGCGACGATCACCTTCGTGATTGCCTTCCTCGCGATCAACATCGTGATCGACGTGCTCGTCTTCGGGTTCGAGCCGACGCGCAATATAGTCCGTCATGTCGTCGCGTCGCTGATCGGGGCGCCGATCTGGTACCTGTTCATTCGCTGGATGAGGTCGCGCAATGCTTGACGACAAGGATCGCATCTTCACCAATGTCTATGGTTTCCAGCCATGGGGCATCGACGCGGCGATGAAACGCGGCGACTGGGACAATACGAAGAAGCTGCTGGAAAAAGACCAGGACGGCATCATCGACGAGGTCAAGGAATCCGGGCTGCGCGGGCGCGGCGGCGCGGGATTCCCGACCGGCCTCAAATGGTCGTTCATGCCGAAGGAGTCGAAGAACGGCCGCCCGAGCTTCCTCGTCATCAACGCCGACGAGTCCGAGCCCGGCAGCTGCAAGGACCGCGAAATCATCCGCCACGATCCGCAAAAGC
>NZ_JBQLZM010000024.1:0-15619 GCF_052168275.1 Parasphingopyxis sp. | reverse complement strand
TGATCGTCGGGTTCGCCTGGAGCGGCTCGAGCACGCCGCCGATCCCGGCGCCGGCGGAGATGTGGCAATGCTCGCCGATCTGCGCGCAGCTGCCGATCGACGCCCAGGTGTCGACCATCGTCCCGTCGCCGACATGCGCGCCGATATTCACGAAACTCGGCATCAGCACGACATCCCGGCCGATATGCGCCCCGCGCCGGACGATCGAACCGGGCACGGCGCGGAAGCCGGCCGTGCGAAACGCATCGGCGTCCCAATCGGCGAACTTCGACGGCACCTTGTCCCACCAGTGGCCGCCGCCATGCGATCCTTCGATCAATTCCATGTCGTTGAGGCGGAAGGACAGCAGTACCGCCTTTTTCAGCCATTGATGGACGACCCAGCCTTCGCCGCCGGCCCTGGTCGCAACCCGCGCCTCGCCATTGTCGAGCATCGCCAGCGCGGCGTCGACGGCATCGCGCAATTCGCCCTGGGTGGTCGTGCCGACGCTTTCGCGCCGGTCCCATCCTTCTTCGATGATCTTTTCGAGCTTCTTGCTCATGCCGCCTCCACTATTCCCGCAAGCCAGGGCGTCACCGCCTCGATCTCAAAATCGATAAAGCCGGAATCGGCTTCGTGCGAACCGCGTTCCGATCCGTTGTTGACCCAGACCGTCACCATGCCCATCGCTTTCGCGGGCTTCAGGTTGCGCGCCATATCTTCGACAAACAGTGCACGATCAGGCTTAATTTCGAATGTGCGGCACATCGCCTCATAGCTGATGCGCTCTGGCTTGGGCACATAATCGCAGGCATGGATATCGTGGATCGCCTCGAAGCTGGCGCCGAGCCCGAGCCGATCGAGCACCCGGCGCGCATAGGGCGCATCACCATTGGTGAAGACGAACTTCCGGCCGGGCAGCGCGCCGATCGCCTCGACCAGCGCACGATCCTCGTCGATCACTTCCAGATCGATATCGTGGACATAGTCCAGGAAATCGCCGGGCTCGACGCCATGCGCCTGCATCAGCCCGGAAAGCGTCGTGCCGTGCGAATGGAAAAACTGTTTCTGGATGCGGCGCGCCTCGATCCGGTCGACGTCGAGCAGGCGCGCGATATAGTCACCCATCTTCACGTCGATCTGGTCGAACAACCGCACGCTCGCCGGATAGAGCGTATTGTCGAGATCGAAGATCCAGTGGTCGATGTGCGAGAGCGCGGGCGGCATGATCGATGTCCTAATCGGGCCGGACGGTTACCGCAAAGTGAATTTGGGGTTAAACGTTCGGCAACCGGCGCACGTGCATTGGATGGCGTGCGTGGGGCGCTTGTTAGGTGATTCGTACATGAACCGCAAAGCGCGCCTGTTACTTGCCAGCAGCCTCCCCTTGTTTCTCACACTGGCCGCATGTGGCGGCGGCGGAGGTGGCGGCGGCGTCAGTTCCACGCCGACGCCCCAGGCTGCGCCGCCCCCTCCTCCGCCACCTCCGGCTCCTCCTCCGCCCCCTCCGGCGCCGTCGATCAACACCAACACGACGGAATTCCGGAATTCGGCAGGCATCGGCCACGCCAACGCCACAGCCGCCTATGACGAAGGCGCAACCGGCGAGGGCGTTACCGTCGCCCTGCTGGACAGCGGCATCGATACGGACAGCGCGGAATTCGCCGGGCGGATCAGTTCCGCCTCGCAGGATGTCGCGGGCAATCGGGGCATCGACGACGAAGGCGGGCACGGCACGTCGGTTGCCGCGATCATCGCAGCCAACCGCAACAATTCGAACGTCGTCGGCATGGCGTTCGACGCGACGCTGCTGGTTCTCAGAACCGACGAACCGGGCAGCTGCGCCAATCCGGATCCGGACGAGGGTTGCATGCACAATACCGGTGACCTCGCCGACGCGATCGACATAGCGATCCAGAACAATGCCCGGGCGATCAACATATCGCTGGGCGGAGGCGGCACCACGCAGCGTTTCCGCAACGCAATCGCGCGCGCCGCCAATGCGGGGATCGTGATCGTGATCTCGGCCGGCAACGAAGGCGAGGAGCCGGAAGGCGGCAATCCCGATCTGCTCGCCCAGGTCGCGCGAACGCCCGAAGCCAACGGCCATGTGATCATCGCCGGATCGGTCGACGGGACCGACACGATCAGCGCTTTCTCCAACCGCGCGGGCAACAGCCGGGATTTCTATCTTGCAGCGCTCGGCGATCGCGTCCGCAGCTTCGACGAGACGGGCGCCAATTTCCTGTACAGCGGCACATCCTATTCCGCCCCGCAGATCTCGGCGGCGGTCGCCTTGCTCGCATCGGCCTTTCCCAATCTCAGCGGATCGGACATCATCGAGCTCCTGTTCCGAAGCGCGCGCGACGGCGGAGCGGCCGGCGACGATGCGGTTTACGGCCAGGGTATTCTCGATCTCACCGAAGCGTTCCGGCCGCAGGGTTCTACGAGCCTGGCCGGCAGCGCCGAGCCGGTGAGCATGGCGAGCAATGTGACGCTGTCCGCGCCGATGGGCGACGCGCGGCAGAGCGGTGCCGGCGCGATCATCCTCGACGACTTCGACCGGGCCTTCGCGATCGATCTCGCGGAAACCGTCCGCCGGGCGGCACCGCGCAGCCAGCTCGCCGACAGCCTTGCCGTCAATCGCGGCGGGAACTTCACGACGGCCGCGGGCAGCAATGCGATCCTGGCCTTCACGATCGACGCGCGCGCCAGCCAGACGCGGCTGGCGCGGCTGGCGCTGCGCGGCGAGGACGCCGAACGCGCCCGGGTCGCTGCCGGCATGGTGGCGGCGCAACTCGACCGCTACACGCGCGTCGCCTTTGCCTTTTCGCAAGACGGCGACAGCGTCGGCGCCCGGCTGAACGGACGCGTCCGGCCGGCGTTTCTCGTCGCCCGCGATGCGGTCGGCGATACCGGTTTTGCGAGCCGGGCGGATACCAGCTTCGCCCTGCACCGGCGCTGGAGCGGGATGGGCGTGACGGTCGTCGCCGAACGCGGCCAGGCGCTTTCGGCGCACGATCCCGATCATTTTCTGGCCCGCGAAACATGGCTCGAATCGCGCTACACGATGATAGGCATCGCGGCCGACCGGCAATGGGGCGATCTGCGGGTCGATGGCGGCCTCAGCGTCATGGCCGAGGACGCGACCTTCCTGGGCGCGCGGTTCAGCGAGGCGCTGGGTGGCGGGCAGGGCGGAACGTCGCTGTTTGCCGATCTCGCGCTGCGTTGGGCCGGGCCGGACGGCTGGTCGATCGGCGGCGATATGCGGCATGGCTGGAGCTTCGCCAACGGCGCGAATGCAACCCTGCGCGGCGGCGCCTTGCGGACCATCGCCGCGTCGGCCGATGTCTCGAAAACGGGCGTGATGACGGATGACGACCGGCTCTCGCTGCGCATCGCCCAGCCGCTCCGCGTCTATCGCGGCGGGCTGCGGCTCAACCTGCCGACCAGCTACGACTATGACACGCTGGCGCCGACATATGAGACCCGCTTCTTCAACCTCGCACCCGAAGGGCGGCAGATCGACATGGAGGCCGCCTATTCCCGGCCTGTCGGACAGGGCTGGCTGACCGGGCACCTCTTCTATCGCCGCGATCCCGGGCATTTCGCGACGATCGGAGACGATATGGGCGGCGCGATCCGCTTTACGCTGGGTTTCTAGGCGCCGGACTCATTCGCCAGCATAGGGGACCACGATCAGCACCGAAAGATCCCGTTCCGGCCGCCAGTTCCGATGGCGCATCTCGAACTGGGTCGGGGAGATCTTGCGCACGCCTTCGCCGCAGAAGCTGACGATGTTTTCCGGCGCGCCCTTGTCGACAACGAGCCGGAAATCACCGATCGGCGCCCGCCAGTTGCCGCCCGTGGTCAGGATATAGGCGAGGCGGCGTTCGGTGAGCGCGAGATAGCGCCCGCTGCTGCGCATTCGGTCCAGCCCGGCCAGAAAGTTCGCGTCGACGCAATAGTCGGCGATCGTCTGCCGGCCATAGTCGGACTCCCGGAATTCGGGCAAAGCCAGCGACACGTCGACCGATCCGCCGACGCCGGGGCGATAGCGATGCTCGACTACGAGATCCCGGCCGGCCGGGAAATGCTGCTCCCAATACCAGTTCTCCTCGACCCGCCACATCGGAGCCAAGTGCCGTTCCACACCCCGGCCCGCATCATATTCGTCGATTTCCACGAGTCCGAGTTCGGCGAGCCGCGCCTGATCGGCGAGATCGAGCGCGTCGAGCGCCGCGACGAGCGACAGATAATCCTCCCCGGGCGAGAGCGGAACGCCGAGCGAGGTGAGCAACGCGCTGTGATCGGCATCGCCGAGCCGCGCGCGCCGCTCGACCTGCATCTCGACCGGAGCGCCGTCCACGCGCGTCTCGAAGCCCGAAGGAAAGGCGACATCGCCGTAGCGCTCCTCCGACAGATCATGCACCGGCATCGGAAACGCGACGAGCGTCCGGATATCCTCGGCATCCCGGTTTCTGAAAACGTATCGGACGCGGACCTCGTCCATCGAAACATAGAGGTCTTCGGACAGCATATCGATGCTGTCACTGCGCGTCAGGACCAGGCCGCCCGTCGCCGTCTCCGCGGTGCTGTCATTGGCACCGGCCGGATGCGCCGAAAGGAGGAGCGCGAAAAGGAAAAGCGAAGCGAGGACGGCCTGTTTCATGGGACGATGATATCCCGGCCTGCGGCAATCGCCTAGGCCATATTCTAGACGGTGAAGCTCTCGCCGCAGCCGCAGCTGCCGGTGGCATTGGGATTGTCGAAGACGAAACCCGCGGTGAAATCGTCTTCCTTCCAGTCCATGATCGAGCCGATCAGATAGAGCACGGACGCGGCATCGACATAGAAATCGCCGCCCGGGGTGACGATCTTCTCGTCCATCGGATCGGCCTCGGTCACATAATCGACCGAATAGGCGAGACCCGAGCAACCGCGCTGCGGCGTCGAGAGTTTGACGCCGATCGCGCCCTCGGGCGCACCGGCCATCAGCCTGGCGATCCGCGCCTCGGCGGATTCGGTGAGGGTGAGCGCAGCGGGCATTTCGCGGACATTCGTGGCCATTACAGCATTCCCAGTTCGAGTTTGGCTTCGTCGGTCATTTTCGACGGATCCCAGGGCGGATCCCAGACCAGATTGACCTCGGCATGGCCGACGCCGGGCACCGAGCCGACGCGCAGCTCGATCTCGCCCGGCATCGATTCGGCGACCGGGCAGTGCGGCGTCGTCAGCGTCATCGTGACGATCGCTTCGGCATTGTCGCTCACCTCTACGCCGTAGATCAGGCCGAGGTCGTAGATGTTCACCGGGATCTCGGGATCGTAGATTTCCTTGAGCGCGGCGATCACGTCGGCGCGCAGATCGCCGCTGCCGGAATCGGCTTCCGCGTCGGCGCCCGGTTGCCGGGACAGGAAACCCTCGAGATAGTCCCGCTTCCGCTCCAGCTTGGATGCGTCGCTTTCTCCCTCCACCGGGGAGGGCGCGGCGACATAGGCTTTCTCTTCGGGCGCATCGTCGACGCGCGCCTTGGCGGGTTTGTCCACCCGGTCCACCTCCTCGACCATGATCTTGCGTTCTTCGTTCATGCCGAATCCCTATCCGAAAATCCGCGTAACGCGCTCGATGCCTTTGACGAGCGCGGCGACATCGTCGCTATTGTTGTAAACACCGAAGCTCGCCCGCGCGGTCGCGTCGACGCCGAGCCAGGCCATCAGCGGCTGCGCGCAATGATGGCCGGCGCGGATCGCGACGCCCTCCTCGTCGAGGATCGTCCCGATATCGTGCGGATGCACGCCCTCGATACCGAAGCTGACGATGCCGGCGCTGTCCTCCGGCCCGAAAAGCCGGACGCTGTTGATCTGCGACAAGGCGTCGCGCGTCTCTGCAACGAGGGCCGCTTCCCGCGCATGGATCGCATCCAACCCGAGTGCCGAGACATAATCGATCGCCGCGTGGAGGCCGAGCGCGCCGACGATATGCGGCGTCCCCGCCTCGAAGCGCTGCGGCGCCGGCGCATAGGTGGTGCGTTCGAAGGTGACCTTGTCGATCATCGAGCCGCCGCCTTCCCATGGGGGCATGGCGTCGAGGATGTCGCCCCGCGCCCAGAGCGCGCCGATCCCGGTCGGCCCGTAGAGCTTGTGCGCGGAGAAGACGTAGAAATCGCAATCGAGCGCGGCGACATTGACGGCCATGCGCGGCACGGCCTGGCACCCGTCGAGCAGCAGCTTGGCGCCGACGCCATGCGCGAGTTCGGCGGCCCGGCCCGCATCGACCACCGAGCCCAGCACGTTGGAAACATGGGCGAGCGCGACCAGCTTGTGCCGTTCGGTCAGCATGCCGGCCATCGCGTCGAGATCGATCCGGCCGTCTTCGGTCAGCGGCGCGACGTCGATCTCCGCGCCGGCCCGCTCGGCGAGCAGCTGCCAGGGCACGATATTGGAATGATGCTCGAGCTGCGACAGCATGATGCGGTCGCCCGCGCCGATATTGGCGTTTCCCCAGCTGTTCGCGACGAGGTTGATCGCCTCGGTCGCACCGCGCGTGAAGACGATCTCGCTGTCGGACGCCGCGCCGATGAAATCGGCGACCCGCCTGCGTGCCGCCTCATAGGCGAGCGTCATGTCGGCCGAGCGCGCATAGACGCCGCGATGGACGGTCGCGTAGCGCTCGCCATAGCCGGCCGCGATCGCGTCGATCACGGCCTGCGGCTTCTGCGCCGTCGCCGCCGTATCGAGATAGCGCCAGTTGCCGGCAAGGCCCGGAAACTCGGCGCGGACATCGACGGGCGATGGGGCGGTCATCACGTTCATGTGATTGCCTCCAGCACCGCAAGCGCTTTCGCTTCGATCGCATCGTGCGAGGCTTCGTCTTCGAGGCTGACAAAGGCGTCGGCGATGAAGGCCTGCAGCATCAGCTTCCGCGCTTCGGCCGGCGGGATGCCGCGCGAGGCCAGATAGAAGAGCGCCTGCCTGTCGAGCTCGCCGACCGTGGCGCCATGCGCGCATTTCACATCGTCGGCGAAGATTTCGAGTTCGGGCTTGGCGTTGGCTGTCGCCGTCCGGTCGAGCAGCATGGCCTTCACGGATTGGGACGCGTCGATCTTCTGCGCATCGCGCGCGACGGACACCTTGCCGAGGAACGATCCCGTCGCGGTTTCGCCGAGCACGCTGCGCACGACCTGGTTGCTCGTGCCGCCGGGTTCGACATGGCGCACATCGGTGACGATCTCGAGAGTCTGATCGCCGCTGCCGAGGATCGCGCCGCCGAGTTCGAAATGCGCGCCTTCGGCCAGCGTCACCTCGACCGCGATCCGGCCATAATCGGCGCCGATCGCGAGGCAGTGCAGCGCGAAGCGGCCGCCCTTACCGATGCGGATCGCCAGGGTTTCCACCGCGACATTGGGATCGCCCGGTTCGAGTATCAGCTGCCGGTGCGCGGACTCGCCGGCGGCGACGTGAATGTCTTCGCGCTTACCGGCGATAGCGGGCCAGACCGGCGCGAGCGCATCCAGATCGGCATAGCGCCAGGCCTCGTCGCGGCGGGTGGGAAGGGGAAGCGTCTCGGTCATGCCGCCTCCGCGATTGCCTCATAGCCTTCGTTTTCGAGCTGGATCGCAAGCTCCGGCCCGCCGGTGCGGACGATCCGCCCGTCGGCGAGCACATGCACATAATCGGGCTTCACCACGTCGAGCAGGCGCTGATAGTGAGTGATCAGCAGCACCGCCTTGTCGGGCTTGCGCATGATCGTATTGATGCCTTCGCCCACGGTGCGCAGCGCGTCGATGTCGAGGCCGCTATCGGTTTCATCGAGGATCGCGAGCGTCGGATCGATGATCCCCATCTGCACCATCTCGTTGCGCTTCTTCTCGCCGCCCGAAAAGCCGACATTCACTGCGCGCTTGAGCATCTCGGCATTCATCTTGAGCGCACTTGCCTGTTCGCGCGCCAGCTTCAGGAAATCGGCGCCCGAAAGCTCGTCTTGCCCGCGCGCCTTGCGCTGGGCGTTGAGGGCGGTGCGCAGGAACTGGACGTTGGAGACGCCGGGAATTTCGACCGGATACTGGAAACCGAGGAACAGCCCGGCCGCCGCCCGCTCGTGCGGGTCCATATCGAGCAGGTCTTCGCCATTATAGGTGGCCGAACCCGCGGTTACTTCATAGCCGTCGCGACCGCCCAGCACATAGGCGAGCGTCGACTTGCCCGCGCCGTTGGGACCCATGATCGCGTGGATTTCGCCGGCCGCGATTTCGAGGCTCAACCCCTTGAGGATTTCGGTTCCGCCGATTTCGGCGTGGAGATTGTCTAACTTAAGCATTGTCGTCCGTTTCCTCTTCGGCGATTTCGTCATCGGAATCGGGGTCTTCGGCCGTATCGGTTTCTTCGGCCTCGCCCTCATCGGCCCCGCCCGCCGCGCGCGCTTCCCGCAGCCCGGTCACTTCATCGGTGACGATCGTGGCGAGCGCGATATCGGATTGCGCGACCAGCCGTTCGGCGCTGGCGCGGACATCGGGCTCGGGCGCGTCGGGATAGCGGGGCAGCAGGCTGAAATAGAAGGCGTTCACATAGGCCGCGCGCTGGCCCGAACAGCGCAGCAGCGCCTCGCGACCGATCGTGTCGAGCGCGAAGCCGGTTTCCTCGAGCGCAGCGCCGGCTTCCGAGGCGCAGAGCGAATAGGCGTTGAAGGCGACGGTCAGATCCGACGGTTCGACCGCCCCGTCCGCTTCAACCGCGTCGTCGTCGCCATCGGCAACAGCCGCATCTTCCGCGGCCGCATCGTCGCCCCTATCTTCATCGCCGGTGACGGCCTGATCGCCGAGCAGGGCATCGATCGCATTCAGATCGACCGCGCCATCTTCTTCGGTATCCGTCTGGGCATGAACCGTCACCGGTGCCGCCAGCATCAAACAGGCCGCCATCGACGCAACACGTATCTTCATCCGACACTCCCCTCAAGTGAAATTCCGAGCAATTTCTGCGCCTCGACCGCGAACTCCATCGGCAGCTGCTGCAGCACCTCTTTCGCGAAACCGTTGACGATCAACGCCACGGCCTGTTCCTCGTCGAGGCCGCGCTGCTGCGCGTAGAACATCTGGTCGTCCGAAATCTTGGACGTCGTCGCCTCATGTTCGATCTGGGCCGACGGATTCTTCACCTCGATATAGGGCACCGTATGCGCGCCGCACTTGTCGCCGAGCAGCAGCGAATCGCACTGGGTGAAGTTGCGCACGCCTTCCGCCTTGGGCCCGACGCGGACGAGACCGCGATAGGTGTTGTCCGACTTGCCCGCGCTGATACCCTTGGAGATGATCGTCGAGCGCGTGCCCGGCGCATTGTGGATCATCTTGGTGCCGGTGTCGGCCTGCTGATAGTTGTTGGTGAGCGCGACCGAATAGAATTCGCCGATGCTGTTTTCGCCGTTCAGCACGCAGCTCGGATACTTCCAGGTGATCGCGCTGCCCGTCTCCACCTGCGTCCAGCTGATCTTGCTGTTCCTGCCCTGGCAGAGCCCGCGCTTGGTGACGAAGTTATAGATGCCGCCCTTGCCCTCGGCATCGCCCGGATACCAGTTCTGGACGGTCGAATATTTGATCTCGGCATCGTCGAGCGCGACGAGTTCGACCACGGCGGCGTGGAGCTGGTTTTCGTCGCGCATCGGCGCTGTGCAGCCTTCGAGATAGGAGACATAGCTCCCCTTCTCGGCGATGATCAGCGTCCGTTCGAACTGGCCGGTATTTTCCGCGTTGATCCGGAAATAGGTCGAAAGCTCCATCGGGCAGCGCACGCCCTCGGGAATGTAGACGAAAGTGCCGTCCGAAAAGACCGCCGAGTTGAGCGCGGCAAAATAATTGTCATGCACGGGCACGACCTTGGCCAGCCATTTCCTGACGAACTCGGGATGTTCGCGGATCGCCTCGGAGATGGAGAGGAAGATCACGCCGGCCTTGGCGAGCTCCTCGCGGAACGTCGTCGCGACGCTCACGCTGTCGAACACCGCGTCGACCGCGACCTTGCGCGCGCCCTCGACCCCGGCGAGCACCTTCTGCTCCTCGATCGGGATGCCGAGCTTTTCATAGACCCGCAGGATTTCCGGATCGACCTCGTCGAGGCTGTTGAGCTTCGGCTTCGCCCTGGGCTCGGCATAATAATAGGCGTCCTGATAGTCGATCGGCGGAATTTTCAACTTGGCCCAGTCCGGCGTTTCCATCCCCTGCCAGCGCCGGAACGCCTTCAGCCGCCATTCGAGCATCCATTCCGGCTCCCGCTTCTTGGCGGAGATGAAACGGACCGTGTCTTCGTTCAGGCCCTTGGGGGCGAAATCCTGCTCGATGTCGGAGGAGAAGCCCCATTCGTAGGTTTCGGCCTTCTTGGCCGCCTCGAAGGCTTCTTCGTTCCGGACTTGGGTATCGTCGGTCATGCGTGGGCACTTTCGGTCAAACGGACAGGAGCGGTATCGGAGAGGCTCGCGAGGCTGACATTGTCGAGCGCGCCGCGAATGGCGTCGTTGACGGCGCCCCAGTGCGGCTTGACCTGGCAGCTGGGTTCGAGCGCGCAATCATGCCGCCCCCGCTCGACACAGGCGGTCATCGCGATCGGGCCCTCAACGGCTTCGATGATATCGGTCAGGCTGATGGCGGCCGCCGGGCGCGCGAGCTGGATGCCGCCGCCCGCACCGCGCATCGATTTCAGAAGGCCGCCACGCGACAACAGGCTGATCAGCTTCTGCGTCGTCGGCAGCGGGATTCCGGTTTCCTCGGCCAGTTGCGTCGCGCTGGCACGCGAACCGCCGCAATGCTGCGCGGCGGCGCGCATCGTGACGACGGCATAGTCGGCCATGCTGGAAAGGCGCATTGCTCATCCTCAAATCGGACTGATTCGTTCTGATTAGGGATTTGGGCCGTTGCCGGCCAAAAATCAAGGCTTTGCTTTCGGTCGGACTGGTCAGGTGTCGGAGATCAGCTTGCTGACTTTTCCGGCCAGTTTCTTGCGCCGTTCGGCCACCTCCTTGGTGAGGGCCGCCGGCTCCTTGCTCATCTTGCCGGGCGTCACGCCGGTAAATTCCTTGATCTCGCGAATGAGATGCGACTGATCGTAAAAGGCGTCTTCCACCGACTCGCCGTCTTCGCCGTCCTTGCGGACGAGGAGCGAAGCCGCGCGCAGGGCCCGGTATTTGCGCGCCAGCAGCTTGGGCGAGGCGCCATAGAAGCGTTTCGTCATCCGCTCGACCTGCCGCTTGGAAAGGCCGGACCGTTCGATCAGCTCGTTGATGTCGGGCGAAGCGCTGCCGGTCAGCCATTCGTCGACCACCCGGGTGAACCAGATCGGCGAGGATTCGGCGTCTTTCAGCAACTCCCGCGCGAAAACCTCGCCGATCGCCGCCTTTTCGGCCATGGTTTCGGCCGCGTCGATCGCCGCATGGGTTTCCATCACGCCATCGCCGAAGATCGAAACGGCGTCGATCAGACGGTTGGTGTGGTTCTCCGCGTCGGCGCCCATCAGGCTGCCCCAGCCCGCGGGCTGGAGGCCGATACCGAAAATTTCCAGAGGCCCCTGCACATGGCCGATCGTCGGACCGGTCGTCGGACCGATGACGATAACCGGCGCGGCGTCCATATAGACGCCGTCGCAAAACTCGTAACCGCCGCTGCCTTTCAGCAGAAACCTCAACTGGGCGCGATCGGCGCGTTCGGTCTGCTTGGTTTCCTCGACGTCCGCGGCAAACAGGTAGAATGTGGAGACCAGCTCCTGAAGATCGTCAGGAGGTGGCGCGAATTCCAGCGAGAATTTCGACAGATCGTTCAATATATGCGCCCCGAAGCTTATATTTTTTTGCTTCTGGAAACGACGGTTAGCGCATTCTGACGACAAAAAAAAGCGGCCCGCGACAGTTTCCTGCCGGGGCCGCTAGTCTTAAGCATCCCCATATGGGGATCCTTCGGGTCGCATGGCCCGACTACACCGAGTCGAGTCACGCGTATTGGACAGAAGCGACAAAACGTCCGTTCAATCTCCGGACCGGACGGTTTCGATCCAGGCGTCGACCTGCGCTTCGAGAATGTCGAGCGGAACCGGCCCGGGCGCCAGTATCGCATCGTGAAAACCGCGCCAGTCGAAATCGTCGCCCAGCGTGGTCATCGCGCGCTGGCGCAGCTCCATGATCTTGAGCTTGCCGATCATATAGGCGGTCGCCTGGCCCGGATAGACGATATAGCGCTCGATCGCCTTGCGGATGTCCCCTTCCGGATTGGGCGTGTTCTCCTGCAGATAGGCAATCGCCTCTTCGCGCGACCAGCGCATGTGATGGATACCGGTATCGACGACGAGGCGGGCAGCGCGCCACAGCTCCATGCCGAGGCGGCCGAAATCGGAATAGGGGTCGGTATAACCGCCCATATCCTTGCCGAGTTCTTCCGCGTAAAGCCCCCAGCCCTCGGTATAGGCGGTGAAGCCGCCGAACCGTCGGAACGGCGGTATGTCGCCGCCCTCGACCTGCAGGGCGCGCTGCAGATGGTGACCGGGCACCGCCTCGTGATAGGCCAGCGCCTCAAGTTCGGTGCGGGACATATCGCGCAGATTGTAGAGGTTCACATAATAGGTGCCGGGGCGCGATCCGTCCGGCGTCGGGGCATTGTAGAACGCCTTGCCCGCCGATTGTTCGCGGAACGCTTCGACCGGCTGGACGACGATGTCGGCCCGCGGCAGCGTACCGAAGAATTCCGGCAACCGCTCCTGCATAGCGGCGATGACGGCATTGGCCTCTGCCAGATAGTCTTCGCGCGTGGCATGGAACATGTCGTCATTGCTGCGCAGATGGACGAAGAATTCCTGCAGCGTTCCTTCGAAACCGACCTGCGTCATGATCGCCCGCATCTCGCCATGGATGCGCGCGACCTGTTCAAGCCCGATCTGATGGATCTCGTCGGCCGTGAGATCCGTCGTCGTATAATAGCGCAACCGTTCGGCGTAATAATCCGCGCCATTGGCGAAGCGCCAGATGCCATCCTGTTCGGGCGCACCGGCCTGCTGGCGTTCGAACATGGCGATCAACCGTTCATAGGCCGGACCGACCGATTCGAGCAGCGCCGCACGCCCGCGGGCGATCAGGTCCGCCTTCGCCTCGTCGCTGATCTCGAGTCCGTTCACCTTCTCCTGGAGATCGGCGTAGAGCGGCGCGTCTTCGCCCTCGGTAAAGGGCGCACCGGTAATCACGTTGCGAGCGTCCGAGATAATGTAGGGAAACACCCAATCGGGCGGCAGGACGCCATTGGCCTCGCGCGCTTCGGCTTCGATGATGAGCTGGTCCATCACCTGGCCGAGGCCCTGAAGCCGGCTGACATAGGCTTCCGCCTCTTCCATGTTCGAGACCCGGTGGATATTGATGAGAAACGCAGGCAACCCGCTCTGCGCGCCATTCATCTGGTCGAACACATAATCATTGCCGCGAAACCGGAACGCCGCGCTGCGCCGCTCGGCCATCCGCTCGAACAGCTGGTAAGAGAGCCGCGAATCGGCGCTGAGATCGGCTTCGGCGAACCGCGCGCGCATCTGGTCGCGCGCCGCGATCAGCCGCTCCTGCTCGGCCACCGCGTCGGCATCGCTGAAATCGCCCCACTCGCCATAATCCTCGTCGCGGATGCCGCGGAAGGATTTCGTGAGCGGCGCGAATTCGAGTTCGGCCTGATCATAGGCTTCGAAGAATTCGGCCAGCGCCGCATCGGCGGTCTGTGCGGCGGGCGCTTCGGCGGTCTGCGCGACGGCCGGAGCCACCGGGACGGGCGCGACGGCGAAACCGGCGAAGAGGATGGACGAGGACAACAGCAGCAGGCGTGACATAGCGAACTCCGTTTCGTGAGATGACGGCAGGCTGTGTGGCCCATCCGCGTCCTTTTGACCAGCCGTTCCCGCGCTGCCATAGCGCCGCGCATGGCGATCTATCCGCTTCTCCGCCCGCTGGTGTTTGCGCTCGACGCCGAGCGCGCGCATGCGCTGACGATCGCGGCGCTCAAGGCCGCGCCGATCGGCGCGCCGCCGCGTTCGCCGCCCGCGCTCGCGAACCGGGTGGCCGGTCTCGATTTTCCCAATCCGGTCGGGCTCGCCGCCGGCTTCGACAAGAATGCCGAAGTCCCGGAAAAGATGCTCGGCCTCGGGTTCGGCTTCGCTGAGGTCGGCACGCTCACTCCGCTGCCGCAGCCCGGCAATCCGACGCCCCGGATCTTCCGGCTGACCGCGGATCGCGCGGTAATCAACCGGCTCGGCTTCAACAATGGCGGCCAGGCCGACGCGGCCAGGCGGCTCGCCCGACGCGACCGGACGCGCGGTATCGTCGGGATCAATATCGGGGCCAACAAGGACAGCGAAGACAGGATCGCCGATTATGAAACGGGCGTCCGCGCAATGGCGCCGCTGGCCGACTATCTGACGATCAACATTTCCTCCCCCAACACGCCGGGGCTGCGCGCGCTGCAGGACGAGGGCGCGCTCGACGCGCTGCTCGAACGCGTCATGGCCGCGCGCGGCGCGGACGGGCCTCCCGTCTTCCTCAAGGTCGCGCCCGATCTCGAGCCCGCCGATATCGACGCCATCGCGCGGATCGCCGTGACGCGAACCATCGATGCGCTGGTCGTCGGCAACACGACGATCAGCCGCCCGGCGCTGCGATCCGAACTGGCGTCGGAAACCGGCGGCCTTTCCGGCCGGCCGCTCGCCGCCCTCGCCCGCCAGCGTCTTGCCGATTTTCGCGTCGCGACGGGCGGCGCGATGCCGATCATCGCCGTGGGGGGCATCGATTCCGCCGAGGAAGCCTGGGCGCGCATCCGTGCCGGGGCGTCGCTCGTCCAGCTCTACTCCGCGCTGGCCTATGAGGGCCCCGGTCTCGGTCGCCGGATCGTCCTCGGTCTCGACCGGCTGCGCGCCCGCGATGGGTTCGAGACGATCGGCGATGCGGTGGGAAGCGGTTGAGGCAGGAGCGGGGCGCGCTTAACGCGCGCCGACCAGCACGACACCTTCGCGGCGCGGATCGAAACCGCCATCGACGCGGCCATCGCGAATCAGCACGCCATGGACGCCGGAATCCTCGCCCCGTCCGGGCGTGACCTCCAATCCCCGCGCGGCGAGGCCGGCGATGACATCGGGATCGAACCGGTCGACCTCGCCGCCGACCCGCGACCCGCGGGCCACAAGGTTGGGAAGCGCCAGCGCATCCTGCATCGGCAAACCCCAGTCGATCGCCGCGACGAGCGACTTGCCGACATAGGCGAGAATCGAATTGCCGCCGGCCGATCCGATGGCGCCGGCAAAGTCGCCATCGGCGTCGAGCAGGATCAGCGGCGACATGGACGATCGCGGCCGCTTGCCGGGTGCGACCGCATTCGCCGCAGGTGCGCCGTCTTCCCCGACCGGGTCGAAGGAAAAATCGGTCAGTTGGTTGTTGAGGAAGAAGCCGTCGACCATGCGCCCGCTGCCGAAAATCGATTCGACCGTGGTCGTCATCGACACGACATTGCCCCGCGCGTCGCGGATCACGAAATGGGACGTTCCGGCGGGCTCGAGAGTGCGGTCCGTGGCAGGCGCGGGCACGCCGGCGGGCCGGCCCGCCGCCGGCGGGGACATCGCCGTTTCGCCGATGAGCGCAGCGCGGC
>NZ_JBQLZM010000023.1:0-14603 GCF_052168275.1 Parasphingopyxis sp. | reverse complement strand
GCTCCACCTGCTGCTGATCCAGAACTGGGGCTTCACCAATGCGCTGAGCTGGAACGATCCGGCCTGGTCGATCAGCGTCGAGATGGCCGCCTATCTGTTGTTTCCGCTGATCGCGCTCGGCACCGACTGGCGCGCCCTGTCGACCCCGGTGCTGATCGCGCTGATCGGGTTGCTGGCGCTCGCGCTGCACGCCTTTTTCGTCGCGATGGACGCGCCGATCCTCGACAGCGGCATTCCGCGAACCGGGCTCGTCCGCTGCCTCGTCCAGTTCACGATCGGAACGATCCTGTGCGCGCTCTGGCTGCGCTGGAGCGAGCGCCCGGCCGGCATGGCGGCGCTCGCGCTGGCCTGCGGCGCCGTGCCCGGGGGGCTGGCGCTCGCCGGTCTGGTGCCGGAAACGATCGCCGTCCCGCTCGCCTTTTCGGGCCTGCTTCTCGCCGCCGCGCTGACCGCGAACCGCGCGCGCAATCCGCTGGCCGCGGGGCCGCTGCATTATCTGGGTGAGATCAGCTATGCGACCTATCTCGCCCATTTCCTGCTGTTCGTTCTGTTCAAGCTGTTGTTCGTGGACGATAGCGGCCAGATCGGCGTGGCGGGCCTTGCCGGTTTCCTCGCGCTGACGCTGATCGCCTCGATCCTGTTGTATCATGCGATCGAACGGCCGGCCCAGCGGGCGCTGAACCGGCGGTTCGATCTTCTGCTCGGGCGAAAGGCCCAGACGGCCTGATCAGGCGGCGACCGATTCGCCGACATTTTCGACGGCCTCGATCAACGCCTGGGTGAAGGCCGGGATATCGTCCGGATTGCGGCTCGTGATGATATTGCCGTCCACGGCCACTTCCCGGTCGACGACATTGGCGCCGGCGTTGCGCAGGTCGGTCCGGAGCGACGGCCAGCTCGTCGCCGTCCTGCCGCGCAGGAGACCGGCTTCGATCAGAAGCCAGGGCGCGTGGCAGATGGCGGCGATCGGCTTGCCCTGATCGGCAAATTCCCGGATGAGCCGGATCGCATCCGCCTCCATCCGCAGATTGTCCGGATTGCGCTGTCCGCCCGGAAGCAGAAGCGCATCGAAATCGGCGGCCACGGGCTTGTCGAGCGTCGTGTTGGGCTGGATCCGGCCCTTGATCTCGCCGCCCGACTCCCCGGCGATCGGCTCGAGACCCGGCGCGGCGACCGTCACCCGCGCGCCTTTTTCGATCAGCGTGTCGCGCGGCCCGGTGAGTTCGGAGAACTCGAACCCGTCGCTGGCGAGAACGAGAATGCTGGCTTGGTCGATCGGTTTGGCCATCGGAAATCTCCTTTCGAATTGTGATCGGACTATCAACCGGCATCCCACTGTAATTGTTCCGGAACAGGCCGCGCCGCTCCGCGTTGGAACAGGGATCGGCGCGCGTCGCCGTCCCCCGAAGGAAACGAGATGTCGAAAATAGTCTATGTCGACGACGACCTGCCCGGCATCGCGCGGCGCGGACATGGCAAGGGATGGAGCTACACCGCGCCGGACGGCTCGAAGATCGCGGACCGGACGGAGATCGACCGGCTGAACGGGCTGGGCGTCCCGCCCGCCTGGCGCGACGTGTGGCTGTGCCCGTCGCCGCACGGCCATATCCAGGCGACCGGCTATGACGAAAAGGGCCGCAAGTAGTATCGCTATCACACGGAATTCCGCGCGCGGCGGGAGGCCGAAAAATATGAACGGTGCATCGAGTTCGGGCGCAAGCTGCCGCTGATCCGAGCGCGCGTGGCGGGCGACATGGCGACGACGTCGCTCGAGCGCGATGCGGTGCTGGCGGCGGTGGTCCGCCTGCTCGATCTCGGAAAGGTCCGGATCGGCAATCGCAGCTACATGAAAACGAACAAGAGCTTCGGCGCGACGACGCTTCGCGAACGCCATGTCGAAGTCGGCCGGACCCGGATACAGCTCGAATATCGCGCGAAGTCCGGCAAGCAGCGGCGGCTGACGATCAACGACGGCAGCCTCGCGCGCATCGTCCGCCGATGCCAGGACCTGCCGGGACAGGCGTTGTTCCAGTATATCGACGCCGATGGCGAGCGCCGGCCGATCGGTTCGAGCGATGTGAACGACTATATCCGCGAAGCGATGGGCGGCGATTTCACCGCGAAGCATTTCCGCACATGGGGTGCCAGCGCGCTCGCCTTCGAGGTGCTGGCGGAAGCCGGAAGCGACACCATCACCCTGTCCGACATGCTCGAACCGGTGGCCGCGATGCTCGGCAACACCCCGGCGATCAGCCGGGACTCCTATGTCCATCCCGAGCTTGTCGAACTATGCAAGTCCGGCGCCGCCGATTATTTCGGCAACCTGCGACTGCCCCGCAAGACGAAATATCATTCGCGATACGAGCGCGGACTGATCGCTTTGCTCGACAATTAGGGCCGCGCCGTATTAAGGGCAGACGCCATGAGCGAAGCTGCACCGACGGTGGACGTCGTCCCCGACATCATCGACATGAACGTGACCGAACGGCTCCAGAAACTGTGGAACGACGGCCTCACTTGGGTCGACACGCATACGGCCGAAATCCTGATCAGCCTCGGCGTCGCGGCCGTCATCGTGCTCGTCCTTGTCGGCCTGCGGCGCTACGGCCGGCGCTGGTACGAGCGCAACAGAAGCCTCGAGACATGGCAGTCCGTCGTCGGCCGGACGATGGCGAAGACCCGCACCTGGTTCATGATCGCGCTGGCGCTCGAGATCGTGGCGGTTCTCTCGGACGCTCCCGGTCTCATCGCCCGCTCGGTCGGCGTCCTGTTCTCCATCGCGATGGTGATCCAGTCAGCGATCTGGGCGCGCTCGATCATCCTCGGCTTCATCGAACACCGCACCAAGACCGACGAGAATTCGAGCGAGGCGCTGGGCAGCGCGATGAAGCTGATCCGGGTGCTCGTCACCTTCGGCGTCGTCGCCATCGCCGGCATCGTCGTGCTCGACAATCTGAATGTCGACGTGACCGGCCTCGTCGCCGGCCTCGGCATCGGCGGCATCGCCATCGGTCTCGCCGCGCAGGGCATCTTTTCCGACCTTTTCGCCGCGCTGTCGATCATATTCGACAAGCCGTTCAAGGTCGGCGATTCGATCAACTATGACGGCACCTTCGCGACGGTCGAGCAGATCGGTCTCAAATCGACGCGGCTGCGCTCGGTGAGCGGCGAGGAAGTGATCATTTCGAACACCAATCTCCTCGACAAGGAGATCAAGAATCTGACGCGGCTCAACCGCCGCCGGATCATCCTGAATGTCGGCGTGATCTATCAGACCGATGCCGCCAAGGCGCAGCGCATTCCGGATATCCTGCGCGACATCATCAACGGCCAGGGCCATCGCTTCGTCCGCTCCGGCTTTACCGGCTTCGGCGATTCCAGCCTCGACTATGAAATCCAGTTCGATGTCGAGAGCGCCGATTACGAGGTCGTCTACAATGCCCGTCACGCCGTCGGCGTCGCGATCTTCCAGCGCTTCGCCGACGAGGGCCTCGAATTCGCCTATCCGACCCAGACGACGTTCACCGCCGCACCGAACGGCGAGATGATCCTGCCCTACCCCGAAAGCGGCTGGGGGACATCCGCGGACTGACCTTCCGCCGACTAGACCCCCGATCCGATATCGTCGAGCGACAGCAGGGTGGCGTTTCCGCCGGCGCTGGTGGTGTCGATGGACGTGACGCGTTCGGCGCAGAAGCGAGGGAGGTAATGGGGTCCGCCGGCCTTGGGTCCGGTGCCCGAAAGCCCTTCGCCGCCGAACGGCTGGGAGCCCACGATCGCCCCGATCATCGAGCGGTTGATGTAGAGATTGCCGACATGGGCGCGCGCCTCGACAAGGTCCCCGGCACGGGCGATCCGGCTGTGGAGGCCCATCGTGAGCCCGAAGCCCTTGGCGTTCACGCGGCGGACCGTCTCTTCGAGCTGGCCCGATTTCCATGTCGCGACATGGAGCAGCGGTCCGAACCATTCGGTCGTCAGATCGTCCATGCTGTCCAGCCGGATCAGGGTCGGCGGCACGAACCGGCCCTGTTCGGGGACGTCGAGCGTCTTGATCCAGCGGTCCTCCATCGCCGCGCGATGCGCCATCAGCTTTTCATACGCCGCATCGTCGATGACCGGGCCGATATCGGTCGCCGGGTCCGCCGGATCGCCGACGACCAGCGCGTCCATCGCGCCCGAGAGCATCGCGATCATCGTATCGGCGACTTCCTCCTGGACGAGCAGCAGCCGCAGCGCCGAACAACGCTGCCCGGCCGAGCCGAAGGCGGAGAGCAGCACGTCGGCGACCACCTGTTCGGGGAGCGCCGTCGAATCGACGATCATCGCGTTGACCCCGCCGGTTTCGGCGATCAGCGGCACGATCGGCCGGTCCTCGCCCTCGAGCAGGCTGTGCGCGATCTTCTTTGCCGTGGAGGTCGAGCCGGTGAACGCGACGCCTGCAATCCGCGGATCGCCAGTCAGCGCGGCGCCGACCGCCGGGCCTCCGGGCGCGAGGATCAGCGCGTCCTCGGGCACGCCCGCTTCATGGGCGAGCCGGACGGCTTCGGCGGCGATGCGCGGGGTCTGCGGCGCGGGCTTGGCGATCACCGTGTTGCCGGTCACGAGCGCCGCGGCGACCTGCCCGGTAAAGATGGCGAGCGGGAAGTTCCAAGGCGCGATACAGGTCCATACGCCCCTGCCCTCCATGCGCAGCACATTGCTCTCGCCGGTCGGGCCGGGAAGGTCGAGCGGCTGCAGCTTTTCGACCGCCTCGCCCGCATAATAGCGGCAGAAATCGATCGCCTCGCGGACCTCGGCCAGCGCGTCGGGGATCGTCTTGTTCGCCTCGTGCACGGCCAGCGCCATGAGCTCGCCGCGCCGCTCCTCGAACAGATCGGCCAGGCGGATCAGACAGGCAGCCCGCTCCTCGACCGGCAGCGCCGACCAGGCCGGGAAGGCCCTGCCCGCGCGCTCGATCAGCGGTTCCACGTCCGTCACCGGCTCCGGTTCGGAGCCGATATCGGCGCGCTCGGCGATGCCCTCCTTCACCCGCTTGAGCACGCGCCAGTCCTCGAGATCGAGGCCCTGGCTGTTCGGGCGCTGCGGCATGAACAGGTCCTTGGGCAGCGGGATGCTCGGATGGCGCGTGCCGCCGACCGCTTCGATTTTCCCGACCGGGTCGGCAAGCAGCTGGTCATCGGTCAGCTGTTCGTCGGCCAGCTGGTGGACGAAGCTCGAATTGGCGCCGTTCTCGAGCAGGCGCCGGACGAGATAGGCGAGCAGGTCGCGATGCCCGCCGACCGGCGCATAGATCCGGCAGCGATAGCCCTGATCCCGGACCAGCCGTTCGAACAGCCCCTCGCCCATGCCGTGTAGCCGCTGGAATTCGAACGCGTCCTTGTCGTCCGCCCATGCGATGATGGTTGCCGCGGTCAGCGCGTTATGGGTCGCGAAGGCCGGGCGGATGGCCCTGGCTTCGAGCATGTCCTTGGCGCAGGCCAGATAGCAGACATCGGTCGCCGCCTTGCGCGTGAACAGCGGATAATCCTCGAGCCCCATTTCCTGGGCGTGCTTGATCTCGCTGTCCCAATAGGCGCCCTTGACGAGCCGCACGGGCATCAGGCGCCCGGTCCGGCTGGCCAGCGCCTCGGCCCAGCCGATCGTCCGCTGGGCGCGCTTGCCATAGGCCTGGATCGCCATGCCGAACCCATCCCAGCCCTTGAGCGCCGGAAGCTCCGCCACGGCCTCGATTATGTCGAAGCTCATCTCGAGCCGCTCGGATTCCTCGGCGTCCACGGTCAGCCCGATATCGTGCTTCGCGGCCGCTTCGGCCAGCGCCTCCAGCATCTCGGTCAGCGCCGGGACGCAGCGGCCCCATTGCGCGACCTCGTAGCGCGGATGCAGCGCCGAGAGCTTGACCGAAATCGAGTGATTGTCCTCCGGCGTTCCCGCGCCCCGCGCCTTGCCGACCGCCTCGATCGCGCGGAGATAGGCGTCGAAATAGCGGTCTGCGTCCGGAAAGGTGCGCGCCGCCTCGCCGAGCATGTCGAAGCTCGCCGTAAAACCCCGATTCTCGGGCTTCTTCATCCGCCGGATCGCCTCGTCGATCGTCCGGCCCATCACGAAGATCTCGCCCATCATCCGCATCGCCGCGCCGACCGCCTGGCGGACGAACGGTTCGCCCGAGCGCGAGATCAGACGTTTCAGCGCATTGGCCTGTTCCTGCTGACCGACCAGCGCGCGGCCGATGACCAGCCCCCAGGTCGCCGAATTGACGAGCTGCGAATGCGAGCGGCCCGCATGCGAGCGCCAGTCGCCGTCGCCCAGCTTGTCCGAAATGAGGCTGTCCGCGGTCTCGGGATCGGGGACCCGCAGAAAGGCTTCCGCCAGGCTGAGCAACGCCACGCCTTCGGAACTGTTGAGCCGATACTCCTGGAGGAACTGGTTGACCCAGCCGGTGCGCTGGCCCTCGCGCAGGTCGGCGAGCAGCTCCAGCGCCACGGCCTCCACGCGCGCCCGCTCCTCCGCGCCGAGTCGCGCGCGTTCGATCAGCGGCGCCAGCACTTCCGGCTCGGGCGCGCGATGCACCTCCTCCATGCGCAGCCATGCGGCTGACGTAGCGGAATCCGGATCATACATCTGACTGGGCATGGACGGGCCTTGCGGTTCGAGGAATTGGCTTCCACTATGGCCGGGAAGCCGGCGCTATTTAGCAGATTATTACAAAGAGGAAACGCATATGAGCACCGTCAGCATTGACGAAATGATGAACATGGTCGGGCAGAATCTCGGCACGTCCGAATGGATCACGGTCGACCAGGACATGATCAACAAATTCGCCGACGCGACCGGCGATCACCAGTTCATCCACGTCAATGAAGAAGCCGCCAAGATGACGCCGTTCGGCACGACGATCGCGCACGGCTTCCTGACGCTCTCGCTCTTTCCGGTCTTGATGGCCAAGTCCGATTGCCCACGCCCCGAGGGCGTGAAGATGGGCGTGAATTATGGCGGCAACAAAACGCGTTTCCTGGCTCCGGTAAAGTCCGGCAAGCGCGTGCGCGGCCATTTCAAGCTGCTCGAGCTGATCGAAAAACGCCCGAACCAGTATCAGCAGACGCTGGAATTCACCGTCGAGATCGAAGGCGAGGACAAACCGGCCCTGATCGCCGAATGGATCAGCCAGTTCTTCACATGACGCGCATCGCGCCTCTGGCCCGTCCCTATCCCGAGGCGCTCGCCCCTGCTCTCGATGCGCTGACGCCCGAAGGCGGCGAGGCGCCGATGCTGTTCCGCATCATCGGCACGTCCGAACGCGCGTGGCAGAAGTTCGCCGGCGGCTCCCTGCTCGACAGGGGACCGCTGCCGATGCGCGAACGCGAACTGGTGATCTTCCGGACCGCGGCGCGGATCGGCGCGCACTATGAGTGGGGAATGCACGCCGCGCTTTTCGCCGAACGCTGCGACATCGATGCCGAACAGCTCAAGGCGCTGGCAAAAAAGGACGCGGAATCAGTCGGCTGGTCCGATGCCGAAGCGGCGCTGATCGCGACGGTTGATATCCTGATCGATCGCCGCCATCTCGATAACGAGGAATTTGCGCGGATTTCCGCGCATTTCTCGTCGGAACAGCTGCTCGAGATCGTCCAGCTGGTCGGTTTTTATCAGGGCGTCGCCCTCATCATCGGGACTTTCGATATTCCGCCGGAACCCGGCACACCGCCGATCCCGGCCTGACCATATCCCTCTTCTACAAGGAGTTTCACCATGCGTGACGCAGTTATCGTTTCCACCGCCCGCACCCCGATCGGGAAGGCCTATCGCGGCGCCTTCAACAATACGCAGGGCCCGACGCTCGGCAGCTTTGCGGTCAAGGCGGCGGTCGAGCGCGCCGGTATCGAGGGCGGCGAAGTCGATGACTGCATCATGGGCGCCGCCCTGCAGCAGGGCTCGACCGGCACCAATGTCGCGCGGCAGATCGCCCTGCGCTCGGGCCTGCCCGTCACCGTTTCGGGCATGACCATGGACCGCCAATGTTCGTCGGGCCTGATGACGATCGCAACCGCCGCCAAGCAGGTGATCGTCGACCGCATGGATGTGGTCGTCGCCGGCGGCCTGGAATCGATCTCGCTCGTCCAGACCAAGGAAATGCGCGTCCAGCCCGATCCCGAACTCTTGGCGATGCACAAGGACGTCTACATGCCGATGCTGCAGACCGCCGAAACCGTCGCCAAACGTTACGATATCAGCCGCGAGGCGATGGACGAATATTCTCTGGAATCGCAGAAGCGCACCGCCGCGGCCCAGGAAGCCGGCAAGTTCGACGACGAGATCGTGCCGACGACCACGACCAAGATCGTGGTGAACAAGGAGACCGGCGAAACCAGCCAGGAAGAGGTCACGCTGTCGCAGGACGAGGGCAACCGCCCGTCGACGACGCTCGAAGGGCTGCAGAGCCTCCAGCCGGTCATGGGCCCGGACATGACGATCACCGCGGGCAACGCCTCGCAGCTGTCGGACGGTTCCTCGGCCAGCGTCGTGATGGAAGCCTCGGTCGCCGAGAAGAAGGGCCTGACCCCGCTCGGCCGCTATGTCGGCATGGCGGTCGCCGGCACCGAGCCCGACGAGATGGGCATCGGCCCGGTCTTCGCCATTCCGAAGCTGCTCGAGCGGTTCGACCTCACGATCGACGATATCGGCCTGTGGGAGCTGAACGAAGCCTTCGCCGTGCAGGTCCTCTACTGCCGTGATACGCTGGGCATCCCGAACGAACTGCTCAACGTCAATGGCGGCTCGATCTCGATCGGCCATCCCTATGGCATGACGGGTGCCCGCTGCACCGGCCACGCCCTGATCGAAGGCAAGCGCCGCGGCGCCAAATATGTCGTCGTCACGATGTGCGTCGGCGGCGGCATGGGCGCGGCGGGCCTGTTCGAAGTCCTTTAGAATCTTGAGCCCTCCCCCTTGATGGGGGAGGGTTGGGTGGGGGTGATCCATCGGCTAGCGGCAACGCTACTGCAGGCATCACCCCACTCCTAACCCCTCCCCATCAAGGGGAGGGGAACGCACGTCTCGTTCAAAAACGCGATCAAGCGTGCTCGGCGATCCAGTCCTCGACCACCGGGGCGATCTTTTCGCGCCATTTGCGGCCATGGAAGATGCCGTAATGGCCGACTTCCTTCGCCATGTAATATTTCCTCTTCTTCGCGGGCAGCTCGGATGACAGGCTGAGCGCGGCCCTGGTCTGGCCGAGGCCGGAAATATCGTCGCGCTCGCCCTCGATGGCGAGCATCGCGATATCGGAGATCGCATGCGGATCGATCAGCTGGCCCTTGTGCCGGAACTCGCCCCGCGGAAGCGCATGGGTCTGGAACACCACATCGACCGTTTGCAGGTAGAATTCGGCGGTCATGTCGCAGACCGAGCGATATTCGTCGTAGAATTCCTTGGTCGCGTCCGCGCTGTCGCCATCGCCTTCGACCAGATGCTTGAACATCTCCCAATGGCTGATCATGTGATTGCCGAGATTCATCGACATGAAGCCCGCGAGCTGCAGAAAGCCCGGATACACCTTCCGCCCCGCGCCGGGATAATAGAGCGGCACGGTCGCGATGACATTCTGTTCGAACCAGGCATGGGGGCGCTGCGTCGCCAGCGTGTTGACGGCGGTCGGCGCCTCGCGCGTATCGATCGGCCCGCCCATCATGGTCAGCGTCCGCGGCCGGTCCGGGTGGTCATTCGCCGACATCAGCGCGGCGGCCGCATAGCAGGGCACCGAAGGCTGGCAGACCGCCAGCATGTGGGCGCCCGGCCCGATATGTTCGAGAAATTCGATCAGATAGTCGATATAGCTGTCGAGATCGAAACGGCCGGCCGATAGCGGCACCGTTTTCGCATCGCGCCAGTCGGTGATCCAGACGTCGTGACCGGGCAGCATCCGCGCGACCGTATCGCGGAGCAGCGTCGCATAATGGCCGGACATCGGCGCGACGATCAGCAGCTTGGGCTGGCCCGACACGCCCTCCTTCTCGAAATGCTTGAGCTGGCCGAACGGCTTGCGCGCCTCGATGCCGACCGAAACCGGAACCGTATCGCCGTCGATTTCGACGGACTCGATACCGAACACAGGTTTTCCGCGGGGCGCGGAGGCATGGGAGAAGACATCGAGGGCCGAAGCGACGATCGGGCCCATGCCCATATAGGAAAACGGATTTGCGGGATTCTGGAGCATTTCGGCGCTCCATCCGGCCATCGCGCTGGCGCTGGCCAGCATCGACCGCTGCATCTCGTACATGTTGTAAAGCATCAATTTCCCCGCATCCGCGGCACATGGGCCGCTCTCCAGAATCTTCTAGGCCTGTTTCCCCTTGCGTTGCAATGCAGCAATTCCCGATGTCCCGTGTTGAGCCCCCCGGGCGGCACTGCTAGGCGGACGCCATGACAGACACCGACACCGATACGCCCAGATCCCGCAATCTGGGCAACCTCGCGCTGATCTGGCGGTTCGCCATCCGCTACCCCATGCGGATCGTCGGCGCGGGAATCGCGCTGCTGGTCGCCGCGGCGGCCACGCTCGCCATTCCCGACGGGTTCCGCCGGGTGATCGACCAGGGATTCAGCGGTGCGGGCGGGGATATCTCGCAATATTTCTATTACCTCTTCTTCATCGTCGTCGTCCTGGCGCTGGCGACGGCCGCCCGCTTCTATTTCGTGTCGTGGCTCGGCGAACGGGTGGTCGCCGACCTGCGCGTCGCCGTGCAGCGCAACCTGCTCGCGCTGGACCCCAAATATTTCGAGGAGAACCGCCCCTCCGAGATCGCTTCGCGAATGACGTCCGACACATCGGTGATCGAGATGATCGTCGGCACGACGATTTCGGTGGCGCTGCGCAATATCGTGATGGGCATCGGCGGAATCATCTACCTGCTGACCCTGTCGCCCAAGCTGGCGCTGATGATGCTGCTCGGCATTCCGCTGGCGATCGGACCGATCGTCATCCTCGGGCGCAAGCTGCGCAACGTGTCCCGCCACAGCCAGGACCGGATCGCCGATGTCGGCGCGATGGTCGCCGAAACGCTGGGTGCGATGAAGATCGTCCAGGCGTTCGGACAGGAGCGGCGCGAGGGCGACCGTTTCGATGCCGCGGTCCAGAGCGCCTTCGCCACCGCCCGGCGGCGGATCGTCATCCGCTCGGTCATGACGGCGATCGTCATCACCCTGATTTTCGGCGCGATCACCATGGTGCTCTGGCAGGCGGCGTCCGATGTCATCAACGACCAGATCACCGGCGGCGCGGTCGCGGCGTTCGTATTGACCGGCATGATCGTGGCCGGCGCCTTCGGTGCGTTGACCGAAGTCTATGGCGAGCTGATGCGCGGCGCCGGCGCGGCCGGCCGGCTCAGCGAGCTGCTCCGCGAAGTCCCGGAAATCCGTCCCCCGGCCAATCCGAAAAAGCTGCCCGAACCGGCCCGCGGCGCGTTGCATTTCGACGACGTCACCTTCCGCTATCCCACGCGGCTGGAGACGCCGGCGCTGGAGGATTTCAACCTCGCGGTCGAACCCGGCGAACTCGTCGCCGTGGTCGGTCCGTCGGGAGCCGGCAAGTCGACACTGTTCCAGCTGGCCCAGCGTTTCTACGACCCGCAACAGGGCCGGATCATGCTGGACGGCGTCGACCTGCGCGAGGCCGATCCGGCGGACGTCCGCAACCGGATCGCGATGGTTCCGCAGGATACGGTGATCTTCGCGGCCTCCGCGCGCGACAATCTGCGTTACGGGGACTGGGAAGCGAGCGACGAAGCGCTCTGGGCGGCTGCCGAGGCGGCCAATGCCGCGCAGTTCATCCGCGAACTGCCGGAGGGCCTCGACACCTATCTGGGAGAGGGCGGCGCCCGGTTGTCCGGCGGCCAGCGCCAGAGGCTGGCGATCGCCCGGGCTTTGCTGCGCGACGCTCCGCTCCTGCTGCTCGACGAGGCCACCTCCGCGCTCGACGCCGAGTCCGAACTGCTGGTCCAGCAGGCGCTGGAACGGCTGATGACGGACCGCACGACGATCGTCATCGCCCACCGGCTCGCGACCGTCCGCTCCGCCGACCGGATCATCGTGATGGACGGCGGACGGATCGTCGAACAGGGCGACCATGCGGCACTGACCGGCCAGGGCGGCCTCTACGCCCGCCTCGCCCAGCTGCAGTTCGAAAGCAGCGCCGCCTGACCATCGTTCGGCCATGCGATCTGCGGTCCTGGCTGTCACCGGTTCAAGTCGGGCAGACCGGCAAAGATCGGGCGATGTGCGGCGGGCTTTCGGAGCCGGCCGATTGGAGAACCGGAACGCACTTCCGAACGGCGCGGCGCCGCTAAGGCAAACGCAAAGAAAAGGGCGGGCCGCATGCGGTCCGCCCTCGTCCTATTCGAGAGGTGTTCGCCTCAGAACTGGCGATACTGGTCGTTGCCGATGAAGCCCATATTGGACACCTGGGCACGGCGCGTGATGGCGAGCACCTCGTCCACCGTGTTGTAGCGCGCCTGGGCGTCCGGGAACATGTGCAGCTCGGGCACAGGGTTCATCGTCACCGTGATGTCCAGATACTGGCGCAGCGTCTGCCGGGTCACGGGCTCGCCGTTCCACAGTATCTGGTCGGTCGGCGAGATGTAGACCTCGTTCTTGACCGGATCGATCGCATCCTCCGGCGGATCGCTGTCATCAGAGACCGGCAGGTCGATCTTCACCGCATGGGTCTGGATCGGGATGGTGATGATGAACATGATGAGGAGCACCAACAGGACGTCGATCAGCGGCGTCGTGTTGATGTCGATCATCGGATCGTCGTCGGCGGCAGCAGGTCCTACTTTTCCACCCATGTCATATTACTCCTAAAACCGTCTGCACTAGAGGCGCTGAATGCCGACGCCCGGCGCCGGCTCCGAAATAAAGCCCACGCGCGTGAAACCCGCCTGCTGCATGACGAAGATCGGACCGCCGATGCACCGCCATGGCGTGTTCACGTCGCCACGGATATGTACTTCCGGAAGATCGTCCTCGGTCATATTCTCCGCGCCGCCGAACCGTTCGATTTCGTCCTCAATATGCTGGATCGCACGCGTCAGCATCTCGTTGGACGTCACCCGGCTCATGCCCCAGAATACTTCGCAGGAGCCGTCGTCGGCCGCCCTGATCGACAGAGAGACATTTTCCGGCTTGGTCGTCGTCGGCAGGAGACGGACCGAAGGCAGGTTCACCTCGACCGTCTGGATCACAACGGGCACCGCGATGAGGAAGATGATGAGCAACACGAGCATGACGTCCGTAAGCGGGACGACATTGATCTCCGACATCGCCTCTTCGCCGCCCTCGCCCTCAGAAGGTGCAACATTCATTCCCATGGAATCGATCCTATCCTAAACTCTAACCAAACCGACGCGTTCGCGCCGTGCATTGATGGGGCGGGTGCCGGCGCTCGGCTCCCGCCCCGATACGGATTACGATTTGGTCGCAGGCTTGGCGGCCGTCGTCGTCGCCTTGGCAGCCGGAGCCTTGCCTGCAACCGCAGCCGGAGCCGCCGGCTTAACCTTGCCGTCCGACACGATGTAGCCGTGGATCTGGTTCGAGAACTTCTGCAGTTCTTCGCTGACCGCCTTGTTGCGGCGAACCATCCAGTTATAGGCCATAACCGCGGGAACGGCCACGATCAGACCGAGCGCGGTCATGATCAGCGCTTCGCCGACCGGGCCGGCAACCGTATCGATCGATGCCTGACCGGCCGCGCCGATCTTCACCAGGGCGCGGTAGATACCGACCACCGTACCGAACAGGCCGATAAACGGTGCCGTCGAACCGACCGTGGCGAGAATCGCAAGACCCTCGGTGAGCTTCGAATTGATCGAACCGACCGAACGCTGCAGCGCGTTGACGGTCCATTCATGCGCTTCGACCGGATCGGTCAGCTGGTCATGATGTTCGCGGGCCTGGATGCCGTCTTCGACGATCTGGCGATAGGCACTGTTCTTCTCGAGCTTGGCCGCACCTTCGCGAAGGCTGTTGGCCCGCCAGAAATTCTCGCGGGCGCGCTTGCCCTGTTTGAGAATCTTCTGCTGCTCGAACCATTTGGTGAACAGGATGTACCAGGAGGCAGCCGACATCAGTACCAGGATACCAAAGGTCGCCTGGGCCACGATGCCGCCTTCTTCCAGGGCCGCACGGAGACCATATGGGTTTTCCGCAGGGACTTCAGCTGCTTCAGTAGACATGATTTACATTCCTCTCAAATAAATTGGCTGCATTCGAAACGAACCGAAATTCGTAAAATATGTGAAACCGCTAGTTCGGAATCTCCCAACGGATACTGCTGGAATAGGAGCCGGTCGTCGGGTTGCCGGCCGCATCGAGCGCCGGGCTGAACCGCGCCCTCCGCGTCAGCTGGCGACAGGTTTCGTTATCCAGCCGCGAGAAGCCGGTGGACGACGTAATCGTACAGTTGGTGACGCGTCCGTCGGTGCCAACCGTCAGGCGGAAGCTCGCCGACCCCTGCTCCTCGTTCCGCAACGACGCCGACGGATAGTCGGCGGTCGTGACCCAGCGGCCCGGATTGCCGCGCGGCTGTGCAGCCTGCGCCTGGCTCGGCGGCG
>NZ_JBQLZM010000022.1:0-2916 GCF_052168275.1 Parasphingopyxis sp. | reverse complement strand
GCCCGACCTCGTTTCGGGGCGACGCGGCAACCCAGAGCTCCAAACTGGCCGCCTGCCGCTCTGGATTGCTTCGTCGCCATGCTCCTCGCAATGACGGCGACGCGGCCAGAGGCATCGGCTGACGGAACGAAGAAAGGATGGAGGCGAAGATGAGCGAAGATGCGTCGACCGTCGTCACCGGCGGCTGCCATTGCGGCGCGGTGCGCTTCGAGGCGCTGATCCGCGAGCCGCGCCCCGAACTGCTCGACTGCAACTGCTCGATGTGCAGCAAGACCGGCTTTCTCCACCTGATCGTCCCGCATGACGATTTCACCCTGGTCTCCGGCGAAGACGCGCTGACCTCCTACCGCTTCGGGACGAAACAGGCCGACCACCTTTTCTGCACGCAGTGCGGCATCAAGAGCTTCTACCAGCCCCGCAGCCACCCCGAAGCCTGGAGCGTCAACTACCGCGCGCTCGATGACGGGCACGGGCTGGACGTGACGGTCCGGGCGTTCGACGGGCAGAATTGGGAGGAGGCGAGGGCCGATTTGTAATCAATCTAGATGCGGAGTGACTGAATTTCGACGAGGTCGGCAGATACAGCGATTCGAGACCAAAGACCGTCTCTGACCACATGCATCACATCCGATTGCCCCTGTACTAAAAGGATCTCACCTTCGCCTGGCCAGCGAGTCGTTCCCGAAAGAGCAGCTTCGCCATCTTTCAAAGCAAGCAAAGCAATTCTGTCCCGATCCGCGCCATAGCCGCCCAATAGAAGAATTTGATTGTCCTTTACTGCGAGGGCCTTTGCTCCTGCCACCCCGTTCTTCCAGCTGAATGTATCGCCGTTAGAGATTCGGGTTATGGCGAAGTCATGGTAGAAGCATGACCACACTTCCGTGCCATTCGTGGACAGGGCATAACAATCGGAAACGCCCAATTTTCGAGAACTCTGAGCGTCATTGTACTTCCAAAGCCATTTACCTTTCCAGTCAAACTGAACGATTCCGCCGGCTCCAATCGTGTTCCCGAAAACGCCCTCGTCGAAATAGCCAACCCAGATCGTATCATCGGAAGCGCATCGGACATGTTCGATGCCGTCGCCTAAACTAAACGAATGAGAACGCTGGCCGTCTGGAAACAGAACTGTTGCATTTTTCTCATCTCTTTCGGCTCTGGTCGAAGTGACGAGCCAATGACCGTCCGGGAACCGATCGATCAGGGGATGCCGCACGAGTGGGATGGTCATCTCTTGGTACGACCCGTTGCAGGAGAGTATGAGAAGACATGCCTCCCCGGTCCAAAGATTGGGCATTCTTTCAAAGCTCTCTGCTGATTGGGCTTTTTGAAACCAGTCGACCTGCTCTTGGCGAATGTTACGATCAGTTCGAAATATGGCAAGTTTGCCGTCCGACAACAGGTGGTAGCTGTAGTCGAACCATTCCGATTTGGGTGCCGGTAGGGCTGTAGATTCGATCAAGCTTTTCACACATCTCTCCGGTTTGAAACGCGCGCTGTTACTATTCCGAGACTTCCCCAAACAGCCCCCGCAAAAACACCGTTTCCACCGCATGCCGCAGATCATTGTTCGGCTTCTTCCGGAAGCCATGGCCTTCGTCGGAAAACACGACATACCAGGTCGGCACGCCATTTTCGCGCAGGCCTTCGACGACCTGATCGCTCTCCGATAGCGGCACGCGGGGGTCGTTGGCGCCGGCCATCACCAGCATCGGCTTTGCGATCCGGTCGAGATTGTTCATCGGGGCGATCCGCTCGAATATCGCCGCCATTTCCGGATCGCGCTCGTCGCCATATTCGCCGCGCCGCATGTCCCGCCGGTAATCCTGCGTGTTCTGCAGGAAGGTGCGGAAATCGCTGATCCCGTAGCGCTCGACCCCGCCGACGAGGCGGTCCGAATAATGGATCATCGAGGCGAGGACCATATAGCCGCCATAGGACTGGCCGTAGACGGCGACCCGGTCCGCATCGAGATCGGGCTGTCCGGCGATCCAGTCGAGCAGCGCGCCGATATCGCGCACCGAATCCTCGCGCAGGGGACCGTTGTCGAGATCGCGATAGCGGGTGCCGTAACCGTCCGAGCCGCGGACATTGGGCAGGATGACCGTCGCGCCGAGTGTGTCGGCGAAATATTGCGCGCGCGAATTCCACCCCGGACGCGACTGGCTTTCCGGCCCGCCATGGATGTCGACGATGACCGGGGTCGCCACGCCGTCGCGCGGGCCCGTCGGGCGGTAGACGAAGGCGGAGACCGAAAGCCCGTCGAACGACGGGAAGCGGATCAGCTCGGGCTCGGCGAGGGTGGCGGGATCGAGCGGGCCGAGCTCGGACCGCGTCCAGCGCACGAGATCGCCGGCCGTCACGCCCCAAACCCAGACGTCGCCGGCGGAGCTCGCGGTTTCCATGCTCACCGCGAGGCGTTCCCCGTCGGGCGAGAAATCGAGCCCGGTCAGCACGCCGTTCGGCAGTTCGGGCTGGGGCAGCTCGCGCCAGGTGACGAAATCCTGCACGAAAACGCGCGAATAGCCTTCCTCGTTGATCACGAAGGCGAGGAAGCGGCCGTCATCGGTCAGGTCGAACGCCTCGACGTCCCAACCCAGTTCGGGCGTTACCGGGGTCATCTCGCCCGTATCGCGGCTGAATTCGACCAGCCGGCGATGGTCGCCGTCGCGGTTGGAGATCGCCATGACGGCCGTGTCGTTGCGGGCGAAGCGCGGCGATTCGTCGACCGTGCCCGCGCTCGGCGCGAACTCGGCGGCCGCGCCGGTCGCCATGTCGAGCAGGTAGATGCTCGCATCGCGGTTCGACCGGTAATTTTCCAGCAGCACGGCGCTGCCGTCCGCCGAGACGTCCGACGGGAACATCGGCGTCTCGAACGTCGCCACCACCCGCCGGCTCGATGGATCGGCCGGGTTG
>NZ_JBQLZM010000021.1:0-6033 GCF_052168275.1 Parasphingopyxis sp. | reverse complement strand
TCGGCGACGGCGTGTTCGAGGTGAAGTCGACCAATGGCGACACCTTCCTCGGCGGCGAGGATTTCGACAGCAAGGTGGTCGAATTCCTGGCCGATGCGTTCAAGAAGGACGAAGGCATCGACCTGCGCAACGACAAGCTCGCGCTGCAACGTCTCAAGGAGGCCGCCGAAAAGGCGAAGATCGAACTCTCGTCGGCCCAGTCGACCGAGGTCAACCTGCCTTTCATCACGGCCGACCAGAACGGTCCGAAGCATCTGGTGAAGACGATCACGCGTTCCGACCTCGAACAGCTGGTCGATAGCCTGATCAAGCGGACGCTCGATCCGTGCAAGAAGGCGCTCGAAGATGCGGGCGTGAAGGCCGGCGATATCGACGAAGTGATCCTGGTCGGCGGCATGACCCGCATGCCCAAGGTCCGCAAGACCGTCCAGGATTTCTTCGGCAAGGAACCGCATACCGGTGTCAATCCGGACGAAGTCGTCGCCATGGGCGCGGCGATCCAGGCCGGCGTTCTGCAGGGCGACGTCAAGGACGTGCTGCTGCTCGACGTGACCCCGCTGTCGCTCGGCATCGAGACGCTGGGCGGCGTATTCACGCGGATGATCGATCGCAATACGACGATTCCGACGAAAAAGACGCAGGTCTATTCGACTGCCGACGACAACCAGAACGCCGTGACGATCCGCGTTTTCCAGGGCGAACGCGAAATGGCGTCGGACAACAAGCTGCTCGGCCAGTTCGATCTGGTCGGCATTCCGCCGGCGCCGCGCGGCGTTCCGCAGATCGAGGTCACCTTCGATATCGACGCCAATGGCATCGTGAATGTGTCCGCCAAGGACAAGGGCACCGGCAAGGAACAGCAGATCAAGATCCAGGCCTCGGGCGGTCTCGACGATGCGGACATCGAGAAGATGGTCCAGGAAGCCGAGCAGTTCGCCGAGGAAGACAAGAAGCGGCGCGAGGCGGCCGAGACGAAGAACCAGGCCGAAAGCCTCGTTCACACGACCGAGCAGCAGCTCGCCGAGCATGGCGACAAGATCGACGCCGATCTGAAGTCCGACATCGAAAGCAAGATCGCCGAGACCAAGACGGCGATCGAGGCCGACGACAGCGCGGCGATGAAGGCCAAGTCGGAAGAGCTGGCCCAGGCCGCCATGCAGATGGGCCAGAAGATCTACGAGGCGCAGCAGGCTGAAGCCGGCGCCGCGGAAGGTGATGCCACGGCCGATGCCGGCGGATCGGGCGAAGACGAGGATGTCGTCGACGCCGAATTCTCCGAAGTCGACGAAGACCAGAAATCCTAAGATGATCGGGGGAGGGGCCTTGGGCTTCTCCCCCGGCTTCGTCGCGCTGGGGCAGCCATGACGGAAGTCGATTATTACGAACTGTTGCGGGTGGATCGGGGCGTCGACGGCGCCACGCTGAAATCCGCCTACCGCAAGCTCGCCATGGAATATCATCCGGACCGCAATCCGGGCGATGCCGAGTGCGAGGCGAAATTCAAATCCATCAACGAAGCCTATGAGTGTCTGAAGGATCCGCAAAAGCGCGCGGCCTATGACCGGTTCGGCCATGCCGCTTTCCAGAATGGCGGCGGCGGTCACCAGCAGGACGGGTTCAGCGCCTTCTCCGACATCTTCGAAAATATCTTCGGCGAAGACTTCATGGGCGCGGGACGGGGCAGGGGCCGCGGCCGAGACGTTCGGCGCGGAGCGGACCTGCGCTACGACTACGAGATAACGCTGGAAGAGGCCTTTAACGGCAAGGACGCCCAACTCACCCTCGATGTGACGGCATCCTGCGAGACATGCGAGGGATCGGGCGCCAAGCCGGGAACCTCCGCCCAGACCTGCGCGACCTGCCAGGGCCATGGCAAGGTGCGCGCGCAACAGGGCCTGTTCCTCGTCGAACGGACCTGTCCGTCCTGTCATGGCCTCGGCCAGGTGATTGCCGATCCCTGCGAGGACTGCCGCGGCGAAGGCCGGGTCGACACGACCAAGACGATCGATGTCAAAATCCCGCCGGGCGTCGACGACGGGACGCGCATTCGCGTGTCGGGCGAAGGCGAAGCCGGGGCTCGGGGCGGGCCGGCCGGCGACCTCTACATCTTCATTCACCTGCAGCGGCACGAACTGTTCCAGCGCGAGGGCACGACCTTGTTCGCGCGCTGCCCGATCTCGTTCACGACCGCCGCGCTGGGCGGCTCTATCGAAGTGCCGGGGCTCGATGGCGAAGTGCACGAGTTCCAGATCCCGCCCGGCATGCAGACCGGCAAGCAGCTGCGCAAGCGCGGCGCCGGCATGCCCGTGCTGCAGGGCCGCGGCCATGGCGATCTTGTCGCCCAGTTCGATGTCGAAACCCCGACCAAGCTGTCCGCGAAGCAGAAGGAATTGCTGCAGGAATTCCGCGAGACGGAAACCGGCGAGGAATCGCCGCAAAGCGCCGGCTTTTTCGACAAGCTTAAGACGATGTTCGGCGAATAGCCGGATCGCATGGCTCTCAAGCAGGGCGCATGGGTTTAGAGCAGATGGTCGAACCGGACCATTTGAAAAGAATGAACCACGAGGCGCGGCCATGCATGTAAAGCAGCTTTTCGCAGCGGTGCTCGTGCTGCTGATCCCGATAAAGGCCACGGCATCGGATGATATGCCGGTCCATGCCGGCTTCCGCCATGCGATAGCCGAGGATTGCGATCCATCACGGCACACCGTGGTCGGCCTGCATTTCATGGGTGGCAGCGCCGCCGTGTCGCAGGCGCTGTTCGCGCTGCCCGATAGCACAGTCAATTTCGTGGCGGTGGAGGGTGCGCACGCGTTTGAGGATGGCCGATCCTGGTTCGCGGCGGACCATTATGACAAGCCGGTATCGGACCAGAACGCCGAATTGGTCGAAACGGCCGATGCGCTCGCGCTGTTCTTGCAGGATATCGACGCGATCTGCCCGACCCGGGGCAGGCCGATCGTCACCGGCTATTCGCAGGGCGGCGATCTGGTGCATCTGCTCGCCATCCGCCATGCCCATCTTATCGGCGCGGCCATCCCCATGGGCGCGCGGTTTTTCGAAAATTGGCGCTATGCGGGCCGAGATTCCCAGGAAAAACCCCCGATTATCCTGATCCATGGCGGTTCGGATTTCGTCGTATCGCCGACCAATGCCCTGCGGGCGGCCGAATTCTATGCGACGAACGCAAGACATATCACGCTGCGGCTGTTTGAGGGAACAGGTCACGCCTATCCTCCGGAGATGCGCGCATTCTATCGCGCGATGGTCCGCGACCTCGTATCCCGGCTCGAAAGCGATCGTCAGGCGGCCCAAGACTGAGCTTCGACATTCCGCCAGCATGGAGCTAGGGATGGTCCGTCCTGTCAGGGAGACTTCCGCAATGAACCGTTTCGTTCCGCTTTCCGCACTTGCCCTTGTTATCGCCACTCCGGTCTCCGCCCAGGACGACCGCTTCGACAATGTCGAAATCCGCGCCGAGCAGCTGGTGCCTGGCATTGCCGTATTGTTCGGCCGGGGCGGCAATATCGGCGTGTCGCATGGCGAAGACGGGACCGTGCTGATCGACGATCAGTTCGCGCCCCTGACGGAGCGTATCCAGGCGGCGATCGCCGCTCTGGGCGCCGATCCAGTCCGGTTCCTGTTCAACACGCACTGGCACGGCGACCATACCGGCGGGAACGAGAATTTCGGTGAGGCCGGGGCATTGATCCTCGCACATGAGAATGTTCGTATCCGCATGGCGAATGGCAGCGAGGGCGATCGCCCGGTGCCTCCGGCTGCGCCGGTCGCGCTTCCGGTCGTCACCTATCATGACGGCGTAAAGCTTCATCTCAACGGCGATACCGTCCACGCGATCCATATGCATAACGCGCATACCGATGGCGATTCGGTGATCTGGTGGGAGGTGGCGAATATCGTCCATATGGGCGATCTCTTTTTTCACCAGATGTCGCTACCCTTCATCGATCGCGCCTCGGGGGGCAGTGCGCAGGGGCTGCTTGCGGCCGTAGAGCGCGTGCTTGCGATGATCGACGACGAGACCCGGATCATTCCCGGGCACGGTCCGATGGCGACGCGCGCCGATCTCGTCGCCTATCGCGCCATGCTGCTCACCATCAACGAACAGGTGCAGGCGGCGATCGACGCCGGTAGCTCGCTGGAGGAAATTCAGGCGATGAATATTGCCGCGCCGTACGAGGTCGAAGGCGGGTTCATCTCGGCCGAACGCTATATCGGCTTCGTCCATGACAGTCTGACCGATCCCGATGCGATGGCGCACGAGCATGCGGATCATGGGCCCGATCACGACGATGGCGATGATCACCACTGAAACGAAGGCGCGAGATCGGCTACTCCGGTTTTTGGATCACGACTGTTAGCTTCGTCGTCAGCAGATCCTCATCGCTCATCGATTTCCAGGGCTCAATGAGCCTGGCGGCGGTTTTTCGAGGCATTTCGGCTTTGGTCTCGTTCATCGAAACAATCCGGAAACCTGCTTTCTCGATCGCGGCTAAATGCTCCGATTTGCGTAATCGATTCATTGAAGGCGGCGCCTCTTCTTCGGTCAGAAACGTCCACGCGTCAGCATCCGAATCTGCATCATAGCTGCGATGATCGGCCATATCGATAAAGTGGAACTGGATGCCGCCTGGCGTCGCTTTGCGGTACAGCCATTTCATGATCGCGTCAGCATCGTCGACATGTTCAAGGACAGCGAAGGATACAGCGAATCCGAGTTCGCCGTCATCGACCGGCAATTCGAGGACATTCTTCGGATAATGTTCGATCTTGCCGCTAAGTTGCGCCATGGCGCCGCTCCAATCGCCTTTGGCAAACCTTTCGATTTCAAAATCGTCGAGACGTTCGCGGAATAGCCTCTCGTCGGTGCCTGACATCCTTATTTTCTCTGGAAATGCCCGCATGTGAACGACGATGTCATACATCGAATATGCGGAAAATAGCGCGTTGCGCGGCGGTTGCAGGTCGCAGGCCAGCGTGCGCCGAAAGCCGTTGAGATAATAATAGGCGGAGAGCGCGACCGGATCGTGTGGGCCGCAACCCAAATCGAGAAATGTTGAGTTTCTCGCAATATTGCGGTCGGCGAAGGCTCGGTTTGCCGTGTGGGCTTTGCGCAATAGCTTCTCCCAGCCATGTTTCCCAATGCCCGCATGCTGGAGCCGCCGACCGCCAAACAGCAGATGATTGAGCTTTTCCATTCGGTTCAGCCTGCTGTTTGCCATTTTGGGCAATTGTCGGATCAGCAGATCAATGGCTTCATCATGCCGTTCCGCGCCCAACAGGGAGTCGAAGTCCGAAAGAAATTGTTCCTCGTCGAATCCGGATAGTCTGAAGATGGTCGACCCATACCGTGAGTCCGATTCGGTATATCCTCGGCTCTCGAGGTTTTCTCGAAGTTTCTCCAGCCGATCTATTTCGGCGTCGATCTGCGCAGATTGCTTTTCGAGCTTCCGCCGTTTTTCTTCCAGCTTCCGACTTTTCTGATCGAGTCGGGCGGCGCGTTGCTCTTGTCGGAGTTGGGTTTTGGAAAGCCCGCTACCTCGCCTCTCGAACTCGCGAGCGCGCGCTTCCTGTCGCTTGTTCTGTTCGTCAAGTGCGTCGCGGCGCATCTCTAGCTGTCGCTGGAAATTCTCGAGCCGCTTGCGGATACGCTCTTCGACAACTGCCGAGCCCTCCATGATCCGCCGTCGCAGCAGCCATTTCTGGAAGATATTCATGCTGTCCCCCGGGGGCTATGTCGGCAAGCGAGTCTATGTGCCAAATACGCGTCCAAATATCGTATCGACATGTTTCAGATGATAGCCGAGATCGAATTTTTCCTCGATCTCCGAATTGCTTAGCGCCGCCGTCACGTCTTCATCGGCCTTGAGCAGTTCCATCAGCGACAGCGCGCCATCGGATTCCCAGACCTTCATCGCGTTGCGCTGGACGAGGCGGTAGGCGTCTTCGCGGCTGACCCCGGCCTGGGTCAGCGCGAGCAGCACGCGCTGCGAGTGGACGAGCCCGCCCATC
>NZ_JBQLZM010000020.1:0-4482 GCF_052168275.1 Parasphingopyxis sp. | reverse complement strand
AGTATCGGTGCGATGAATCCCGCCTCCGCGGCCGCCAGCGCGCCGCCCAGCGAGCGGCGGTCGACGGGATGGACGACCGCGGTGGGGACGGGGTCGCCCTGCGCCGCGCGATCCGTCATGTCCTCGAAAAAGTCAGCCATTTCGCGTGCATGTCTCCCTTCGGCCGGCATGGCATTGATCTGGCGCAAGGACCAGCGCCGGGCCGCCACCCATATATCGGTCGTCGGTTACCCTTTCAGGTCGGAGTGCCCGTTATGACGGAGATATCGGGTTCCAGCGATGCCGCCGAGCGGAGCCAGGCCGGCACCGTCGCCTTTCTGGCGTCGCCCGCGACCCATGACGGCCAGCCGGTCGAGGCGCTCGAAACGCATATCTCCCGGCTGTTCCTGACGCCGGACCGCGTGTTCAAGCTGAAACGCGCGCTCGCGCTGCCATTTCTCGACTATTCGACCGTGGCGCTGCGCGAACGGGCCTGCCGGGCCGAATTCGCGATCAACCGCCGCGTCGCGCCGACGCTGTATCGCGGCGTGCGGCCGATCAGCCGCACGCCGGCGGGGCTTGCTTTCGGCACGGACGGCGAGATCGTCGACTGGGTCGTCGAAATGCGCCGCTTCGCCGAACGCGACCAGTTCGACCTGCTCGTGGCGGACGGCCGGCTGACCGACCGGCTGGTCGATGCGCTCGCCGACACCGTCGCGGCCTCCCATGCCGGGGCGGAAAAGGTCGTCAGGCGGGACGGCGCGGCGCGCTTCGCCGCGATCGAGCGCAATCTGGTCGATGCGACCCGGCCGCTGCTCGGGTCGCGGATCGATCTCGCCGATCTCGCCGCCTGGCGCCGATGGATGGACGGCATGCTGGAGCGGTTCGCGCCGCTGCTCGACGCGCGCGGGCGGCACGGTTTCGTCCGCACCTGTCACGGCGACCTGCATCTCGCCAATATCTGCCTGTGGGAGGGCCGGCCGGTGCCGTTCGACGCCATCGAGTTCGATCCCGAGCTGACCGAGATCGATGTCCAGTACGATCTCGCCTTCCTGCTGATGGATCTCGAACATGCGGGCGCGGGGGACGCGGCCAACCGGCTGCTCAACCGCTATCTGTCCGCCACCCGGGACTATCGCGGGGCCGGGCTCCTGCCGATGTTCAAATCCTGCCGGGCGGTCGTCAAGGCGCTGGTGGCGGCGATGAAGGATCGCCCGGCAACCGCCTATCTCGATCTGGCGCGCGCCTATGGCGACCGGGCGGATGCGCCCCGGCTGATCGCGGTCGGGGGTCGGTCCGGAACCGGCAAGTCGACCGTCGCGGCGGCGCTCGCGGCGCCGGTACAGGCCGTGGTGATCTCGTCCGACATGATCCGCAAACGGCTGTTCGGTGTCCCGCCCGAACGGCCGCTGCCGCAATCCGCCTATGCGGGCGACGTGTCGGAGCGCGTCTATCGGCGGCTGCGGACCGATACAAGGCGCGCGCTGGCGGGCGGCAGCACCGTCATCGCCGACGCGACCTTTCTGGAGAGCGCCGAGCGCGACGGTGTCGCGCGGTTGGCGGAGCAATGTGGTGCGGCCTTCACCGGGCTCTGGCTCGAGGCGCCGACCGATATCCGGGCCGACCGGGTGGCGGCGCGCGGTCCCAATCCCTCGGACGCGACCGTCTCCGTCGTGCAGGCGCAGGCGCGCGCGGACGCCGGATCCGTCGGCTGGACGGCGGTCGATGCCGCGCGGGACCGCGAAGCCCTCGTCCGCACCGCCCGGGCCCGCGCCGGGATCGGCTGACCGGGCCGGTCGGCGGTCGGGCGGGATGCGCGGACACCGCTTTCGGCATCCGGCCCGGCGGCGGCGTCGTACCCGCCCTGCCGATGATGGCCGAAAACTGCGGTCGCCCGGTTGATGCCGGTCAATTGCGGCGCGTGATCCGGCGCCCGTCGGCGACCCGGTTGCCGGGATTGACGATCACCGCGTCGCCCGCTTCGAGCCCGCCCAGCACCTCGGCATGCTCGTCGTTGATCTGGCCGATCTCGACCGGCCGTTCGACGGCGCGGCCCCCCGAGACGACATAGACGTGCCAGTCGGCGCCGCTGCGGAAGATCGCCCCGATCGGGACGCGCAGCGCATCCTCGCGGCTCCATACGGTGATCGTCGCGTCGACCTGATAGCCGTGGCCGAGCCGCGCGATCCGCTCCAGCGGTTCGTCGAAATCGATGATGACGTTGACCCGCTGCTCCTCGATGCCGAGCGCCGATATCTTGAGTTCGCCGAACGGTTCGATCCGCCGGATCCGCCCGGCCAGCGTCTCGTCCCCGCCCCAGCGGGTGATCGCGACCGGCGCGCCTGGCCGGACGCGGACCGCCTCGCGCGACAGCAGGTCGACGACGATCTCGATCCGCTCGGGATCGCCGATCTCGACGAGCGGCGTACCCTCGGGGACGACGCCTTCGCTTTCGTGGAGCACGCGCAGCAGGGTGCCGCTGGTCGGCGAGCGGACGGCGACCGGGCCGCTGCCGGTCGGCGTGCCGGCCGCCGGTTCGTTGAGCGAGGCGCGGATGCGGCCGACCTCGGAACGGTTCTGCTCGACGGTCGCCCGGGCGCCGGCGAGCGCCGCGCGGCGGGCATCGGCCTCGGTGCGCGCCGCGTCGAGCCGCGATTGCGGCAGGAAACCTCGCTCGGCCAGCGTTTCGGCCCGCGCCAGTTCGCGCCGGGCGAGGTCGAGCGAGGCGATCGCGCTCTGCACCTGCGCCCGGGCGCTGCGTTCGGCCGCCTGGGCGGCGGCCAGCGCATTCTGCAGCTCGCGGCGCGAGCGCGTATCGAGCGGGGTCGACGGCCGCCCCGCCATCCGCGCGATGACGGTCTCGCGCGCGACGACCGGATCGCCCGGTTCGATCTCGATCCGCGTCACATAGCCGCTGACCGGCGCCGAGACGATGTAGGAATCGTGGACCCGCGTCACCCCGTCATCGGTGATCCCGACGGTCATCGCGCCGCGTGTCACGTCGCCGGTATCGACCGGCACGGCTTCGGGCCAGAAGGCGTAGCCCAGGCCGAGGACGAACAGGGCGGCGATCAGGATCGCCCACCGCCAGCGTTTGAGTGTGTCGAGCATCAGTCGCGCGCCTTCAATACACGTACCATATCCAGTCTCGCCACCCGCCGGGCGACGATCAGCGCCGTCAGCGCGGCGGCGACGAGCACCACGACGATCGAGAAGCCGTAGGTTCCCCGGGTCGGCGCGAAGGGCAGCCGGAACAGGTCCGAACTGAACGCCGCGGCGAGGCCCTGGCCCAGCCAATAGCCGGTCAGGCAGCCGACGGGCACCGCCAGCGCCACGAGCAGCGCGATCTGGCCGAGCAGGATCAGGGCGACTTCCTCCTTGTGATAGCCGAGCACCCGCAATGTCGCGAGCTCGCGCGCGCGCTCGGAAAAGATGATCCGCGCGCTGTTGTAGACGACCCCGATCACGATCGCCGAGGCGAAGGCGATATAGAAGCCGATCATCGTGATAATATTGTCGTCGATCATCTCGCGGAACTTGTCGAGCGTCGCGCGCCGTTCGGTCACGCCGAGCACGACCGGCATCTCGCGCAATTCGTCGAGAATATCCTCGCGCGCCGCCGGATCGATCCGCAACAGCGCCGATCCGACCGGCGAATCGTCGCGCGTCAGCCGTTCGAGCGTCGCGCTGTCGGCATAGGCGCGCGACCCGACATATTCGTCGATCGTCGTGACCACCGGGATCTGCGTCCGTATCCGCCGTCCCTCGAGCATGTCGATCTCGATCCGGTCGCCGGCCCGCACGTCGAGCTTCGCGGCGAGCTGGCCGCTCAGCATCAGCCCGGCCGGCGGCAGGGGGATTTCGCGTCCCGACGCATCGATCCGCGACCAGAGCCGGGCGTCGCTCGACGCGCTCTCGATGGCGACCCGCTCGGAGCGATGGCCGTTGCGCAACCGCGCCGCCGCCGCCCGGGTCGCCTCGACGCGCAGAACGCCGGGGATGCTCGCCAGATTGTGCACCGCCTCCTCGTTGCCCGCCTCGATCAGCGCCACGGTCAGGTCCTGGTTCTGGGCGCGGAAGAAATTGGCCTCGAGCATCTCGTTGGTGCCGTCGAGGAACTGCATCGTGCTGAACAGCAGGCCGAGCGAGAGCGCCACGCCGAACACCGTGATCCCCGAGCGCACCGGCCAGCGCCCGATATGGCGGACGATCATGTGGCCGATGCTCGTGAACCCGGCTTTCTGGCCCAGGCGTTCGAGGAAGCCGGTCTTGTAGACCGGCGGCTGGGGCGGGGCCATGGCGATCGCCGGGGTCAGCCCGATCGCGGTCCGCACGCCGCCCAGCGCGCCGAGCACGGCCGATCCCGCGGCGAGCAGCGCCCCGATCGCGAAGGTGCTCGTCGAGATCCGGTAGTAGAGGAAGGGGAAGCGGTAATATTCGGCATAGAGCGCGGTCATGCCGCGCCCCATCCAGGCGCCCGCCGCCCAGCCGAGCAGGATGCCG
>NZ_JBQLZM010000019.1:0-24333 GCF_052168275.1 Parasphingopyxis sp. | reverse complement strand
CGACGCGCATTTTGCCGCGCACGACTATCTGCTCGGCTCCCGCGCCTCGATCGGCGATTACGGCCTGATCGGCCCGCTCTACGCCCATCTCTATCGCGACCCGGAATCGGGCAAGCTGATGAAAGGTCTCGCGCCGAACGTCGCCCGCTGGGTCGAACGGATGATCGACGTCGAAACCCCGCTTTCGGGCGAATTCCTCCCGGACGACGCGATCCCGGAGACGCTGCTGCCCGTTCTCGAACGGATGATGGCCGAACAGATGCCGCACCTCCAGGCGGTCTCCACCGCCTATGCCGGTTGGGCCGAGGGCAATCCCGGAGCCGATGTGCCGCGCGCCGTCGGCTTCGTCGATTTCGCGATCGGCGGCCGGACGGGACAACGGGCGGCCATGACCTTCACCCTATGGATGCTGCAGCGCCCGCTCGATTTCTACCGCGCGCTTCACGGCCGCGACAGGGCGGCGGCGGACGCGCTGCTGGACCGGATCGGCGGATCAGGCTTTCGCGATTTCGAACTGCCCCGCAGAGTGCGCTTCGAAAATCACGTCCTCAGCCAGGACGGCTAGTTCAGACGACGCTGAGCCTGCCGCGCGAATCGAACCGGTACTGGAACCAGAACCAGCGCTTGTTCAAAGAGGGCTGCTCGATCTTGAACGCGGTGATCAGCCGTTCGCCGTCCGATTTGAGATAGATGGCGCCGTAAACGTCGACATTGACCCGGGCCAGCTTCGTGACATCCTCGCGGAGCCTCGCCTGCTGGTTTTCGGTCAGCCCGTCACCCGCCTTCTCGATCGTGCGGCGGATGCGGTCGACGATCTTTCCGTCCTCCTTCTCGCGGCTCGACCGCTGCAATTCGGTCGACAGCAGCACCGGCGCCTTGCCGCGCCCGAACCGCCCCAGCCGGCCGAGCAGGTCGGGGCGCGGATGGACATGCCCCTCCTCGTCGCCCGAGGAGATGATGAAGCAGGCCGGATGGACGGTTTCGAGAAAGGCGTCGGTCACGTCGGCCGCGCCATGGTGGCAGACTTTCATGATGTCCGACCGCCAATGGACGGCGGCATCCTCGACCATGTCGCCATAATCCTGCGTCCCCTTGTCCGGGAATCCCTCGATCCCGGCATAATGGGTGAGCAGGAATTGCTCGGCGGCCTCGTTGAGATCGCCGCCGAACAGCACGGAAAATTCCTTGTAGCGGAGCCGCAATATCACCGAATGGCCGTTCTTGGTCTTGCCATAGGCGCTGCCGAGGACGCGCAGGCGCGGATCGCCGTTATCGTCGAACTCGCAGACCGGCGCGAGGATTTCGATCTGATAGGGATGCGCGTCGGACGGCGCGAAACCGGGTACATAGCGCTTGCCGCCCTCGAGCACGCCATGCTCGGTCGACAGCATCGCGAAATCGAGCCCCGGCATTGCGAGCGCCGATCGCATCAGCGGCGGGAATTCATAGTCGTCGACCGGCGACCCCGGCGGATAGAGCGCGGCGATGCTGTCCCGGTCCGAGCGGATATCGGTGACATAGCTGCGCCGGGCTGCCGGATCGCGCGTCTTGCCGCCGATCTTTTCGTAGCTGCCGGAGACCGCGCGCTCGATCAGCCCGTTGTGATAGAGATTCTCGAAACGGAAATCGGGATCTTCGAAAATCGGCTTGAATCCGCCATAATGATCGTGATCCGGATGGGTGAGGACCGCGGCGTCGAAATGCAGGTCGCGATAACCGCCGAACCGCTTGCGCAGGAACCGGTGCATATTGTCGCCGACGCCGGCATCGATGACCATCACCCGCTCGTCCTGGTCGGTCTCCGGCGTGATCAGGACCGCGCCGTCGCCCTGGCCGACGTCGAGAAAGATGATCTCGAGCGGACGATGATCGCTGAGATGATCCTCGGGAATGAAGAGTTCGCGGCGGTATCGGGGATTGTTCGGCGACCAGATGACCTTCTGCCAGCCCTGGCTGGGCGGCCCGTCTATCGTGAGCCAGTCGCCCCACAGCACCTCGCGGACCTTGTCCCCGTCTATCGCGTCGTAAAGATGCGTGTGTTTTCCGTCTTCGCGCAGATCGACAAATCTATGTGTCATCGCCCTCTCCCATGATCTGGCCGGGCGGCACCTGCCGCCGGTATACCGATCCATGCGCCCCGAAGATGGCTTGCTGGATCGGACGATATCATGATTTTCGGCGGGGCGCAGCAGGCACGGACATTCATCGTCGCTTTACTGACATGATTGTCAGCTATAGAATAGGCTTCACCGTAACCGAGTATCGCCATTGTGACCGACACCGCCCTGCCCCGCCACGAACATCCCATTGCCGTCGATGCCGACGACATCGATTTCATGGGCCATGTCAACAATGCCAATTACCTCAACTGGGTGCAGGAGGCGGTGCTCGCCCATTGGGAGAAGATCGCGCCGCCCCAGGCCGTCGCCGCGCATCTCTGGGTCGCGCTCAAGCACGAGATCACCTACCGCAAGCCCGCCTTCCTCAACGACACGGTCATCGCTTCGGTCGTCGTCGAAAAGGTGCAGGGCGCGAGCGCCTTCTACGATACGGTGATCAAGCGCGGCGAAGAGGTGCTGGCCGAAGTGAAGTCGCGCTGGTGCTGCATCGACGCGGAAACGCTGCGCCCAGCCCGCATCGCCGAAGAAGTCGCCGCCTTGTTCCTGCCCGCCAGGAACGAGCGCTAGCGCAACAACCCGCCGAGCACGCCGCGCACGAAGCGGCCGACACCCGGTACGCCGATCGCTCGGCCGATTTCGTTGCCGATGGTGCTGCCGGCCGCGCTCGCCGCCGATGCCGTCGGATTCGCACGGCTCGTCCGTCCCGACATCCGGCGGCCCAGCGCGGCGCCGGCGGACGCGGCGGCGGCGCCCGCGGCGGCTCGCCCGACCCTCGCCCATAGCGACGTGCTCCGGCGCGGGCGCTGGCGCACGGACTCCTCGCCCTTCTCCTCGACTTCCTTTGCGGTCTCGGCCGCGTCCTGCGCCTTCCGCTCAAGCACTTCGGCGGCGGATTCGCGATCCACGCGCTCGGCATAGATGTCGCCGATCGGCGATGCCGCGATGATCGCGGCCCTCTCGCCGGTCGAGATCGGCCCCATCCGCGAGCGCGGCGGACGGATCAGCGTGCGCTGCACCGGAGACGGCGCGCCATCCTCCATCAGGGTCGAGACCAGCGCTTCGCCGACCTTGAGTTCGGTGATCGCCGTTTCGACGTCGAGACCGGGATTGATCCGGAAGGTCTCCGCCGCCGCCCGAACCGCTCGCTGATCCCGCCTAGTGTGAGCGCGCAACGCGTGAAGAATCCGATTACCGAGCTGCCCTGCCACTTCTTCCGGAAGATCGATCGGGTTTTGGGTGACATAGAATATGCCGACACCTTTCGACCGGATGAGCCGCGACACCTGCTCGATCTTCTCGGTCAAGGCATTGGGGGCGTCCCTGAAAAGCAGATGCGCTTCATCGAAGAAGAAGATGAGCTTGGGCTTTTCGGGATCTCCCACTTCGGGAAGCGCTTCGAACAACTCGTTCAGAAGCCAGAGCAGGAACGTGGCGTAGGTGCGCGGACTGCCGATCAACTTGTCGGCCATCAATATATTGATGAAGCCCCGGCCCTGCTGATCGGTTCGGAAAAAATCATCAATATCCAGCGCCGGCTCCCCGAAAAACTTGTCGGCACCCTGTCCTTCGAACTGCAACAGTTTGCGCTGGATTGCTCCGACACTTGCCTTGGAGACATGGCCATATTCGGACGATATCTCCTTGGAGTGCTCGTACACGACAATGAGCATTGCTCGCAGATCTTCGAGATCGAGCAGCAGCATGCCCTCGTCGTCGGCGAACCGGAAGGCGATCTCGAGCACGCCCTGCTGCGCGTCCGACAGGTCCATGAGCCGGCCGAGCAGCAACGGCCCCATCTCGCTGATCGTCGTCCGGATCGGATGGCCCTTCTGGCCGTACAGATCCCAGAAGATGGTCGGACTGTCGGCATAGCGATAATTTTCGAGGCCGATCTCCTCGGCCCGTTCGATCAGCTTGTCGTGATGCTTGAAATCCGCGCTCCCCGGCATCGCGACGCCGGAAAGATCGCCCTTCACATCGGCCACGAACACCGGGACACCCGCACGCGAAAAATTCTCTGCCAGCCCTTGGACCGTCACCGTCTTGCCGGTTCCGGTCGCTCCGGCGATGAGGCCGTGCCGGTTGGCGCGGGCGAGGTTCAGATACTGTTTTTCGCCGCCGCCCTTGCCGAGAAAGATACCAGCCGATTCATCCATCGCTACGCCCCCTTCGAATTCCGGGGAACGATAGACGGCCGGATTGGCGATGCAAACCGCGAAACGGTCGGACAGCGAGGCCCCGCCGATGTCCCGTCGGCGGGGTCACACGCGCTATTCGATGATGTCCACGCCGATATAGAGCGGGACGGAATTTCCGCGCTGGCGCAGGAGCAGAACCGAGCTGCGGCCGGCCCGCTGCGCCTGGCTGATGATGCGCACCGCATCGCCGGGCTCGAGCGTCGCCGTGCGGTTGATCGACAGCACGACATCGCCGCGGCGAATGCCCTTTTGCGCCGCGTCGCTCGACGGATCGACCTGGTTCACGACCAGCCCGCGCACGCCGCTGTCGATGCCGAGCTGACGCGCGATCTGCGGCGTAAGGGTCTGGAAGCCGATCCCGATCGCGTCCATCGTCGCTTCGGATTCGTCGCTGCCCGGATCTTCCTTGGTCGGTTCTTCCAGGCCCTCTTCTTCCTCCTGACCCTCCTGCGCACGTCGCAGAAGCTCCTCGTCGGTCGGGCGTTCGCCCATCGTCGCGGTCACGCGGACGCGCTCGCCGTCGCGGATCAGCACGATCGGCACGCGCGACCCGACGGGCAGATTGGCGACGATGTAGGACAAAGTCTCGTCGGGCGTCACATCGCGACCGTTGACGCTCACGATCACGTCGCCCTGGCGGATGCCCGCGCGTTCGGCGGCCTCGCCGGGCTCGACGCGCGCCACGATCTCGCCGCGGTTGCGCGGCAGGCCGAGAGAATCGGCGATATCGTCGCCGAGCGGCTGGATCGAGACGCCGAGATAGCCGCGCTGGACGCGTTCCCCGCGCCGCAGCGTCTCGACGATCGGCCGGGCCTCGGACGCGGGAATGGCGAAGCCGATGCCGACATTGCCGCCGGTCGGCGAGAAGATCGCGCTGTTGATGCCGACGACATTGCCCTCGATATCGAACATCGGACCGCCCGAATTGCCCTGGTTGATGGAGGCATCGGTCTGGATATAGCGGTCATAGGCGCCGCCCTGCCCGATCGTCCGCTGGAGCGCCGAGACGATACCCGCGGTCACCGTACCGCCGAGACCGAAGGGATTGCCGATCGCGATCACCCAGTCGCCGACCCGCAGATCGTCCGAATCCCCGAACTGGACGAACGGAAGATTGTTTCCGTCGATCTTCAGCACGGCCAGATCCGAAGACGGGTCACGGCCGACGATCCGGGCTTCATATTCGGTCCGGTCCGACAGCGTCACCGTGATCGTGTCCACCGGATCGGTTCCCGGCTGCCCATTGCCGCCCCGCGCCGAGATCACGTGATTGTTCGTGACGATATAGCCGTCGGCGGAAATGATGAAGCCCGAGCCAAGCGACGTGGCTTCGCGGGTGATCGGGCCATTGTTCCGGCCACGCTGGCCGAATTGCCGGAAGAAATCGTCGAAGGGGCTCCCGGCGAAGGGGTTGCGGCTCTGCACTTCGATCGTTTGCGTCGTCGAGATGTTGACGACGGCGGGCGCGAGCCGCTCGGTCAGATCGGCAAAGCTCCCCGGCGCGCTGACCCGGGGCATGGCGGTAGGAGCATTCTGCGCGACCTGGGCTCCGACCGGCTGTTGCAGCGTCAGTGTGGCTGCTGTGCCTCCGGCCAATAGAATTCCTGTAATCGCATAAGCGTAACGCACGGCCATAATTCTCCAATCTCTTCGCTGTATCCGTTTACGACACCTGTCTGTTAGCTGCGGAATAGCGTCTTAACACATATTGAACATAGGGGACGACGCTGCCGTTCGTCGAACTGTCAGCGCAGTCCACGGAATTGACGCAGATATTCGTTGTCCGGAGACATCACGATCGCCGCCTCGCCATCATCGGGGCCGGCCGGCCGATCGATCCCGAACGTCGCCCGATAGGACTCCATCGCCCGGTAGAAATCGTAGAAGGCCGGATCGGCGCCGAACGCCTCGGCATAGGTCCGCGCGGCTTCCGCGTCGGCCTCGGCCCGGATGATCTGGGCCTGTTTCGCGCCCTGCGCCTCGATCGTCAGCGCTTCCTGTTCACGCGCCGAGCGCATCCGGCGATAGGCCGATTCCAGCGGCTGGCCTTCGGGAAGGTCCGCCCGCTTGATCCGGACGTCGACGATCTCGGCGCCATATTGACGTGCCGCGAGGTTCAGGCTCTCCCGGATATTCTGCATCACCTGCCCGCGTTCGGGGCTGAGCAGCGCCGCAAAGGGCCGCCGGCCGAGCTCGTTCCTCAGCGACGAGGCGAGGATCGGCCGCAGCGCTTCGCTGACCCGGTCCTCCGTCCGCGCCGAGATGTACATCTGCAGCGGATCGACGATCCGGTAGCGGGCGAACGCATCGACCTGCAGCCGGAGCTGATCGGTCGACAACACCTGCTGCCGCTCCATCTCGACATTCTGGATCCGGCGGTCGATCCACACGACCTGCTCTATGAACGGAATATGCGCCATCAGGCCGGCGCTGCCGGATCCGAAAGTCTCGCCCGGCTGGTAGCGATTGACGATCCGATCGGGCTCGCCGAACTGGACGATCACCGCCTGGCGCGTCTCGGGAACAATCGAGAAGGAACTGAAAATGGTGACCAGGATTACGACGCCGAGAACGGCATAGGCGATCGGGTTGCGCGCCACGCGGCTTGCGATGCTCATTGTGCGTCTCCCGTTTCGGGCACGGGTGTAGCCTGCTGCCGTATGCGGCGTTGAACCTCCGGCAGGGGCAGATACGGCGTCACATTGTCGGTTTCGACGATCGTGATGTTCACGCTCGCCAGAATCCGTTCCATGGTCTCGTAATACATGCGCCGCCGCGTCACTTCCGGCGCAAGGCGATACTCCTCATAGACGCGCGTGAAGGCGGCCGATTCACCCTGCGCCCGGGCGGTCAGCTGCTGCGCATAGGCGCGCGCATTGTTGAGATAGGTCTGGGCGGTCTGCTGGGCCGCCGACACGCGCCGGAAGCTCTCCTCAACCGCCTGGGGCGGATCGGCTTCCTCGATCGCCACGCCCTGCACGAGCACGCCGGCGCCGTAGCCGTCGAGCAGATCCTGCATCAACACCTGGACCCGCTGTTCGATCTCGCCGCGCCCGGCGCCGATCGCGTCGTCGAGCGTAACCCGCGCCATCACCGCACGCATCGCACTTTCGGCAACCTCGCGGATCGTCGCTTCGGGATCGACGATCTGGAACAGATAGTTTTGCGGCTCCTTGATGTTCCAGCGAATCTGATAGGCGAGATCGACGATATTCTGGTCGCCGGTCAGCACCCGGTTTTCGGCATTTTCGCCGCCGCCGCCGATGTCGATCGTGCGGATATTGTCGACGTCGATGATCTGCACCCGGTCGATCGGCGCCGGGAAGGAGAAGTTGGGACCCGGCTGATATGTGCCGACATAATTGCCGAAGCGGGTCAGAACGCCGCGTTCCTGCGGGCCGACCAGATGGAAAGAGGTGAAGAATATCCAGAGCACGACGAGCAGGATGATCGCCCAGAACCAGATCGGCCGACCGCCGAAGGTCGGCAGGTCGGGACCGCGGCCTCCGCCGCCGCCCCATTGGCTCTTGCCACGCCTGAGCAGCTCATCGAGCGCCGTCGGGCCGGACTGTCCGCCGGACGGCCGTTTACGCGGCGGTTGCGACCACGGGTTCTTGGGGCCGTCGTCGCCCCCGCCACCCGAGCCGTTACCGCCCGATCCGCCGCTGCCACGGCCCCCCCAAGGGCCGCGGCCCTCGCTGTTCAACATGGCGCCAATCCGCGCGCCTACACCGGTAAAAAGGCTCATAGCTCTCTTTATAGGAAGCCTTTCGGGGAAAAACAGTGTCATTTGGTGAAGGGCTTCCTATTTGATCGGCATGACCGAAACAGCCGACCAACTTTCCGCCGCGCTCAATGCCATCGCCGATCCGCTTTCGGGCAAGGGCCTGATCGATTCCGGGCGCGCCCCGGCGCCGCGCTTCGCCGACGGCATTGCCAGCGTGATTCTCGACGTAACCGACATCAATGTCGACAAACGGACGCTGATCGAAGCCGATATCAACCGCGCACTGTCTGCGATCGAAGGCGTCGACCAGGTGCGCGTTGCCATGACGAGCAAGCGGACCACCCGGCGGATCGTCGCGATCGGATCGGGCAAGGGCGGCGTCGGCAAATCGACCCTGTCGGCCAACCTCGCCATCGCGCTCGCGCGGCGCGGACTGCGCGTGGGGCTGATCGATGCGGACATATACGGCCCGTCCCAGCCGCGCCTGCTCGGTGCGGAGGACCGCAAGCCGACGGCGAACGAACACAAGAAACTCGTTCCGGTCCCGACCGATTTCGGCATTTCGATGCTCAGCATGGGCCAGCTGGTGAAGCCCGGCCAGGCAATCGCCTGGCGCGGTCCGATGGCGGGCAATGCACTCGGCCAGCTGATCGATGCGGAATGGGGCGACACCGAGACGCTGATCATCGACCTGCCGCCCGGCACCGGCGACGTGCAGCTGACGATGGTCCAGAAATACAAGCCGGCCGGCGCGGTCATCGTGTCGACGCCGCAGGATCTCGCCCTGATCGACGCGCGACGCGCGATCCACCTGTTCGAGGAGGCCGATGTGCCGATCATCGGCCTGGTGGAGAATATGGCCGGTTACGAATGCCCCGAATGCGGCGCCGTGTCCGATCCTTTCGGAACCGGCGGCGCCGAAGCGGCCGCGAAAGAACTGGGTTTCGACTTTCTCGGCCGGATTCCGCTCGATCTCGATATCCGCCTCGCCTCGGACGAGGGCGTGCCGCCCGCCGCCAACAGCGGCAAGGGCGCGGATTGCTTCAACGCCATCGCCGGGAAACTGGCCGACTGGATGGGTCGATAGCGTTACCCGCCCGCTTTCCGGTAAAGGAGATACCCGATGCCGCTGACCAGCGACGACGAACTGACCGCACTGCTCACCGAAACCGAGGCGATCGCCGTGATCGGCGCGTCGGACAGGCCCGACCGCGCGAGCAATCGCGTCATGAAATTCCTTCAGGGCAAGGGCTTTCGCGTATTCCCGGTCAATCCGACCATCGCGGGAGAGCAGATCCATGGCGAAACGGTCGTCGGCGATCTTTCGGAGATCGGCGAACCGGTCGACATGGTCGATATCTTCCGCAACAGCGAGGCGGCCGGCGAAGCCGTGGATCAGGCGATCGCGGCGGGCGCGAAATCGGTCTGGATGCAGCTTGGCGTCGTCAACGACGAAGCCGCCGCGCGCGCCGAAGCGGCCGGACTGAAAGTCGTCATGGACAAATGCCCGGCGCAGGAGATGCCGCGGCTCGGCATGTGATCAGAAGCGATCGCGTTCCATCTGCTTGAAGCGCGCGATCCAAGCGCGATTGATATCGTCCGCGATCTTGCTGAACCGCGTTTGCGTCGAAATGCCATGATGGTGTGCCAGACCCAGGCCGGAATATATGGCCTGCTGAAATTGCGCCGGATCGGCTACGACATCTTCGTAATAATAGGTCTCCGCTTCTATTCCGAGTTCGGCCAATAAACGCTCATGCGTAGCGTATATTTTCTCGACTATGGCCTTGTGGTGCGCGATGGCGTCATAATCGAAATCGTCGTCACAAATGTTCCGATAAGATTTCTGCAGGCTCGAATAGCGGCCACTCAGACGCCCTTTGCGAATGGATACCGCTTGAGCGACCGTATCGCGCCGGCGCAAGATGATGAATTGGGCGTGCGGCAATATCTGGTCGAGAAATCCCAGCAATGCGCATGAAGTTATTCCCACCAGCGTGCATTCGAGACCGAAAATGCGTTCCTTTTGCCGATCGAGAGACCATTGCAGCGCCAGTCCGTCGTCCGCCAAGCCCTTCGATCGCCGTGTGCGTATAAGCCGCTTCGGATTGCACCATTCAACGGTTTTGCTCATTTCCGGATGGTTCGACAGCAGCTGGCCCGCATAGGTGCTGCCGGCGCGTGCGGCGAAAAGCATGACAAAGACGCGCTCAGAAGCCAAGCGATAGCGAATGCGGTCGACCGGCAAGAGCAGTTGCTTGCGGACCTCTCGACAGTCCAGCGGCGCTATCCTTTCCAGCGTTTCCAGCGCGTTCACGGCTCGCGCTTCGACAGTTTCTCGGCGCGCTCGCGCAGGCGCTCGACGGCCGCGGCATGGATGCCGGGCGTCGCGATGAGTACGCCGAAGGCCTCGGCGGCATGGGTGTTGAAGATCAGCGGCGCGCCCAGCGCGTCGGTTACCATCGCGCCGGCCTCGCGGGCGATCAGCGCAGCCGCGCCGACGTCCCATTCATGACCCCAGCGCAAGGTCGCCACGAGATCGGCCTCGCCCGCCGCGACCATGGCGATCCGGAGCGCGATCGAATTGGGCTGGTCGACCGCCACGAGATCGCTGTCGGCCTTGGGGATATTGTGCGCCGGCACCCGCGCTCCGGCCAGTGCCGTGCGGCCGCTCACGCCGAGCGGCAAGCCGTTGCGCGTGGCGCCCTGCCCCGCGCTCGCCATCCAGCGTTCGTTCCGGGCCGGCGCCTCGAGCACGCCGTAGATCGGCTGCCCGTCCTCGACCAGGGCGACCGATACGCACCAGCCCTTCCGTTCGCGGATGAAATCGCGCGTCCCGTCTATCGGATCGACGACCCACACTCGCGACTTGCCGAGCCGGGCGGCGGTGTCGGTCGTTTCTTCGGACAGATAGCCGGCTTCGGGATCGAGCGCGGCCAGCCGCTCGCGCAGGAAATCGTCGACGAGCAGGTCGACGTCGGAAACCGGGTGATCCGGCGACTTGTTCCAGATTTCCAACTCGCCCCGCCAGCGGTCGCACGCCTTTTCGGCAGCCTCGGCGGCGATATCGGCGATCGCGTCGAGCATGGCTTCAGGCACCGGCGACCGTCATGCCCTCGATCCGGACGCTCGGCGCGTTGACCCCGCGAATGAATTCGAGATCGTCTGCCGGCGTCAATTCGCGATACATGTCCTTCAGATTGCCCGCGATGGTGATTTCGGCGACCGGCGCGCCGATCGCACCCTTCTCGATCAGGAAACCCGACGCGCCGCGGCTGTAATCGCCTGTGACCGGGTTGACGCCCATGCCGATCAGCTCGGTGACGAGGACGCCCTGTTCGATGTCGGCGATCAGCTGGTCCCGCGTCGCCGTACCGGCTTCGAGGTGAAGGTTGGTCGCGCCCGCGCCCGGCGGTCCGCCGATCCCGCGCTTCGCGTGGCCGGTCGGTTCGAGGCCGAGCTGGCGCGCGGACGCACTGTCGAGCAGCCAGCCGGTGAGCACCCCGTCATCGATGATGGCGCGGTCGGCCACCGGCAGCCCCTCGCCATCGAAGGGCCGCGACCGCAGGCCGCGCCGCCGCAACGGATCGTCGCGGACCGTCACGCCCCTGGAAAACACCTGCTTCTCCAGGCTGTCGCGCAGGAAACTCGTGCCCCGCGTGATCGCCGAGCCGGTGATCGCGCCGATGAGATGGCCGAGCAGCCCGCCCGACACGCGCGGATCGAACACCACCGGCATCGCGCCGCTCGCGAGCTTGGCCGGATCGAGCCGGGCGACCGTCCGTTCGCCGGCCCGCCGGCCGATGCTGGCCGGGGAGTCGAGATCCGCGAAATGGCGCGCCGTGCGATAGGCATAGTCGCGCTGCATCCCGCCGCCTTCGCCGGCGATCACGCTGGCCGAGCAGCCATAGCTCGATGCCTGATAGCCGCCGCAAAAGCCGTGGCTCGTCGCCAGCGCCATGATCGAGCGGCCCGCCGATGCGCCGCCGCCCTCGCTGTTGGTCACGCCATCGACCGCGCGCGCCGCATCTTCGGCTTCGAGCGCATGGCGGCGCAGCGTTTCGGGCGCGACATCCTGGCCGTCGTCGATATCGAGATCGGGCAGTTCGCCGGTGAACAGCCGGTCTTCCGGGGCGAGCCCGGCATAGGCGTCCGCGGGCGCCTCGCGCGCCATCGCCGCCGCGCGCTCGACCAGGGTCGCGAGCGCCGCGTCCGAAAGGTCGGAGGACGATACGCTCGCCGAGCGCTGGCCGACGAAAAAACGCAGGCCGATCTCTTCGCCTTCGGATCGCTGGACATCCTCCAGCTCGCCGAGGCGGACCTGCACTTCGGTCGACATGCCTCCGGAGTACAGGACGTCGGCGGCATCGGCGCCGGCCCTCTTTGCGGATGCGACAAGATCGGAGACGCGCGCCTGCGCTTCGGTGACGGTTAGCATGGAGGCGATTTAGGGAGGCGGCGCTGCCTTGTCACCCTCGCGGCTCAGGCCGTCGCTCCGACGACGAGGCAGGCCAGCGCGACCAGCAATCCCGCCTCGCGGTTCGAGCGGAACTTGGCGAGCGCATCGCCGCCGTCGTCCGGCCGCAGCGTCGCGACCTGCCAGGCGAGATGCAGGGCGGCGGGAAGCAGGGCGGCGAGCGCCAGCCATTGCGGCCGGACCTGCCAGACGGCGAGACACCAGCAGGCGAGCGCGAGCAGATAGAATAGCGCGATGCCGGAGCGCGCATGCCGGCCGAGCCGGCGCGCCGTGCTCTTCACGCCCGCCAGCGCATCATCCTCGATGTCCTGCAGCGCATAGATCGTGTCATAGCCGATCACCCAGAAGACCGCGCCGGCATAGAGCCAGGCCATGGCCGGCGACGGCTCGCCGGCGATCGCCATCCAGCCGACCAGCGCGCCCCAGCTGAACACCAGCCCGAGCCAGGCCTGGGGCCACCAGGTGATCCGCTTCATGAACGGATAGGCGGCCACGAGGGCAAGGCTGCCGAGCGCCGCCAGCTGGGCCTCCCAGCGCAGCTGGATCAGCACGATCAGGCCGATCAGGCAAAGCAGTGCCAACCAGATCCAGGCCGCCCGCAGCGACACCCGCCCGCTCGCCAGGGGCCGGGCGCGCGTCCGCTCGACCTTCCGGTCCAGGTCACGGTCGACGATATCGTTATAGACGCACCCCGCCCCGCGCATCGCGATCGCACCGAGCAGCAGCCAGAGAAGAAGATCCCAGCGCTCGGCCGCGCCGCCGGCCAGCGCAACGCTCCAGGCGCAGGGCCAGAACAGCAGCCACCAGCCGATCGGCCGGTCGAACCGCGCGAGCAAGCCGAACGGACGGATGGACGGCGGCAGCGCGGCGATCAGCCAGTGGCGCTCGGTATCGGGAACCGACTCCGCGACGACGGCTTTCCGGCTCACGCTTCGGCAACCCGCCAGCCATGCCAGCAAAGGCCGAGCATGACGAGATTGCCGATGAAGTCGAGCAGCCCGACGGTGGTGAATAGCGGCACGACGAAATAGAAATATCCGTTGAACGCAAAAAAGGGAATCAGCGCCAGGCCGTAAGCCGCGAATGTCCGACGCGTGAATCTTGCGGTGAACGCGACCAACGCAAACAGGCAGGCCTGAGCGCCGAAACAGGCGATGGCGAACGTCGCGAGAAAATCCTCGCTGTGGAATTCCGGCCGGATCGTCAATGCGATCACGGACTCCGGCGCGACGAGCGCCCAGCCGCCAAGCACGGCGAAAACCGCGCCGATCAGATATTGCGTCGTACGAGCATTCATGGCGTCGCCGATCTAGCGCCTCGCCTCGGTCTAGTCTAACGCCTTCACCATGCCCGCAACGCCCGCCTGGCCGCCCGACAGTCCGCCCCGGCTCTTTATCGATACGACGCTGGAGGAAGACGGCGAGATCGTCATCGACGCCGCACAGGCCAATTACCTCGTCCGCGTCCTGCGGCTGAAAGCGGGCGCCCAGGTCAAGCTGTTCGACGACCGGACCGGGGAATGGCTGGCCGAACTGGCGCATATCGGCAAGCGCGACGCCGTGCTCCGGGTCGAGGGCAAGTTGCGCGACCGCGAGGACGTCCCCGATCTCTGGCTGTGTTTCGCGCCGATCAAGAAGGGCCGGATCGACTGGCTCGTCGAAAAGGCCTGCGAACTGGGCGTCGCGCGCCTCCTCCCGGTCCGCACGCAGCGCACGATAATCGACAGGCTGAAACCGGCCCGGCTGAAATCGCACCTGATCGAAGCCGCCGAGCAATGCGAGCGCACCGCGCTTCCCGAACTCGCCGAGATGGTTTCGCTGGAGGCGCTGCTTGCCGATTGGCCGGATGGGCGAACCCTGTTCTACGCGGCCGAACGCGGCGGCGGGTCCTTCCCCGAGGCGCTTGCCGCGCATGACGGGCCGGCGGCGATCCTGATCGGCCCCGAGGGCGGTTTCACCGAGCAGGAGGACGGGGCGATCCGCGCCCTGGCCCAGGCGGTACCCGTATCGCTGGGCCCGCGCATCCTGCGCGCCGATACCGCCGCAGCCGCGGCCATCAGCCTCTGGATGGCCGGACGCGGCGACTGGACCGCATAGAGACCAGCCCGGAAACGCTATTCTCTCCGTCTTTCGAGAGACTTGCCGAGATCCCGAAACGGGCGCCCGCTTTTACGAAATATTCAGCGTGTTTGGTTAATCCTTTCCGCATGAGTGGGGTTGGGGAATTGCCGATAACCGGTTCGGCCAGATGGCTGTGTCGTGCGTTGGGCGCGGGGCTCGTCGCATGCCTCGCCGCGCTGGGCGCCTCGCCGGGCCTTGCGCAAACGACCACAAGCTTTTCGAACACGACGACGGGCACGATCAATTCCGGAACGACCTGCACCGCGCCAATGGTCCGCACCTTCACCGTCGGCGCATCCTTCACCGTGTCGGATGTCGATCTCGCGCTGCTGGCCACGCATACGTGGCGCGGCGATATCCGGGCGACCCTGCAATCGCCCGCCGGAACGCGCGTGCAGCTGGTCGACGGCGACGCCAACAACGTCTCGGGCGACAATTTCAACGTGCGCCTGAACGACGAAGGAACGCAGCTCGTCAACACCGACGGGAACGCGGCAACCCACTCCACGACCGCTCCGCCCTACCAGCACGATTTCCGGCCCAACAGCGCGCTGTCCGCCTTTGACGGCGAAAACTCCGCCGGTACGTGGCGCCTCGAAATCTGCGACATCTTTCCGTCGCAGGATGACGGCAGCTTCCGGCGCGCCGATCTCTACCTGACCGACATGCCGCCCGACGTCGCCGATCTCTCGCTCACCAAGGCCGTCAGCAACAGCAGCCCGGCCAACGGCACCAGCATCTCCTACACGCTTTCGCTGACCAACTCGGCCGCGTCCGGCCAGACGGCGACCGGCGTCACCGTCTCGGACAGCCTGCCGCTCGGCGTGACCTATGTCAGCCATTCCGGAAATGGCAGCTACGACAGCGGCACCGGCGTCTGGTCCGTCGCGTCGATCGCCCCGGGACAGACGCGGACCCTCACGATCACCGCGACGGTGAACGCGACATCGGGCGCGACGGTCACCAATATCGCCGAAATCACCGCGTCCTCCGCCCCCGATCCCGATTCCACACCGGCCAACGGCGCGACCGGCGAAGACGACTATGATAGCGCGACATTCACGGTGTCCGGGACGCGCACGGCGGGCACGCCGCCCAGCCTGACGACCGTGTGCCCGGCGATCAACCAGACGCTGTTCGACTGGAACAACCGGGCCTGGACGGCGGGCGCGCTGACCACGAGCTATGCGGTCACCAATATCGGGACGATCAGTTTCGCGATCAGCACCGACGGCACCTTCGCGAATGCATCGCCCGACGACACGACGAACAATACCGGCGGGTTCGGCGCGACCGAGCAGGCGCTCTACCAGTTTCTCGAATATACGACCCGGTCGCAGAATGCGGTCACCGTTCTGACCCTGCCCACCGCGGTACCGGGCCTGCAGTTCCGGGTCTTCGATATCGATTTCGCCGCCAACGACTTCGCCGACAAGCTGACCATCACCGGCTCGTTCAACGGCTTGCCGGTGATGCCGGTGCTGACCAACGGCGTGGCGAACTATGTCGTCGGCAATGTGGCGATCGGCGATGCCGGCTCGGCCGGGGACTCGGCCGACGGCAATGTCGTCGTCACCTTCCTCTCGCCGGTCGACACCGTGACCATCGTCTATGGCAACCACACGACGGCCCCGGCCGATCCGGACGGCCAGGCGGCGTCGATCCACGACATTCTCTTCTGCAATCCCGAAACCACGCTCAGCGTCACGAAGATCAGTTCGCTCGTCAGCGATCCGATCAACGACACGACGGACCCCTATTCGATTCCGGGTGCGGTGATCGAGTATTGCATCCTCATTTCGAACCCCGGTTCGGGCACGGCCACGTCGATCACGGCCACCGACGCCCTGCCCGCCAACATGACCTATGCCGCCGGCACCATGATGAGCGGCGCGAACTGCGCTTCGGCGACTACGGCGGAGGACGACGACGCGGCGGGCGCGGACGAGAGCGATCCGTTCGGCGCCTCGGTCAGCGGTTCGACGATCACCGCCACGGCTAGCAGCCTTGCGCCCAGCGTCGCCTTCGCGCTGACCTTCCGGGCGACCGTCAACTGAGGAACGCTCGCGCGACAGGCCGACCGGCAAGCGGAAATCTTGCACCCACCCAAGCGTTCCTACTCTGGCGTGGAGCCGCCAAGGCCGCTAAGGGCGATTCATGAGCACGAAGACGGTTTCAAAAAGCAACGCGCCGATCATCGAGGATCGCCGGCAGCTGCTCGACGTCTTCGCGGGGGGCGAAAAGCCCGCCGAAAAATGGCTGATCGGCACCGAGCATGAGAAGTTCGTCTATTGCCGCGACGATTTTCACGCGCCCTCCTATGACGAACCCGGCGGCATCCGGGACCTGCTGCTCGCGCTGACGGAGTTCGGATGGGAGCCGATCGAGGAGAATGGCAAGGTCATCGCGATGAAGGGCGCGGACGGGACGGTCAGCCTCGAACCGGCCGGGCAGCTCGAACTCTCCGGCGCGGCGCTCGACAATCTCCACGAGACCTGCGCGGAAACCGGCCGCCATCTCGAACAGGTCAAGGCGATCGGCGAGACGACCGGCAAGGGCTTTCTCGGCCTCGGCATGTGGCCCGACAAGCGGCGCGACGAGCTGCCGATCATGCCCAAGGGCCGTTACAGGATCATGCTCGACTACATGCCCAAAAAGGGCGATCTCGGCCTCGACATGATGCTGCGCACCTGTACGATCCAGACCAATCTCGACTATTCGAGCGAGGCGGACATGGCGCAAAAGTTCCGGGTCGGCCTCGCGCTCCAGCCGCTCGCCACCGCGCTGTTCGCCAATTCGCCCTTCACCGAGGGCAAGCCCAACGGCTTCCTCTCCTTCCGCAGCCATATCTGGTCGGACACCGATCCCGACCGCACGGGCATGCTGCCCTTCGTCTTCGAGGACGGGTTCGGTTACGAGCGCTATGCCGATTACGCGCTCGATGTGCCGATGTATTTCGCCTATCGCGACGGCGAGTATCTGGACGCCTCGGGCCTCAGTTTCCGGGACTTCCTGAACGGCGAGCTGCCGATCCTGCCCGGCGAAAAGCCGACGATCGACGACTGGAACGACCATCTCTCGACGATCTTCCCCGAGGTCCGGCTGAAAAGCTTTCTCGAGATGCGCGGCGCGGACGGCGGCCCGTGGAACCGGATCTGCGCCCTGCCCGCACTCTGGGTCGGCCTGCTCTACGACCAGACGGCGCTCGACGCGGCCTGGGACATGGTGAATGCGTGGACGCTCGAGGAACGCGAGGCGCTGCGCGACAGCGTCCCGAAACTCGGCCTCAAGGCGCCGGTGCCGGGCGACCGGACGCTCGGCGACATCGCGCCCGAAATCCTCGACATCGCCACCGCGGGCCTCAGCGCGCGGGCCCGCCTCAACGGCAGCGGCGACAATGAAAGCGGCTTCCTCGATCCGCTGCGCGAGATCGTCGCCAGCGGCAAGACGCCGGCCGAAAGCCTGCTCGAGCGCTTCCATGGCGCATGGAACGGCGATGTGACGAAGGTCTACGAGGAAGAGAGTTTCTAGCCTTGGACGGGGGACGGCCCAGCGAGCGGCAGGTCGGAGCCTATCTCGACCGGATCGGCTTCGTCGGTACGCCGCGAGCGGACCTCGCGACGCTTGCGGCCGTCCATCGCGGCCATGTCGAGAATATCCCCTGGGAGAATATCGACGTCGCCCTCGGTCGGCCGTTGACCCGCGACCCCGGCCGCGCCTTCGACAAGCTGGTGACGCGCGGCCGCGGCGGATGGTGTTACGAAATGAACGGCCTGCTCGGCTGGATGCTCGAAGCGCTGGGCTTTCGGGTCGCGTATCTCGCCGGCGGCGTGAACCGCGCGGGCTTCGGCGACGAGGCGATCGGCAACCATCTCGTGCTGCTCGTCGAACTCGACCGCAGCTATATCGCCGATACCGGTTTCGGCACCGGCCTCATCGAACCGGTCGCGCTCGAGGCAGGCGAGATCGCGCAGGGACCGGCCCGCTTCCGGCTCGAAAGGCTCGACGAGACCTGGTGGCGCTTCCACAACCATGACGGATTGATGCCGCCTTCGTTCGATTTCGGGCCGACGATCACCGACGACGCCAAGCTGGAGGCGCGTTGCCAATGGCTGCAGAGCAACGATTCTTCTCCGTTCCGAAAGCGGGTGATCGTGAACGCCCATCGAGACGGGCGTCTCGAAATGCTCGACCTGCCGGTCCTGCGCACATTGACCGAGGCCGGGCTGACCGAGCGGCAAATCGGATCGCCCGAAGAGCTGGCGGAACTGCTTTCCCGGCTGTTCGGACGGCCGCTGCCCGAAGCCGGCCGGCTGTGGGACAAGATGGCGGCCGCCGAAGCCTGATCCGCGCTCCATCCGCGCCCTCTCCCGGGATCGGGACGGCCGGGATTGCACCGGATTTCGCGGGACGCCTCCGGCATTGCCGCTCCCGATTGCCGCGTCGCGCCGTTCATCCCGAGCGGCTGGCTTTGCCAGCCAACCGAAGGGCCCCTCGCCATGGTCGTTCAGGAAAAGCGTGCTTTCGCTGACCAAGTTCACATAGTTTACACACAGCGACCGTTTCGGACAGCGCCCGTTTGGCACCGGTCGACACGCGCCCCGCAAGATCTGCGTGCTATTCGCCACAGGAGAATGGGCAAGCGTGCCCAACAGGACGCACGGCCCCGGGGAGCGACGGGGTCAAAGAGCCTGCGGTTGGGCCGCAAGGCATACGGTATCATGGGCGGGTGTCTGTAGGACAGGGAATAGGATGGGTCGGCTCCGTCCTCCGCACTTTCCGTTGCTTTGCCGATGAAAGCGCGAGTACGATCAGCCGATCGCTTTGCATACCTGGCTGAGCCATGCTTCGAGTATCGTCGCGATTAGCCGGGTGGGCGCTCGCCCCCGCTGACGCTCACCCCTTCAGCTCCTCCGCCAGCCGCCGCATGAAATCCGCGCCGCGCCGGAACTGGTCCACCGAAATATATTCATTGGGCTGGTGCGCCTGCTCTATGGAGCCGGGCCCGCAGATCACGGTCGGAAAACCGCCCTGCTGGAACTGCCCGCCCTCGGCCGCATAGGCGACCGCACCCGCGGGCCGGTTGTCGCCGGTCAGTTTGCGGACGAAGGCCTCGGCATCGGCGCTGCCGCTCGGCGTCATCGGCGGGGCGTTGGCCAGTTCGGTCATCGTGACGCCGGCGTCCGGAAAGGCCGCTTTCAGCTCCGCATCCAGCGCCCGGCATTTTTCGGCGAAGGGCGCCAACAGGCCATGGGCATCCTCGCCCGGCGGGCATCTGAGGTCGAAATGGAAGCGCGCATGGCGGGCCAGGATATTGTCCGCCGTGCCGCCCTGCATCCGCCCGACGGTGAGCGTCGCATGCGGCGGATCGAAGCCGTTATCCGGGTCGCCCGATGCTTCCAGCCGCCGCGCAAGCCGGGCGAGATCGTGCATGAGATCGATCGCCGCCATATTGGCCGACACCCCGAGATGCGTCTGCGAGCTGTGCGCCTCATGACCCCAGACATCGACCTGATAGACGCAGATACCCTTATGGCCGTTGACGATCCGCATCATCGACGGTTCGCCGATAATGGCGAGGCGGGGCGCGGGCAGCGCGTCCGCGATCTCGGCGATCAGCGCGGGCGCGCCCTTGCACCCGATTTCCTCGTCATGGCTGATTGCCAGATGCACGGGGCGCCGGCCCTGTCCGAACAGCGGCACCGCGGCCAGGGCGAGCGCGATAAAGCCCTTCATGTCGCAGGTGCCGCGCCCGTGGAGCCGGCCGTCGCGTTCGGTCACCGTCCAGGGATCGCTGTCCCAATCCTGCCCGTCGACCGGAACGACATCGCTATGGCCGGAGAGGATGACGCCGCCTTCGACCGGCGGGCCGATCGTCGCGTAGAGGCTGGCCTTGGGCGCCTCCGCATCGGTCACGCGCGTCGCGCGGACATCGTGACGCGCGAGATAGTCCTCGATCCACGCGATCATGGCGAGATTGCTGTTCCGCGACGTCGTGTCGAAGGCGATCAGCGCGGCGAGGATTTCGCGTGCGGCGGCCGTCGGGTGGCTGACGGATACGCCATCTGTCGCGCGCACTGATTGCGATCCGTCCACCATTTCGCTCCGCCTTGTTGCGGGACGACTGTATCGGCGATTTCGAACCGCGTCCAAATGTGCGTTGGGGGCTGGGCGCGCTCCGCCCTACTCCGCCGGCACCATCTCGCCCGGCCTGCCCTTGCGCCCCGTCACCCAGGCGAAGAAGCGCGGCACGGGCGCGTTGCGTTCCATCCAGTCGAAATATTCGCGATAGGCCGGGTCGGCCATCAGGTGCTTTTCCTCGGTCTTGGCGCGCCAGTAATAGACGCCGCTGACGGCCGCGAGCAGCACGGTGTTGCGGATCATGTCGACCGGGCTGCCGCTCGTCGCGATGAACGGCATCGTCGCCAGCCACCAGAAGGCGTTCTTCGAGACATAGGCCGGGTGGCGCGTCCAGCGGTACGGCCCGTGGGTCAGGATGCCGCGATGGGTGAGGTTGGAGAAGCGCAGGCCGAAGGCGACCGTCGCCCAGCTGTAGATCGCGGTCAGCACGACGAGGATCGCGCCCATGATCGCCAGCGCGACCGGCCAGCCGTCCAGCCACAAGGTCCAGTCGCCGACATTCTGGTGATAGTCGAGCGGGCCGCCCGGGTTCATCAGGATGAAGGGCGGGTAGCAGATCAGCGCCGCGACCCAGCCCTGGGTGTACGGGTTGGCCGAGCGGATATGCGCGTCGAGCGGGCGCAGCGTCAGGATGTAGCCGACCGTCGCGAAGGCGACGTCCACGAGGAACAGCAGCGCGATCAGGAAGCGGCTCAGCGCCACGGGGTCGGAGACGATATCGTCGGCCGACCAGCGCAGCACCTCGAACCAGTTGCCCGGCACGATCGAGATCATGAAGGCGGTGAAGAAGCCCTTGACCGCCCAGCTGCGGAAATGCTCGACCAGCTTCTCTCGGTCGATATCGGCGCGTTCGCCCGTCAGCCAGGCGCCGAACATGTAGGCGCCGTCCTTCGGCTCGGCGAGGCGGCGGTCGATCCAGAAGATATAGGGCACCGAGACCACGAACAGCACGGGCGCCGACCAGGCCAGCATCCGCATCGCGAACAGATACTGCCCGTCCCAGTACCAGCGGCAGATGCAGTAGAGCGCGGCGATGATGCCCCAGGTTGCCCAGAGCCCGGCGAGCTTGGCGATGCTGATGTCGCGGGTCTCGTCATGCGGCCGGAGCGGGCGGCTCCAGTCGAGGCCCGTCGTCTCGTTCTTCCACGCCTTGTCGACGAAGATCGTCCAGAGGATCATCGGCACGCCGCAGGCGACGACCGCGAGCATCGAGGCGACCGGGCCGTTCGCGCCCGTCATCCGGCCGATAATGATCGCCGCGAACAGGCCGGCCAGGCCGACGAAACCCACGCCGCTGGACACGGCCGAGGGCGGCCGCGGATCCGCGCCGGTGGCCGGGGCCGGGCGCTCGATATCGCGATGGGCGTTCATGCGGCGCAAATCTAAGGAAAAATGGTAATTTAAAGATGAAGATGCGGGCTATCTGGGCCCGGCTTCATCGCCGCGCCGGGGCGGTCAGCGGTCCGAAGGCCGGGCGGCCGGCTCGGCAAAGCGCAGCAGCACCCAGCGGTCCGCGGGCGCGGCGGCCAGCCGGATGAGATTGCCGTGGCACAGGACGTCGCCATGGGCCGCCGTGCCGGGCGCGAGCGGGAGGCGGGCGGAGACCGGCGCATCGGCGCGTGCCGCGCGTTCGATATGGCGCATCAGCGCGTCGTCGACATCGATCCGCGCGAGCGAGGAGCCGGTATCGAGATTCCAGCGCGCCCGGGCCGCCCCGTTGGCGAACAGCAGCGAACCCTCGCCGGTGACGATCAGGCAGGGCTCGGCGAGCACGTCGACCGTGCGCAGCAGTTCGCCGGGAAATTCGGGCGGTTTCGTGATCAGCATGATGGCCCCTTCCGCAATGCGCCGGCCGGACCGGCCGTTTCGGCGCATCCTCGCCGGTTATGGTTTCCATCCGGTTAACGCGCGGGGCGTTTCGGGGCGCGGAGAAGCTGGAGCGGGTAGCGGGAATCGAACCGATGTTACACACCATGCCCTCCCGCCGGAGCGGTCCTGTCACGGTTTTCAGACGGTATCGTCGGGATGCCGGTAGACGAAGCGGAACGGCCGTAAATGCTGCAGCGCGCGGGGACGAAAATCGAGCGCGGACAAGGCCGGTTCGGCGATTTCCAGCTTATCGACCCGCGGATCCCAGTGCCGCGCGACATTGCGGTCCGAAGACGTGAAAATCGGCGCCTTCCGGTTTTTCGGCATTACCGAGCCGATCCTGTTCACCACATTGCCCCGGACATAGGGCGCTCTGCCCAGCGCGATCAGGTCGCGCATACCAGCAATACGCATCATTTCCCACATCGCGGAAAACGGGGTGGATCGCCGCGGCTGAAAACGGCCCTCGATGATGGCGTTGCCCGCCTCATCGGAAACCGCGAACCCGACAGATCGACCTTGGGATTTTTCGAACAGCCGGAACGCGGCATGCCGCGCGTTGAGACCCAGATACTCGTTGTTGTAGGCGACAACCGAATCCAGATCGTTCCAGAGATTGCAGCATAACGTGCCCCAATCCGGCCGGGTGGCCATGGCGATCGGCAGGGCCAGAGGCGCGTCTTCGATGCTCTCCCCTTCCCTCTCGCTGACAAGCGCGAAGAACTGCAATTCGCCATGCGCGCCCATGCTCGCCTGTCGGAAGTCCGCCATGATGAAACCGGCTGCCGCCCTGCCCGGCGCCATCTCCACGGGATGGACCGCTTCGCCGTCGATGGATTGCCGCATCCTGTCAGACGCGACATCGCCGAATATCAGCAGCGCCTCGCCGTCATGGACCCGATAGGGGGTCGGCGCCGGCCCGGTGGACAGTTCGACGCTTCCGGCGACCGGATTGTCTTCGAAAATCGGATGGCCGGGTTTCACGCGAAATTTCCGCCGTTCATGAACCGGGAAAGTGTTGGAGCGGGTAGCGGGAATCGAACCCGCATCACAAGCTTGGAAGGCTAGTGCTCTACCATTGAGCTATACCCGCTCGCCAGGCGCGAGGCGGGAGTTAGTCGCTTGGCGCGCCATATGCAATATCGGGCAGCGCCTCGGCATCGCCGATCGCGCGGAACAGGGCGACCCGCTGCAGCGCCCGGTCGGCGCGGGCGAGGATTTCGGCGCTGCGCGTCGCGTTGGCGGCGCGCTGGGCGTCGATCACCGTGAGAAAATCGCTGAGGCCCCGGCGATAGCGGATCGCGGCCAGGCCGACATTGTCATTGTCGAACACGAGCTGGCGTTCGAGGGCCCGGGCGCGGCCGTCGGCCGCCGCGATCGAGCCGAGCGAGCGCTCGACATCGCCCAGCGCGACGAAAACCCGGCGGCGATAATCGGCGAAGGCCTCGGCGGCCTCGGCTTCGCGCTGGTCGATCTCGGCCGCGGTCCGCCCGAAATCGAGCAGCGGGCCCGAGACCGCCGCGCCGAGCGACGCGATGACCGCGTCGTCGGTGAACAGGTCGCCGAACGCGAGCGAGATCAGGCCGATGACGCCGCTGATCGAGAAGCTCGGAAACTGGGCGGCGGCGGCGGCGGCGATCTCGGCATCGGCGGCGGCGAGCCGGTTTTCGGCGGCGACGAC
>NZ_JBQLZM010000018.1:0-16911 GCF_052168275.1 Parasphingopyxis sp. | reverse complement strand
GACGATCGCGACTTCACCATCGCCGGCGTCGTGGCGCCGTCCGCGCTCAAGCGCGCCGACAGCGAAGCCGCGGAAGGCGAAGAGGGTGAAGACGGCGAAGAAGTGGCAGCCGACGAAGTCCCGACCACCGCACAGGGCGATGGCGAGGACGGCGAAGGCGGCGAGGACAGCTAAGTCCCCTCCCCCGCTTTTTCCGCACATGGTGGATAGGAAGACCGGCTTGTTCTATCGAACAGGCCGGTTTTCTTTTTGGGCGGCACGGCACTCGCGGAAAGGCAGCGCATAGATCATGCAATTATGGGTGGGCCTCGGCAATCCGGGCGCGGAGCACAGCATGCAGCGGCACAATGTCGGCTTCATGGCGGCCGACGCGATCGCCGAAGTGCATGGCTTCGACAGCGTCCGCACGCGCTTCCAGGGCTGGACGCAGGAAGGCCGGATCGGCGGCGAGAAGATCCTGCTGCTGAAGCCCGCCACCTACATGAACAAATCCGGCCAGTCGATCGGCGAGGCGATGCGCTTCTACAAGCTCGATCCCGAGGACGTGACCGTGTTCTACGACGAGCTCGATCTCGAACCGTTCAAGATCCGGGTGAAACGGGGCGGCGGGACGGCCGGGCATAACGGGATCCGCTCGACCGATGCGCATATCGGCAACGATTTCCGGCGTGTCCGCATCGGCATCGGCCATCCGGGCGACAAGGCGCGCGTCACCCGTCATGTGCTCGGCAATTATTCCAAGGCCGAGATCGAACCGCTGACCGACCTGCTCGGCGCGATCGCCGCCGAGGCCGAATGGCTCGCCAAGGGCGACGATGCGCGGTTCCTGAACGAGGTGGCGCTGCGATTGCAGGGGTGAGGCCGCGATCGGTTTCTGTTAGGCTTCCCGTAACCGCAGGAGAATCCCCATGCCTTCCATCAGCCGCCGCCATCTGCTCGCCGGGACCGCCGCCGTTGCCGCCCTTTCCGCGATGCCGGCCTGCGCCCAGTCGAACGCGCAATCCGGCGCCGCGGAGGCCGCAACCCCTGATCTTTCCGGCAAGTCGGTCCTGATCACCGGCTGCTCATCCGGCTTCGGCTATCTCGGCGCGCTCCACTATGCACGGGCCGGCGCGAAGGTCTTCGCGACGATGCGCAACACGCCGCGACCCGAAGCGGAAGAGCTGATGCGGATCGCCGAGGAGGAAAATCTCGACCTCGCCGTGATCCGGCTCGACGTCCTGCTCGACCATGAAATCGCCGATGCCATCGCGTCGGTCGAACGGGAGCTGGATGGCGGCATGGTCGACGTCCTCGTCAACAATGCGGGGATCGGTAACGGGCTGACCGTCGAGCTGCAGGACATGGAGGCGACCCAGCTGATCTTCGACACCAATGTGTTCGGCTATCAGCGCATGGCGCGGGCCGTGCTGCCGGGCATGCGGGCGCGCGGCTCGGGCCAGATCTTCAACGTCTCCTCGCAGCTCGGCCGGGTCATCGCCATCGGCTACGGCCATTATTGCGCGACCAAATTCGCCGTCGAGGCGATGAGCGAGCAGATGGCCTATGAGCTGGTGCCGCATGGCGTGGAGGTCACGATCATCCAGCCCGGCGGCTACCCGACCGAGATCTGGCGCAACTCCAACCGCTATACCGAACAGCTGCTGGACCGGCTGAGCGAGGCGGAGGAAGCGGCCTATCTCGCCTTCGTCCAGAATGCGATGCGGACCGGCGGCGGGAGCGACACCGATCCGATGGATATCCCGCGGGCGATCGCGGAGATCATCGCGATGCCGCCGGGCACCCGGCCGCTGCGCCGCGCCGTCCATCCGCGCCGCATTCCGCAGGAGGAGATCAACCGCGTCGCGCGCGAAACCCAGCTGGCCATGTATGGCGGCAGCCAATTCGCGCCGTGGGTGGAATCGGTTCTCGATTGAGCCTATCTGGCTGCCCGACAGTCGAACAAACCGAAAGACAATCATGGGTTTCAAATGCGGTATTGTCGGCCTGCCCAATGTCGGCAAGTCGACCCTCTTCAACGCGCTCACCGAGACGCAGGCGGCGCAGGCGGCCAATTATCCCTTCTGCACGATCGAGCCCAATGTCGGGAAGGTCGCGGTGCCCGATCCGCGGATCGACCGGATCGCGGAGATCGCCGGATCGGCGCAGAAGATCGAAACGCAGCTCGAGTTCGTCGATATCGCCGGGCTCGTCAAAGGCGCGTCCAAGGGCGAAGGGCTCGGCAACCAGTTCCTCGCCAATATCCGCGAGGTCGACGCGAGCGTCCATGTCCTGCGCTGTTTCGAGGATGACGACATCCAGCATGTCGAGAACCGGATCGATCCGATCGCCGATGCCGAGACGGTGGAGACCGAGCTGCTGCTCGCCGATCTCGAATCGGTCGAAAAGCGAGTCGAGAACGCGAAGCGCCGCGCAACCGGCGGCGACAAGCAGGCCAAGGCGATCGCCTCGGTGCTCGGACAGGCGCTCGACCTGCTCAAGGACGGCAAACCGGCGCGGCTGACCGAGCCCAAGGACGAGGAGGAAGCGCGGCTGTTTCGCGAGGCCCAGCTGCTGACAGCGAAGCCCGTGCTCTATGTCTGCAATGTCGACGAGGCCTCGGCGGCAGCCGGCAACGCGCACAGCGCCCGCGTCTTCGAGAAGGCGAAGGCCGAAGGCGCGGAAGCGGTCGTCATATCGGCGGCGATCGAGGCGGAAATCGTCACCATGGATCCCGAAGACCGGCCCGAGTTCCTGGCCGATCTGGGACTCGAGGAAACCGGCCTCGCCCGCGTCATCCGCGCCGGCTACCAGCTGCTCGACCTGATCACCTTCTTCACCGCCGGCCCCAAGGAAACGCGCGCCTGGACCGTCGCGCGCAACGCCAAGGCGCCCCAGGCGGCCGGCGTTATCCATACCGATTTCGAACGCGGCTTCATCCGCGCCGAGACCATCGCGTTCGACGATTATGTCGCCTGCAACGGCGAAAGCGGCGCGCGCGACGCCGGCAAGCTGCGCCAGGAAGGCAAGGACTACACGGTCGCCGACGGCGATGTGATGCTGTTCAAGTTCAACGTCTGAGCAAGTTTACGTTTGCGTAAACGTAATGCTCTGATACAATCGCTTGTATGATCTATTTCGAAGATATCGAGCCCGGCGCGAAATCGGCTTTCGGCCGCTATGAAGTCACGCGCGAAGAAGTCATCGATTTCGCGTCCAAATACGACCCCCAGCCTTTTCATCTCGACGACGAGGCAGCGGCGAAAACCCATTTCGGCAAGATCGCCGCGAGCGGCTGGCACACCTGCGCAATGGCGATGCGGATGATCGCGGATAACATGGAAAGCAATCGGCAGGCGGGTCTGGGCGGCGCAGGAGTCGACGAATTGCGTTGGTTCCGGCCGGTTTTTCCGGGCGACGTACTCCGCTGCGAGAGCGAAATCCTGGACAAGACCCCGTCGAGGAGCCGCCCGGACATGGGCTCCTATCGCGGTCGGACGACCGTTTTCAACCAGCAGGACGAGCCGGTCATGTCCTTTGTCTCGATCGGCCTGATCCGGCGGCGGCCGGGCGAAGAATAGCCTTTGGTAAACCGGGTTTGCCGCTGCGCCTGACGCGCCGTCATCGCGCGCAGCGAAGCAATGACGGTAAATAAGGCCTAGTCGCCCTCGAATTCGACCAGCGATTCGACGGACACGCCGGCTTCGCGCAGCTTCGCGCCGCCGCCGAGATCCGGCAGGTCGATCACGAACAGCGACTGGCCGACCGTGGCGCCCGCTCCCCTCAACAGCCTGACCGCGGCAAGCGCGGTACCGCCGGTCGCAAGCAGGTCGTCGACGAGCAGGATGCGCGCACCCTGCGGGATGGCGTCGTGATGCATCTCGAGGCTGTCGCTGCCATATTCGAGCGCATAATCCTCGGTCAGGGTCTTGCCGGGAAGCTTGCCGCGCTTGCGCACGAGCACGAGGCCCGCGCCCATTTCGCGCGCCAGCGCAGCGCCGAACACGAAGCCCCGCGCCTCGACCCCGGCGACCGCGTCGATCGGTCCGTCGGCCATGGCGGCGAGCCGCTCGACCGACGTGGCGAATCCCGCCGGATCGAGCAGCAAGGTCGTGATATCGCGGAACTGGATTCCCGGCTTGGGAAAGTCGGGGATCGTTCGGACCAGCGCCTTCAGATCGGCGTTGCGTTCAGCCCCGCCGTCCATCGCCTAGTGCTTCTGGTCGCGCCAGATATTCTTGTAGGCGAGGAAGGCGAGCGTCGTGAGGAAGATCAGGAAGATCAGGACCGCCCAGCCGGTCGCCTTGCGTTCTTCCATCTTCGGCTCCGCCGTCCAGATCAGGAAGGCCGTGACGTCGTACGCCATCTGCTCGACTGTCGCTTCTGTGCCGTCGGCATAGGTCAGCTGGTCGGCGAACAGCGGCGGCGGCATGGCGAGATTGAGGTTCGGGAAATACGGGTTGTAGTAGAGCCCGACGCCCGGCTGCAGTTCGTCCGGCAGATCCGCGGGCGGGTCTTCGTAGCCGACGAGCAGCGAGTAGAGATAGGCCGCGCCCTCTTCGCGCGCCTTCGTGATCAGCGAAAGGTCGGGCGGATAGGCGTTGTTGTTCGCGGCCCGGCCGGCGACTTCATTGGCATAGACCAGCGGGAAGTGATCGGCGGCAACCGCGCTGCGGGTCGTATCCTCGCCGGTATTTTCGTCCACGGTCGGGACCTGGATCGGCCACTGATCGGCGATGGCGTCGACTTCGGCCTCGGTGAAGCCGAGATCGGTCAGGTTGCGGAAGGAGACATATTCCAGGCTGTGACAGGCGGCGCACACCTCGCGGAAAACCTGGAAGCCGCGCTGCAGCTGCTGCCGGTCGAAATGGCCCAGCGGGCCGTCGCTCGGAAAGCTGACGTCTCTCGCATGGTGATGATAGTCATATGCCGTTGGCCCGCCTTCTTCCTCGGTGGCGAAGGCGATGGCGCCGATAATCAGCGAATAGGCCAGCACGCCCACAAAGCCGAGACCGACGAGAAATCCAATAACGCGAACCATGTCTCGAAACCCCTTATTCGGCCGCTGCGGGCTGCGCCGCGCTCTTATCCTTGCCGAGCACCGCTTCGGTGATCGAGTTCGGCAGCGGCAGAGGCCGCTCCGTCCGCGAAATCAACGGCAGGATGATGAGGAAATGTGCGAAATAGTACATCGAAGCGATCTGGCTGATCATCACATACGGCTCTTCGGCCGGCGCGCCGCCGCAATAGCCGAGCACCAGGATATCGACGACCAGCACCCAGAACCAGATCTTGAACCGCGGACGGAACTTGCCCGAACGCACCGGCGACTTGTCGAGCCAGGGCAGGAAGAAGAGCAGCAGGATCGATGCGAACATCGCCAGCACGCCCCAGAGCTTCGCCGGGAGGATGAAGTCCACGGTGAAGGCGCGCAGGATCGCGTAGAAGGGCCAGAAATACCATTCGGGCACGATATGCGCGGGCGTCGAGAGCGGATTGGCCTCGATGTAATTGTCCGCATGGCCGAGGAAGTTCGGCGCGAAGAACACCATGATCGCCAGCAGGATCAGGAACACACCGGCACCGAAGCCATCCTTCGCCGTGTAATAGGGATGGAACGGGATCGTATCCTGCGGCCCCTTCACGTCGATGCCGGTCGGATTGTTCGATCCGGGCAGATGCAGCGCCCAGATATGCAGGATCACGCAACCCGCGATCACGAAGGGCAGCAGATAGTGGAGCGAGAAAAAGCGGTTGAGCGCGGCGTTATCGGGCGCGAAACCGCCGAGCAGCCATTGCTGGATCGTCTCGCCGACCAGCGGGATCGCCGCGAACAGGCCGGTGATGACCTGCGCGCCCCAGAAGCTCATCTGACCCCAGGGAAGGACGTAGCCCATGAACGCGGTCGCCATCATCAGGAGGAAGATGACGAGACCGAGCAGCCACACCATTTCGCGGGGCGCCTTGTACGAACCGAAATACAGTCCGCGGAAAATATGGATGTAGACGACGATGAAGAAGAAACTCGCGCCGTTCGCGTGCAGATAGCGCATCAGCCAGCCGGAATTGACGTTGCGCATGATGTGCTCGACCGAGGCGAAGGCGATTTCGCTGTTCGGCGCATAGTGCATGGCGAGCACGACGCCGGTGACGATCTGGATCACCAGCGCGAGGCCGGCCAGAACGCCGAAATTCCAGAAATAGTTGAGGTTCCGCGGTACCGGATAGCCGGCGCCGACGGAATTATAGACGAGGCGCGGAAGCGGCAGCCTTTCGTCCATCCACTTCATGAAAGGGGATTTGGGGGTATACTGTTCTGCCCAGGGGAAGCTCATGTCAGTCTGCCTTACCCGATCGTGACGGTTGTGTCGGAAGTGAACGCATATTCCGGCACCACAAGATTGGTCGGTGCCGGGCCTTTGCGGATGCGGCCGGCGGTGTCGTAGTGGGAACCGTGGCACGGGCAGAAATAGCCCCCATATTCGCCCTTGTTCTCGCCCGGTGCGGCGCCGAGCGGAATACAGCCCAGATGGGTGCAGACGGCGAGCGAGATCAGCCATTGCTCATAGCCTTCCGCCGTGCGCTCTGCGAGCGTTTGCGGATCGCGCAGTTCCGAAACGTCGACGGCGCGGGCCTCTTCGATTTCGGCTTCGGTCAGATGGCGGATGAACAGCGGCTGCTTGCGCCAGCTCGTCTTGATCGTCTGGCCCGGCTCGATGGCCGACAGGTCGACGTCGATCGACGCCAGCGCCAGCACGTCGGCGGACGGGTTCATCTGGTTCACCAGCGGCAGGATCGCGATCACGCCGCCGACACCGGCAACGCTTACCGCGGCAATGTTGAGAAAATCGCGCCGGCGCACGCCTCCCTCTTCGGGCTGTTCGCTCGCCGGTTGCGCTACATGGTCTTCTGTCGCCATTCCTCGGGCCTTCATGGTTCATCGGACATCGGGACAAGTGAACGGGCCGCAGCCCCTGCCCCAGCGGCTTCTTGGCGCGCCTGATAGCCGCCCTGAGGGCCATTTGCCAACAGCGTTTTTGACCGGCTTGTGACTCTGCCCGTCCGATGCCAATGAACGGGGCATGCGAATTGCCCTGTACCAGCCCGATATCGCAGGAAATGTGGGAACGATATTGCGCACTTCCACCTGTCTCGGTGTACAGGTCGACATCATCGAACCGTGCGGTTTTCCCTTTTCGGACCGCAGGTTGAAGCGGGCGGGGATGGACTATGCGGCGGCAGCCCGAGTGAATCGCCATGCCGACTGGGCCGCGTTCAGCGAGTCGCGGCCGGGCCGGATCGTGCTCCTCACCGTGGCCGGCGATACGCCGCTTCCGGAGGCGCGATTCGCCGCGGGCGATGTGCTGCTGGCGGGATCCGAAAGCGCGGGCGTGCCCGATCATGTCCATGATGCCGCCGCGGTGCGGATCCGCATTCCGATGCGGGCTGGATTTCGTTCCTTGAATGTCGCCATTGCAACGGGCATCGCTCTCGGCGAAGCCCTGAGACAAACCGGAGAATGGCCCCGATGATCGCACTCGACGCCCAGCAGAAGGCCGCGCGCGCGGCTTTCGAGAAACTGCGCGACCGGATCTGCGCCGAATATGAGGCGATCGAGGCCGAAGCCGGGAGCGACGCGAAATTCGTCTACACCCCGTGGGAACGGCCGGACGAAACCGGGGCGCCGGGCGGCGGCGGCGTCCAGGGGCTGATCAAGGGCAAGATATTCGAAAAGGCGGGCGTCAACGTCTCGACCGTGGCCGGCCAGTTCAGCGAGGAATTCTCGAAAACGATCCATGGCGCGGAAACCGATCCGCGATTCTTCGCAACGGGAATCAGCCTCGTCGCGCATATGGCCAATCCGCACGTCCCCGCCGTGCACATGAACCTGCGCTTCCTCAACACGACCAAACGCTGGTTCGGCGGCGGTGCGGACCTCAACCCGCCGATCCCCTACAAGGAGGACACCGATTTCTTCCATGCCGAGCTGTTCAAGGCGTGCGACGCGCACGAGCCCGGTGATTACGAACGATTCTCCAAATGGGCCGACGACTATTTCTGGATCCCGCACCGCAATGTCGCACGCGGCGTCGGCGGCATATTTTTCGATCATCTGGAGATCGACGGCGACGACGCTTTCAATGCGCACCTCGCCTTTGTCGACCATGTCGGCGACGCTTTCCTGAAAGCCTTTCCCGCACTCGTCCGCAAGCGGATGGCCGAGGAATTCACCGACGAAGAGGAAGAACGGATGCTCGAATGGCGGGGTCGCTACGCCGAGTTCAATCTCGTCTACGACCGCGGCACGCTGTTCGGGCTGAAGACCGGCGGCAATATCGATGCGATCCTGATGAGTCTGCCGCCCCGCGCGATATGGAAATGAAGCTGATCGGGATACCGCCCGGCCATGTGGCCGAGGTGGTGACCTATCTCGACATGCGCGAACCACCGAAGCCGGCGCCGCTGCCCTCCTCTCCACTGCGTCTCAACCGCTGGCAGCCCGTCGACCTTGCCAAATACCGGCTGTTGTTCGAGCGGGTCGGCGCGCCCTGGCTCTGGTATTCGCGGCTCGTGATGGAGGATGTGGCGCTCGACGCCGTCATCAATCAACCCGACATCCGGTTCCACGCCGTCGAGGATCTGCGCGGTATCGAGGTCGGCATGATCGAACTCGATTTCCGTGAGCCGGGACAATGCGAAATCCAGTTTTTCGGGCTGGTGCCGGAGCTTGCAGGCAAGGGATATGGCCGCTGGCTGATGATGCAGACCCTGACGCTGGCCTGGCAGCCGGGCGTCGACCGGGTCCATCTCCATACCTGCACGCTCGATCACCCGAACGCGCTCGCCTTCTACCGGAAGATGGGGTTCGTGCCGCGCGGACGGGCGGTCGAGACCTTCCCCGATCCGCGCCTCGCCGGGATCCTGCCGCGCGATTGCGCGCCGCATGTGCCGATACTGGAAGGCTAGGCGAAAACCTCGGGCGTGCCGGCGCCCGTCAGCTGACGGTAGATCGCGACCTGCATCAGCGCGAAGACCGTCGTCCCGGCCGCGGAGACGATCCCCGTAACGAACGCGAGCAGCGCCGTGCCGGTGCCGCCCGGCGCCATTTCGAGCCCGGCGATCGCGAAGACCGTGCCGAACACGAACGACACGGCGACGGAGATCAGCAGGAAGACGATCCCCACGATCAGCAGAAAGGCGAAGATCGGCATGGCGTTGCCCTTGGTCACCGCGAAACTGCGCTGGATGGCGGTCAACGGATTGCGGATCGCCTCGTTGATCGCGATCGCGCCGACCGGAGCAAGCCGGGATGCGAGATACAGGCCCGGGACGATGAACAGGACGAGGCCCGCGCCGACGATCAGGTTGGTGAGGATGTTGATCAGGAAATAGAAGGGCAGGAACAGCAGCGCCGCCTTGATCGCCTCGCCGACCGTCGGACGGTCCGACGCCATGACCAGCGTCCAGATCGCGAGCTGTCCCACCATCTGCACCAGACTCACCAGAATGATCAGCGGTAGATAGGGCTGGATCGCCGCCACGATCGCCCCGATGCTGGAAACATCCGCGATCGGCGGAAGGATGAAGGACAGCGCCAGTCCGGGAAGCAGGAAGAAGACGCCCGCAATCGCGACGAGCAACTGCATTTCGCGGCCCAGCAATTGCCGGACCTCGTCCCAGCCGGCGCTGGGCGAAAATCGGAGTGTGTCAGCCATGGCGCCTTCATGCGGCGTGATGATCGGCGGCACAAGCCCTTGATCGCCCCTCCCTTCCCGCACATCTAGTCGGCAATGGACACCGACGATATCGAATGGCGCGTTTCGCCCGGCCTGACGGACTATCCCGAAGCGCTGGCCGAAATGGAGGAGCGCGCGGCCGCGATCCGGAGTGGCGACAGGCGCGAGTGCATCTGGCTGCTCGAACACCCGCCGCTCTACACGGCCGGGACGAGCGCCGATCCCCGGGAGTTGCTCAGCGCCGACCGCTTCCCGGTCTACACGGCCGGCCGCGGCGGCCGGTACACCTATCACGGGCCGGGCCAGCGGATCGTCTATGTCATGCTGGACCTGTCCCGGCGCGGGCGCGACGTTCGCCATTTCGTCCATTCGCTCGAAGGCTGGACGATCGCGAGTCTCGCCGATCTCGGCGTCGCCGCGCGGCGCGCCGAGGGCCGGATCGGCATCTGGACGGACGACGGCGATGCCGAGGCCAAGATCGGCGCGATCGGCGTCCGCATCCGCCGCTGGGTCAGTTTCCACGGATTCGCGCTCAACGTCGCGCCCGATCTTGCGCATTTCGACGGGATCGTACCCTGCGGGATCGCCGAATATCCGGTCACCAGCCTGGCGCGGCTCGGCAAGACGGCCGATATGGGCGCGGTCGACACGGCGATCCGCGATCGATTCGCGGATTTCCTCAAGGCCTTGGAATCGCCGCCGATAAACGGTTGATCGCCGCGGGCCGATGGATAAGCTTGTGGCGCCGAATCGAGGGCGCTATCGGGTTGGTTAACGAGGAGGCAGTGATGCGCATTTCGACGAAAATTTTCGGGGGTTCGACGGCCGTCCTGGCGACGCTGGCCTTGGCCGCCTGCGGCGGCGGCACGGACACCGCGACGACCGACGAGGATACCGCGGTCACCGATGTCGACCCCGGCGAAGGCGACGGCACGATCAACGACACGACGCTGATCGACGGAACGATCGGCGCCGAGGAAGCGATGGGCATGGAAAGCCGGATGCCCGCCGACAGTGCGGAACCGAGGCCGTCCGGCCCGGCAGACGAGGCCGGCGGTCCGGAGCCGGCGAATCTGCCGGCGGACGAACCCGAAGCCGCGCCCGCCGCCGAAGACGATGCGGCCGGCGACGGGGATGGCGGCGAATAGGCACGCGGCCGCGCGCCGGGCCGAGTCCGGCCGGCGACCAACCGAGCCGGACCGGCTTACACCAGCGACGGCTTGCTATAGTAAGAACACGAGTGAGGGAGAGTGACAATGCGTAAGATCGGTGCCGCGCTGGCCGGGACGGCCGCCATGCTGGGGGCCGCGATATCCGCCCCCGCCTCCGCCCAGATTTTCTTCTATCCGCCCGAACACGAGGGCCAGCCGGTCACCGGCGCCGAGCCCGGCCTGTTCGTCCCGACGATGACCGGCGGCCAGCCGGCCGATATCCGCGCGAACCTCGTCTGGAACCTGCGGTCGAGCCTCAACGTAGCGGCGCTCAACTGCCAGTTCTGGCCCTCGGTCATGTCGGTCGACAATTACAACGCCATTCTCACCCATCATGCAGACGAATTGAACGACGCCTATGAAGGCCTCAAAAGCTATTTCCGGCGGACGGCCGGACGCCAGTGGCAGGCGACGATGGATGAATATACCACGACCATGTACCAGAGCTATGTGCGGGTCGGATCGCAGCGCAGCTTCTGCCATGCCGCCGCCGAAACGGCGCGCGACGCGCTCGCCCGGCCCAAGGGCCAGCTCCACGTTACCGCGCAGAACCGCATGCGCCAGATGCGCAACAGCCTGGTATCCTATGCCGACGCGACGATGCCCTATCACCAGCCCGTGCCCGTGCCGCCGCTGCTGCGGCTCGAAGAGAGCTGCTGGCGGAGCACCAGCTACAATACGCGCCGCTGTTAAGAGCGCCGATTCATAGCCTTGCCAAAATCGCCGGGGGCTTGCATCCCGGCCGCGATGCCTGACCCCGTCCATCACCGCATTGCCGCCCGCCATCTGCTCGTGCCAGGGCGCGGCGTCGCCGGCATCCGCCATCTCGCAGCGTTCCTGCCCGAGGTCGACCGGATCGACCGGCGCCGCTCGCCCCGTACCGACAGCGACGCGGTGGCCGGCTGGGGCTACAAGCCGACCGCGAAGCGCGCGCGCGCGATCGCCGAACACCAGGCGCTGCCCTATATCGCGCTCGAAGACGGGTTCCTGCGCTCGATCGGGCTGGGTGAGGCCGGCGCGCCGCCACTCAGCCTGATCGCCGACGATATCGGCATCTATTACGACGCGCGCTCGCCCTCGCGCATCGAACAACTGCTCGAGGACGGGGGCTGGCAGACCCCTGAACTGTTGTCACGCGCGCGCGAAGCGATGCGGCGCATCGCGGAACATGGACTGAGCAAGACGAACGCCGCGCCGCACTTCGATCGGCGGCTCCTGCCGTCGACCGACAAGCGGCGCGTGCTGGTCGTCGACCAGACCTTTGGCGACGTTTCGATCGCGGGCGGGCTCGCCGATACCGGGCGCTTCGCCGAGATGCTGGATGCGGCCAGGCGCGATGAACACGGCGCCGAGATCATCGTGCGCCGTCATCCGGCGGTCGCCGCCGGTCTCAAGAAAGGGTGCATCCCGGGCGATGCGCTCGACGGCGTCACCCTGCTCGACAGCGAGGCACGCGCCGCCGATATCCTGGCCGAGGTCGATTCCGTCTATTGCGTGACGAGCCTGATGGGGTTCGAGGCGCTGATGCTCGGCAAGCCCGTGCGCTGTTTCGGCATGCCCTTCTATGCCGGCTGGGGCGCAACGCAGGACCAGATCCGTTGCGAGCGACGGACCGCGCGCCGGTCCGTCGAGGAAATATTCGCCGCCGCCTATCTCCTCTATTCGCGCTATGTCGACCCGATCAGCGGTGCGCCGACGACCCTGGAAGCGACGATCGACCGGCTGCGCGACTGGCGGCGGATCGCGGACCGCAATGCCGGGCATTTCGCGGCGGTCGGCTTCACCCCCTGGAAACGCGCGGCGGTCCGCAACATGCTGGCCGGCCCGCGCAACAGGATCCGTTTTCACGGCTCGGTCGGCAGCGCTCAACGGGATGCGGAAGCGCATGACGGCCGCATTCTCATCTGGTCGGGCAAGGAAGATCCGGCGAAGCGCGACCAGCTCGACCATGGCCGGGCGCCGGTCTGGCGGATGGAAGACGGATTTCTCCGCTCGCGCGGGCTCGGTTCCGATTTCCACCTTCCCGCCTCCATCGTGATCGACGATCGCGGCATGTATTTCGACCGGCACGGCAGCTCCCGGCTGGAGACCATTCTCGAAAGCGCCACATTCACGCCGGAACTGCTGGATCGCGCCGTGCGGCTGCGCGAGAAACTCGTATCGGCGAAGATCAGCAAATATAATGTCGGCGGCGATGTCGCAATCGATCCGCCGGGTGGCCGCCGCGCCATCCTCGTCGTCGGCCAGGTCGAGGACGATCGCTCGATCGAACGGGGCACGGCGGATATCCGGACGAATCTCGGCCTGCTCGAGGCGGTGCGCGCCGATCATCCCGACGCGTTCATCGTCTATAAGCCGCATCCCGATGTCGAGACGGGCAACCGGACCGGCCGCATCCCGCTGGAGCGGTGCAAGGCGCTGGCCGACCAGATCGTCCGCCACGCCAATATCGATACCTGTATCGCGGCCTGCGACACGCTGGCGACGATGACCTCGCTCGCCGGGTTCGAGGCGCTGATGCGCGACAGGACGGTGCTGACCTATGGCGGCCCCTTCTATGCCGGCTGGGGACTGACCGAGGATCGGCTCTCCTTCGAACGGCGCAACCGCACCCTCTCGCTCGACATGCTCGTCGCGGGTACGCTGATCCTCTATCCGCGCTATATCCATCCGCCGACGCGCCTGCCGTGCACGCCCGAGGAGATAGTGGACTGGCTCGCCGACGACGCGCCCGATCCCGGCCACAAGAGGCTGCGCTGGCTGCGCGCGCTCTGGAACAGTCTCAGCGGCGCCAAGCCCGTCCAATATTAGGGTCTACGGAATGCCGAGCATCTTGTGGGTCTGCAGGGTCAGCCGCCATTCGGGATGCGCGCGGACATAGTCCATCGCCGCCGCCATGGCCGCCTCGCCCTCGTCGCAATCCATGGGCTGGATCAGGAAATGGGCGAAGTCCCATCCGGCCAGTTCGGCCGGATCGATGCCGTCCTGCGGCCAGACCAGCTTCAGCTCGTCGCCGGATCGCTGGACGACTTCGCTGCCGGCCTTCGGGCTGACGCAGAGCCAGTCGATGCCCGCGGGCGCGGGAAGCGTGCCGTTGGTTTCCACCGCAATCTCGAAGCCCGCGCCATGCAGCGCGTCGATCAGCGCGGCATCGAGCTGGAGCAGGGGCTCGCCGCCCGTGCAGACGATATAGGCATGGGCGCGATCCGCGCCCCACAGCTCGCCCGCTTTCGCCGCGACCGCATCGGCATCGGCGTAGCGCGCGCCGTTCTCGCCGTCGGTCCCGACGAAATCGGTATCGCAGAATCGGCACACCGCGGTCGCGCGGTCCTGTTCCCGGCCCGTCCAGAGATTGCAGCCGGCGAAGCGGAGGAACACGGCGCGGCGCCCGGCCTGCATCCCCTCCCCCTGCAGCGTCAGGAACATTTCCTTGACGGCGTAGCTCACGGTTTTTCCGCGTAGATCGTCGGGTCCTCAAGTCCGGCCTCGGCGAACCCCTTGGCGCGCAGCCGGCAGCTGTCGCACAGGCCGCAATGCCGGCCATCGGGCGTCGGATCGTAGCAGGACCAGCTCATCCCGGCATCGAGCCCGAGCCGTGCGGCCTCGGCGGCGATATCGGCCTTGCTCATGGCGAGCAGCGGGGTGCGGACGGCGAAGCGATCGCCTTCGACGCCGGCCTTGGTCGCGAGGTTCGCCATCGTCTCGAAACTGCGGATGAAATCGGGCCGGCAGTCCGGATAACCCGAATAGTCGAGCGCGTTGACGCCGATGAAGATGTCGCGCGCGCCCGCCGCCTCGGCCCAGCCCAGGCAGAGCGCGAGGAAGATCGTGTTGCGCGCCGGCACATAGGTGACCGGAATATCGTCGCCGACGCCGGTCTTGGGGACGTCGATATCGGCGGTCAGCGCCGAACCGCCGAACTGCGAAAGATCGAGCGGCAGCACGATATGCCGATCGACGTCGAGCGCGGCGGCGACAGTGGCGGCCGCTTCCAGCTCGATCCGGTGGCGCTGATTATAGTCGACGGTGAGCGCGAACAGCCGGTAGCCGGCTTCACGCGCCAGCCCGCCCGTAACCATCGAATCGAGCCCGCCCGACAGGAGCAGGACCGCATATTTTTCGCTATCTTCAGCCATCGGCGACGCAGCTATGCCTCGATCCGCCCCTGCGCAAGTTCTGCCGGAAATAAAAGACCGCCCGGAAGGGCGGCCAGTTCCGGGCGAAACGGCCCGTTAGGGAGGAAAGTGTGCCCCATGAAAGACACGCGCCTAGGATTAAACGAAGATGGTAAACGGGTGGTTAACGCCCGGCGGCGCGGCGCCAAACCTCAGGAGCAGGCGCCCGTGCGGCGGGCCTCGTACACATGGTGAAACGGGCTGCCGTCGTGAATGCCCTGGGTGTCGATCCGTGCCAGTCGCGGCGTTTCCGCGGAAACGGTCGTCTGGCCCCAGCCCGCGCCCGAACAATCGTAGCGCGCGGTGACCGAATCGCTGTCCTGGCTCAGGATGCGGCGCGGACAGGCGCGGCCGGAATGGCGAACCTGGAGCAGCCGCTCGGGATTGCGCACGCAGATATGCTGCGGCGTCCGGCCCGACCGGCCGAGATCGCGCAGCTCCCAGATACCGGTCTGCAGGCCCGACAGCGCCGCCGGCGCCTGCGCGGCACCGGGCGTCGCGAGCAGGACCATGGCCGCCGCGCCCAACAGGGCCGGCTTCAGTCGGGTGATATCGCGCATGTGCACTCCCATAGCAGATGGCGATAGCCCGCCATCTGGGCCGATTTGTAGCAAAAATAAGGTGAACCGGCCCTGAAACCCGGTTTTTTCACCTACAGTTCAGTCACTTCGATCGGAAAGCTCTTCGCGCAGAACTCGCAGTTCACGCGAATCACCCCGTCCGCGTCGGCCATGTCGGCATGTTCGCCGGCGCTGAACTGGCCGACGACCTGGCGGATATGGACCGGATCGCAACGGCATCCCTTGCCGAGCGGCATCGCCGGCAACACGCGGATTTCGCCCTCGTCGTGAAACAGCCGCCAGACGACGGCCTCGAGCTCCAGTTCGGGATCGGCGAGTTCGTCGGGGGTCACAGTTTCGCCGAGCGTCTTCACATGCTCCCACTCGGGATGGTCGAGACGGACATGGAGCCGTTCGCGCCCCTCCTCGCCTTCCGCCAGATGCTGGAGCAGCAGGCCGCCGGCGATCCATCGCCCGTCCGCCCCTTTCGAAACGGCGATGCGCAAAAGGCTCGGAATCTGTTCGGACTGGACGAAATAATGTTCGGCCGCCTCGGCCAACGATCCGCCTTCCAGCGGGACGATGCCCTGATAGCGTTCGCCGGTCACCGCCTGGTCGAAGGTGATGGCGAGATAGCCCTGGCCGAACAGGGCGAAGAGCGACGGATCCGCCGGCGCCATGGCGAGGCGCTCGGCATCGTGACGGACATAGCCGCGCAGCTCGCCGCCCTTGTAATCGGCGACCAGCAGTTCGACGACGCCGCTCTGCGTCTGCGCCTGGATCGTCAGCTGGCCGCCCGCGTCCTTGAGCGTCGACCCGAACAGCGCGGCCAGGACGAGCGCCTCGCCGAGCAGCTGCGCCAATGGATCGGGATAGGCATGGGCATCGAGCACCTCATCCAGCACCGGCCCGACGCGCACGACTCGCCCGCGCGCGTTGCGCCCGGGAATCGAGAAGCCGAGCGAACTGTCCATCCGCGTTTCGGTCATCCGATCAGGCCGAAACACCAGCGCAGGATCGCCTTCTGGGCGTGGAGGCGGTTTTCCGCTTCGTCCCAGATTGCCGATTGCGGACCGTCGATGACGTCCGCCGTCACTTCCTCGCCGCGATGCGCGGGCAGGCAATGGAGGAAAATGGCGTCGTCCTTCGCGGCCGCCATGATGTTCTCGGTGACCTGAAACGGTTCGAGCGCCGCGAGCTTGGCGTCGCCGCCCTTCTGCCCCATCGAAATCCAGGTGTCGGTGACGAG
>NZ_JBQLZM010000017.1:0-8594 GCF_052168275.1 Parasphingopyxis sp. | reverse complement strand
CGGTGCGTTCGCGAAAGCGGACGGCGCGCGCACCCTCGCCGAATGCCAGTGCGATGCCGAACAGCGCCGTGATCCACATCCAGAAGATCGCGCCGGGCCCGCCCAGCGTGATCGCGGTGGCGACGCCGACGAGATTGCCGGTGCCGACCTGGCCCGACAGCGCGGTCGAGAGTGCCGCGAAGGGCGAGATTTCGCCTTCGCCTTTCTTGTCGGATTTCTTGAAGATGCCGACCAGCGAGGAACCGAGCTTGCGGATCGGATAGCCTTTGAGGCCGGCCATGATGTAGAGGCCCGCGCCGAGCAGGATCACGACCATCGGCGGAACGAGCAGAATCTCTTCGCCGTTCCAGGTGCCGCCCCAAATGAAATCGCTGATATTGGTGACGCGGTTGACCGCCGCCTCCATAGCCGAAACCGGTGCGTCCGCCGCCATCAACTCACTCCCCAACACTCTATTTTCGTTGGCGCCGTGGTTTAGCGGAACTGTTCGGGATGTAAATGAGAGCGATGCACATCGGACATCGCGATGCGCCGCTCCGGAACAGCGGCTTGACTCACCCGATGAATGTAATAATGTAATTACATGATTACTGATTCGGACATGGACGCCGTCTTTCACGCGCTGGCGCATGGGGTCAGGCGGCACATTCTCGACCTGCTCCGCGAAAAGCCGGGGCAGGGGGTGGGGGAGCTGGCCAGGGGCTTCGACGTCAGCCGGATCGCGATCATGAATCACCTTGCCGTGCTGGAGAAAGCGGGCCTGGTGATCAGCGAGAAGGACGGGCGGGTGCGGCGGCTCTATCTGAACGCCGCGCCGATCCAGATGATCCATGACCGCTGGACCGACGAATACAGCGCCTTCTGGGCGGGCCGGGTGACCGGATTGAAATATGCCGCCGAAGCCGCGGCGCGGACAGCAACGAAAGGAAAGGATCCGACATGACAAGCACGACGGGAGACACGCCCATGCCGCGATCGGAGACGGCCGAGCGCGCCTATTACAAGATCCTCATCGAGGCGCCGATCGAGACGGTGTGGAACACGCTGGTGAAGACGGACGAGGTGCTGCCCTTCTTCTTCGGCGCGGTGTGCCGGACGCCCAACGGCCTTGCGCCGGGCGAGCCGATGGCGATGCAGTCGAAGGACGGCAAATATACGAGCGTCGTCGGCACGGTGCTCGAGTTCGATCCGCCGCACCGTTACGCGCACACGATGATGTTCACCAATCTCGACGACCCGCCCAGCACGGTGATTTACGAGCTGAAAGAGGTGGACGGCGGCACCGAGTTCACGCTGATCACGGAAAATGTGCCGGCCGGAACCAAATCCCAAAAATCGATGGCGCAGGGCGGGCCCTTCATCACGGGCAATCTCAAGGCGCTGGTCGAGACCGGCCGGCCGCTGATGAGCGGGCGGATGGTGACGATGCTCGGACCGGTCATGGGGCTGTTCACGCCGAAGGTCTGCCGCAGCGAAAACTGGCCGTTCGACCGGATCCGCAATCTTTAGAAAAGGGGACATCATGGCGACACCCGAAGAACAGGCAGCGTCGATGATCGCGAACATGCCGGAGAAGACCGGCAGGCCGCTCCAGGACTGGCTCGCGATCGTCACGACGAGCGGCGCGGAGAAGCATGGCGAAATCGTGAAGCTGCTGAAGAGCGAGCATGGCATGGGGCACGGCTTCGCCAATCTCGTCGCGCACAAGGCGAAAGAGGCGGCGGGCGGCGGCGAAACGGACCTCGTCGCGGCGCAATATGCCGGGGCGAAGGCGGGGCTGCTTCCGATCTACGAAGCGATCGCCGCATTCGTTACGACGCTCGGGCCCGATGCCGAGCTCGCACCAAAGAAAAGCTATGTCAGCCTGCGGCGTTCCAAACAGTTCGGGCTCGTCCAGCCGAGCACGAAGACCCGGGTCGATCTGGGCCTGAACCTCAAAGGTGTCGAACCGGTCGGGCGGCTGGAGCCTTCGGGCAGCTTCAACGCGATGGTCAGCCACCGGATGCGGCTCGAGCTCGTCGACGATGTCGATGACGAGGTGCGGGACTGGCTGCGCGCGGCGTTCGATCGCGCATAGGTCCCGACGTGGCGCGATAAGCCGTAACGTACGGAGTCCGGCGCGTTAAGCATATCCGTCAGGATTTCCGCAACGGCCCGGTGCGAAAGACATCGGATGATCATGCATTCTCCGCCAAAAGCCGAGAACACCGGTCTCTATCCCTACCGGCCGCCGCGCATGCCGATTTTCGCCTATGTCGATCTTTTCGCCGGCGGAATCCATCTGGGCGCGATCCAGATGCGCAATCTTTCGGCCAGGGGATTGGGCGCGAGCGGATTTGCGTTTCATCAGCGCAAAGGGCTCGAGGTCAGGCTGTCGGGTATCGGTTCCATAGCCGCCCGGCTGGCTTGGAACGATGGCCCCCATTTCGGTCTCGAGTTCGAGCAAGAGATCTGCGTCGATGCATTCGATCTCGGCGGTCCCGGTTCGATACTCGAGCCGCTGGACCATGGCGAAACGGGCGCGGGATGGACGCGTTGCGTCAATCGCGGTCCTTCTCCGGTCGCGAGCGAAGGATGTTTCGTGCGGCCCTGCGGCAAGATTATCGAACCGTGAGCCGGCCAGCGTGGCGCCGGCCGGCTTCCACGCCCGATCGCCGCCCATGTTATTGCGATTGACTCGCAACAAGGCTCCGCTACAGACGTCTTATGGCGAGTGTGGCGGATACGGTCGATATCGGTGCTCCGGAGTCCCGCCGGCCACGTGTAAGGCGGGGCCGGCTGTGGTTCCGGATCCACGGTTTTGTCGGGATCACCCTTTCCCTGCTTTTCGGCTTCATCTGCCTGACCGGTACGCTGGCGGTCTTTGCGGATGAGATCGACTGGCTGATAAAGCCGCAGATACGGGCGTCGGCCGTGGTTCCCGCCGCCGAACTGCCGTGGGAGGCTATGGCGGTCGCGCTGGCCGAACATGCGCCGGAAAATGCCGTGGAGACGTTCGAGGCGGGGTCGTCTCCGATCTTCGCCCCGGCCGCCTATATCTACCTGCCGGGCGGCGAGATGCGTGTCGTCTATTTCGATTCCGAGACCGGCGCGGTGCAGGGCGAGGGGGCCTTGCTCTCCACAAAAGCGCTGTTGCGCGGCATCCATTCGCGGCTGCTGCTGCGCGATCCGCTGGGCACGACTCTCGTTTCGCTGTTGAGCGTCTTCCTGCTGATCAGTCTCGTCACGGCCCTGCTGGTCTACAAGAAATGGTGGCGCGGTCTTTTCAGGCTGCCGCGCCGCGGCCGCGGCCGCCGCGCCTTTTGGGGTGACCTGCACAGGTTGGCCGGAGTCTGGAGCCTCGCGTTCGGGCTGCTCATGGCGCTGACGGGCCTCTGGTATCTGACCGAGGAAGTCGCGGCACCGGCGCCGGGTTTCTCCGCCGTATCCGGGACCGAGGACAAGGTGGTCAATCGGGAGGCCGCCGCCCTGCTGCCCGCCGCCCTGGCCATGGCGCGGGAAGCCTATCCCGACCTTTCGATCCGCCGCATCACCTGGCCGGGATCGAACGGCGCGGCGTTCGGTTTCTACGGGCAGGACGGAACGTTGCTCGTCCGCCCGCGCGCCAATGGCGTGCTTGTCGACGCCTTCGGTGCGAAAGTTCTCGACCGGCATTCGGGCGGCGACGGCACGCTGCACCAGCGGATTTCGGAGGCCGCCGACCCGCTGCACATGGGCTATTTCGCCGGTTATTGGAGCAAGGCGCTCTGGTTTGTGTGCGGCGCGCTGATGACGCTGCTCGCCTTTTCCGGCGTACCGGTCTTTCTCAGGCGATTGGCGCAGGACGGCGGGGCGAACGGCGCGCGGGGCGCAGAGGCCGCGAGCCGGTGGCGATGGCTGAACAAGCGCAGGGGCTTCGGCGCCGGCGTGATATTGGTCGCGGTCGCCGTCTTCGCCACGCTCTATTTCCTGCCCCGCGAAATCGACATGCTGTACTAGGGCGCGGGACGCCACTCGGGCTCTTTCCAAAGCCCCGCAAAATCCGCTAGATAGTGCGCGAAGATAACAGGGGGGTCGCACCCGGACACACGAAGGGGGCGTGGGATGGCGAACGACTTTTCACAAGTCGAGGCATTTGCCGGGCTGGAAGAGTCCGGACTTCAGGCATTGCAGGACGCCGCCGAACCGATAGCGGTCAAGGGTGGCGACTATCTTGTGCGCTATGGCGAAGAGGCGGACACGCTCTATCTCGTCTCGACCGGGCGTTTTTACGTGCAACTGTCCAACGGCCGCGTGGTTGCGGAAATCGGGGCGGGAGAACCGGTCGGCGAACTGGCCTTCTTTTCGGGCGGCGTGCGGACCGCCGATGTCCGCGCCAGCCGAGACAGCACCGTCTACCGGCTGACCCGGGCCGCCTATGACAGCGTGGTGTCCACCTATCCCGAGATCGCCGACGGCATCCTCTCGACCGTATCGGCGCGGCTGGCGGTTGCGACCCGCTCGGCCCGCGCGATGGAAGCGAAACCCGGCAAGGTTGTGGCGCTGATTCCGGCGGCCGGATCGCAACTTCCCGCAGGTTTCGCGGAGCGCCTCTGCGCCGCTCTGGCACGCTACGATGAACCACGCCTCGTGACCCTGGCCGACAAGCCGGACGGCGTAGCGGCCGATAGCGAGGGTTTCGGCCGCTGGCTCGGCGAACTCGAGCGCAGCGCCAAGCGGATCATTCTGGTCGCCGGAAACGACCGGCAATGGGACCGGGCGATCGCGCGCAATTCGGACGACCTGATCATCGTCGCGCCGCTGTTCGAGGAGGAATGCGCGCGCTCCGACCTGGAAGACTATGCGATCCCGCTATTCCTGCGCGCCAACCGCACGCTGTTGCTCTGGCGCGAGCATGAGCGGCAGGAGATAACGGGCAGCGGCCGCTGGCTCGACAGCCGCAACGTCAAGCTCCACCACCATGTCGCGCTCGACAGCGACGCGGCCTTCGCGCGGGTCGGCCGCTTCATGGCGGGGCGCGCCAACGGCGTGGTGCTGGCCGGCGGCGGCGCGCTCGGCTGCGCCCATGTCGGCGTCATGCAGGCGCTGCTCGAAAACGACATTCCGATCGACTTCTACGGCGGCACCAGCGCCGGCGCGGCGATGGGCGGCGCGCTCGCCCAGGGGCTGACGCCCGAAGAGACGATCGTGCAGATGCAGGACATGTTCATCGCGAAAAAGGCGATGAAGCGGGTGACCGTGCCGGTTCACTCGATCCTCGATCCGCGCGTTTTCGACGAGCAGCTCGAGCTCAGATACAGCAACAAGGATATCGCCGATCTGCCGTACAATTTCTTCGGCGTGTCGACGAACCTGTCGACCAACAGCGTCTATGTCCATCGCCGCGGGCCGCTCTGGCATGCCGTGCGCGCCTCCGGATCGCTGCCGACCATCCTGCCGCCCTTCATCACCGAGGAAGGCGACATCCTCGTCGACGGCGGCGTGCTCGACAATATCCCGGTGATGATCATGCGCGGGGCGAAGGCCGGGCCGAACGTGGTCGTCTCGCTGCGCTCGGACGCCGGCGAGGAATGGCGGCTCGATACGAAATACAGTTCGCTGCGCTCGCGCGGCAAGCTGCTCGCGGACATCATCTTCCGCCGCAAGCCCAAACATGATTTTCCGAGCATCGTCGAGATCATGTCGCGCTCGATGGTCGTGTCGAGCGCCAGCGTCGTGCGCGACAGTCTGAGCCAGGCCGACGTGCTGCTGTTGCCGCCGATCCCGGAAACGATGAAGATCCTCGACTGGCACCTCGGCCGCGATCTCAGCGAAACGGCGCGGGTGTACACGACCCAACGCATCATCGAGCATGAGGCGCTGGCGGAGATGAAGGACGTGGTCGCGGCCTGACGGGTCGCCGGCTCAGTCGTCCTTCCGGCCGGCGACGCCGGTCATCACGCGTTCGTCCAGCGTTTCGCCGTGCAGCACCGAGATATCGCCCGTCGTTTCGAGCACGACGGCGCGCACCTTGCCGAGTTCGAGCACATTGGCTTCGCGCATCTTGGCCCAGATATCGTCTTCGGCGACACGGACGCGCGCCATCGTGTCGCGTTCGAACTTGCCGTTGCGGAACAGGACCACCGGATCGTTCGACAGCGCCTCCCGGGCCGCATCGCTCGTGCGCCGGAGCCAGGCGAGCCCGGCCTGGACGGCAAGGATCGCCGGAATCGCGAGCGCGGACTGGATGAAGGCCGGCCATTCGGACGCCACGGCCGCATTGGCGAGCAGCGAACCGATCGCGACCGTGATGACGAAGTCGAACGCCGTCATTTTGGAAAAGGACCGCAGGCCGACGATCTGCACGGTGACGATCACCCACGCGACGGTGAGCGGACCGAGGACCAGCGCGCGCGTGAGCAGGTCGAGCGTCATATTGTCATCAAAGAACATCGATCCGTCCGGTGTTCGAGGAAAAAAATGGCAGCGCCCGGCCGGTCATCCCCGCAGCCGGTTCAGCACGTCGTCGTTCCGGATCGTGCGGTACCGCGCCATGACGAGGCTGAAGACGCCGAACAGGAACAGGCCGGCGGCGACGACCATGTAGAGCCATTGCGGATCGCTCAACGCGTCGAGCACCGCGCCGATTCCGCCGACATCGGTCGCCCGGCCGCTGAATGCCGATGTGGCGATCTTCCAGCCGAGCAGCGCATAGACGACGGCCCGGGCGGCATAGCCGGCACGGCCCAGATATTCGGCCTGGTGCGGCGCATCGGCATCGAGCAGGCTCATGAACTTGCCGGTATAGGCCTTCACCGCCTGGTTGAGACCGGCCAGCAGGAAGCCGATGCCGATCAGGCCGAGCAGGATTTCTCCGGCGGGCAGCGACGCGATCGAACTCGCCGCTTCCTGTCCGCCGCCGCCCGACAGGTTGGCGCCCATCACCGTGCGGATCGCGAACCAGGCGAGGTAGAGATGCGCGAGCCCGCTGGCCGCGTGACCGGTCCGCTTGGCCAGCCCCGTAATGTCCGTGCCGTCGCCCTGGATGTCGATGATCGCGCCGTACAGGCGGAAGACGCCATAACCGGCCAGGCCGATGCCGACGAGCGCGAGCAGGATGCCGCCGAGCGGCGCCTGCATGATCCGTTCGAGGACGCCCGTGGTGCCCTGCGATCCGGCGCTGGCCAGCGCGAAATATCCGAGCAGTATGTAGACGACCCCGCGGGCGAGATAGCCGATACGGGCGAAATTCTGGATACGGACGACTCTGTTCACGGCGCGGCTTTCCTCCTGTGTCTACCCTAATAAGGCGCGGAGGGGCCGGGCGGTTCCGGCGTTGCCCAGAAATAGTCTTGCCCGGAGCCGCAATACTAACGGGCGATGGGCGATCGAGCCGTCCGGTTCCGGGACGAAGCCGGAGCCGGGACGATCCGGCTGCTGCCTCGCGAGCCCAGTCGCAATCCGGGCAATCGGCGCGGTTCGCGGGAACGCGGCCATTTTTTACCAAATGGGAAAATTTATCTTGACATCGTAACGCTGTTTAGGTACAAACACCCAAGATCGAGAATTGTATCAAGCCGGGGCGCGGGGGCGTTTCCCGGCTTTTTGCTTTGGTGGATGTCGATGTCGAAAAGGAACCGGTCCAGCCATGCCGCCCGGAACCATGCCGGCGACACGCCGGGGCGCCCGCAAGTTCGCGCGGAGCGTCACGATGGATGGACGGAGGAACGGCGGGCGATTTTCCTCGAGACCTTGGCGGCGACCTGCAACGTGACGGCCGCGGTCGAGGCGGCGGGCATGAAGGAAAGTTCGGTGCGTGCGTTGCGCAAGCGCGATGCGGGATTCGGGGCGGCGTGGGACGAGGCCGTCATGATCGCCTATGAGCGGTTGGAGCTCGTGATGCTCGAGCGGGCCATCAACGGAACCGACAGGCCCATCGTGCGCGGCGACCGCGAAGTCGCGGTGATGAAACAGTATAGCGACGCGGTGGGCATCCGTCTGCTTCAGGCCCATCGCGAAACGGCGATGCGCGCCCGCGAACGCGCGGAGTACGCCTGCGATCCCCAAGAGGCGTTCGAGGAATTGAACCGCCGCCTCGCCGCGATGCGCGAACGGTCCCTGGCGGACGGGCCGTCCGGCGATCGCGATGGATGAGGCGTCCGTCGCCGAACGACTGGCACAGCTCGGCGATCGGGAACGGCTTGCGGTGCTTGACGCGCTCGAGCCGGATCAACGGGTGGCATTGCTGCGCCATTGGGAATTCTGGCGACGCGGAAATCAGCGCCCGCCCGACGGCTCGTGGCGCGTCTGGCTGATTCTCGCCGGCCGCGGCTATGGCAAGACGCGGGCAGGGGCGGAATGGGTGCGCGCCTTCACAGCCCGTCACGGCCTGTGCCGTATCGCGCTGGTCGGTGCGACGATGCGGGAGGCGCGCGCAATCATGGTCGAAGGAGAAAGCGGGCTGCTGCAGGTCAGCCAGGGCGCCGAGCGGCCCCGTTTCGAGCCGTCGCTGGACCGGCTCGTGTGGCCGAACGGCACGATCGCGACCCTCTATTCGGCGGCCGAGCCGGACGGCCTTCGCGGCGCCGCCCACCATCTGGCCTGGGCCGACGAGATCGGCAAATGGCGAGACGGCG
>NZ_JBQLZM010000016.1:0-42849 GCF_052168275.1 Parasphingopyxis sp. | reverse complement strand
CGCCGTTTCGGGTGCCGCGCCGCATCGCATGCGGATCGACATGCTGCCGTCGGGCGTGCTGACGGTCAGCCGTTCGCCGTCCGCGTCCAGCTCATAGGCGAGCGTTTCCTGCCATTCCTCGCCTTCGCCCGAAAAGCGGTGCACGACGGTGAGCGTCTCGGGTCCGGTCCGGGTGATCGTTTCCGGCGTGGCGGCGCTTTCGTAGTAGGCGATGCGGTCGGCCGCGATGTCGAGCCGCATCTCGCTCGCCGGGTCGCGGCAGGTTTCTTCCGAGAAATCCCAGCGGCCGTGAAAGTCGTCCGGCATCGCATCGAGCGTTTCGGCCGCGACCGCGGAGCCGTTCTCCATCCCGGCAGCGCTCGTATCCGGCCGGTCCTCGGGTTCGCTTCCACCCGAACATGATGCAACGGCCAGCGCGGCCAGTATGCTTGCGACACGCACCATCGTGGATCTCCTCATTGCGTAGTGCGGGCGATCAGCGCCTGGGCGGCCGCCGGCGCGCGCACCTTCGCCCCGTTGATGAAAAACATATAGACGTCCCGCCCGTCCGGCGCCGGCTCTTCCGGGGCAAGATAGGCCGGTCCGTCCGGACGGCGTCCTTCGGCCCATGTTCGCGCGGTATCGGCCCAGGCGTCGAGCTCGGCCTCGGGATAGCCGGTTTCAACGTCTTCGCGCGCGCCCAGCAGCCGGGCATAGGAAAAGTCCGCCGTCTGGTCGTCGATGCGCGGATATTTCCCGCTATGCGCGCAGACGATCGCCGCATTGTGCTGGCGCGCCAGTTCGACGAACGCGGCGCAGACGAAACTTTCATGCCGCACCTCGAGCGCATGGCGCAGCTCGATCCCCGCATGTTGCTTCGGCAGCATCGCGAGGAACGCGCCGAACTCCTCGGGATCGAATTTCTTGGTCGGCATGAACTGCCAGAAGAGCGGTCCGAGCTTGTCGCCCAGTTCGGCGATGCCCTGTCCGAGGAATTTCCCGATGCTCTCTTCGGTCTCGCGCAGGTCCTTGCGGTTCGTGCAATAGCGCGACGCCTTGACCGTGAACTTGAACCCGTCGGGCGTCGCGTCGCGCCACTTGGCGAAGCTTTCCGGCTTTTGCAGCCGGTAATAGGTGCCGTTGATCTCGATCGCGCCGAGCCGGCTCGCCGCATAGTCGAGTTCGTCGGCCTGGCGCAGGCCCTTGGGATAGAAGGTGCCGCGCCAGGGCTTGTACGTCCAGCCGCCGATCCCGGCCCGAATCCTGCCCGTGTCCGTCATCGCGTTCCTATGCCTCAAGCAAGCGCGGCGTGAAAGCCGCAAGCTGTCCGGTGATCCGGCTGGCGCATCGTCCGGTCTCCCGCTACGGTTCGGCCATGATCCGCATCTCCTCGTTTCCACTTCTCGCCGCCGCGCTGCTGCTTTCGGCCTGTTCGTCCCCGGACGACCGGTCCTCCCCGCTCCACACCGATCCCGATCCGCAGGTGGCGTTCACGGAGCGGCTGTTCGAACTGTGCGGACAGGCCTTTGCCGGGCGGCTGGTGTCCGACGATCCCGCCGATGCCGAGATCGCGGCCGAGCGCCTCGTCATGCACGTTGCCGATTGCGCGCCCGACCGGATCCGCATCCCGTTCCATGTCGGCGACGATCGTTCGCGGACCTGGGTGATCAGCGATACCGGGACCGCGCTGCTGCTCAAGCACGACCACCGGCATGCGGACGGCAGCGCGGACGCGGTCACCCAATATGGCGGCGAAACGGCCGATCCCGGCAGCGCGACCCGGCAGGAATTCCCGGTCGACGCGGAATCGATCGCGCTGTTCGAGCGCGAAGGGCTGGCGGCTTCGGTCACCAATGTCTGGGCGATGGAGGTCGACGACGCCCGTTTCGCCTATGAGCTGCGCCGCCCGGCGGGCGAGAATGAGCGCTTCTTCCGCGTCGAGTTCGACCTGACCGAACCGGTCGAGACGCCGCCGCCCGCCTGGGGCAGCGAATAGCCGCTCTCGCCGATCGCGTCGGATATTCGGCCAAAATTGCCCCACTGTTTGGGAAAAATCGCCAATAGTTTGGGCGCAACTATATGTCGCGAAACGCCGATTTTCGCGCAACCATATGAAAAACAACGATATCCGAAAACTGGCACGGTCCCTGCTTAATGTTGGATGAACCGGCGGACCGTCCGCCGGGCCAACAGGAGAAACACCATGTCGATCAATTTCAGCAATCTGCAGAGCGCCGCTTTTTCCGCCGTCGCCGCCTTCATCGTCAGCGCCGTCTGCATCAGCGCCGCCGTCGGCCCGGTTCTTCCCGTCGCCTGATTGGGCGCGGGACAACCGGGATACCATCCCCCTCTTTACGAAAGACACATCATGACCTTCAATCTCTCCACCCTGCAGAGCACCGCCTTTTCGGCCGTCGCCGCCCTGCTCGTCAGCGCCCTGTGCATTAGCGCTGCCATCGGCCCGGTCGTTCCGGTCGCGTAAATCGTCCGGAACCCCCAACCCCTTACGAAAGACAAATCCATGGCCCAGAATTTCGCCCTCGACCGCAGCAACGCCAAACTGATGGGCGTGTGCGCCGGCTTTTCCCGCTGGACGGGCTGGAACGTCATGGCGATCCGCCTCGGCCTCATCGCGTTGACCCTGTTCGCCCTCGGTCCCGTCGCGATCCTCGCCTATCTGCTCGTCGGCTGGGCCGCCGACTAGGCCCCTCGCCGCCCCGCGCGGCCGCTTGCCGAATGTTAACCTTCTGCCGTCTAGAATCGGGACCGGGTCGTTCCGATTGGAGGTTGCGGGACCATGTTCGCCGACATCCGGGCATTGTTCGAGGAGATCAAGCTCATCGCCGAGGCCTTTAACGGGCTCGAGACGCTGGAGCCGGCCGAAAAGGCGCGCGAACTGATCCGCCTGCGCCGCGACTATTCCGAAAAGAACGCCAGGGTGGCCACGCTCGTCGAGGCGCAGATCTGCGGTCCGCTCGAAAGCCGCGCCGACGCGCAGCCGCTGCTCCGCCGCTATCGCGAGACGGTGAACGAGGCGCGCGGCGCCGTTGCCGAGCATCAGGCCAACTGGCCGGCCACCAAGATCGATACCGATCCCGACTCTTATCACCTCTCCGTCCACCGCATCTCCGAGATGCAGTCGGCGCACCTCGCCTGGAAGATCGACACGTTCCTGCCCGAGGCCGAGCGGCTGCTGCGGGCGGCCGCCGCCTAGCCCGCCGGCGGATTGGCGTCGAAACGCGGCAGGCTCTCGTCGATCTCGATCCAGCCCTGCGCGCTCTTGCACCAGACATGGGTCTGCGGCGCGACCGCCGCTGTATCGTCGAGCGTCCCGGCCTTGAGGAAGGCCAGCCCCGGCATCGCCGACAGCGTCGAATAGAGCGGCGACCCGCAACTCCCGCAGAAATGGCGATGGACGAGATTGCCGCTCTCCGCCGTTTCGTCGAACACCTTCAATTCGCCCTCGCTCTCGATCGCCGCCTCGAGCACGCCGATATTGGTCGAAAAAGCGCTGCCCGATTGCCGCTGGCAGCTCTTGCAGTGGCAGACCGCAGTCATCATCGGCTCGGCCGCGATGCTGTATCTGTATTGCCCGCACAGGCATTGCCCGCTCATCGTCATCGTCCATCTCCCTCAAATCGCGCCATAATCCGTCCAGTTGTCACAAGAAGTCCCGCCTCCCCGCGCGCGAGGCGGCCCGGCCGGGCGGGGGCGGGAAAGGCGGAGGCGGCGCATATCCCGCCATCGGGACCAGCATGGCATAAAGGCGGGCGTGTAGGACAGCGCGAAATAGACAGGGGGCGGCCCGGCGGCGATTGCTCCGGCTGCCCGGTCCCGGCATAACGCCGGGCATGGCCGACGCGATCAAGCTTCACGACAGCTGGAAGAGACCGCTGCGGGGCGAATTCGAAGCGCCCTATATGCAGGCGCTGCGCGGCTTCCTGGTCGGCGAAAAGGACAATGGCAAGCGCATCTTCCCGGCCGGTTCGCTCTGGTTCCACGCGCTCGACGCGACGCCGCTCGACAGGGTGCGCGTCGTGATCCTCGGCCAGGATCCCTATCACGGCCCGGGCCAGGCGCATGGGCTGTGTTTCTCGGTCCGCCCCGGCGTCCGCCCGCCGCCGAGCCTCGTCAACATCTACAAGGAGATGGAGAGCGATCTCGGTATCCCGCCCGCACGCCACGGCCATCTCGAGCATTGGGCGCAGCAGGGCGTGCTGCTCCTCAACAGCGTGCTGACCGTCGAGCAGCACCAGGCCGCTTCGCACCGCGGCCGAGGCTGGGAACAGTTCACCGATGCGATCGTGCGATTGGTGGCGGAGAAGGAAGAGCCCGTCGTCTTCCTCCTCTGGGGCAGCTACGCGCAGAAAAAGGCAGCGTTCGTTCAGAGCGTCGAACAGGGCGGGCGGCACTGCGTGCTGAAGGCGGCGCATCCGAGCCCGTTATCGGCGCATAACGGGTTTTTCGGGTGCAAGCATTTCTCGAAGGCGAATGCGTTTCTGGAGAGCGTGGGCAGGGAGCCGATTGAGTGGGCTTTGCCGGGAGAATCCTCAACTTAACCTTTGCTAGGGCTAATCGGCTTTAACTGGCTATAGAAAGCGAAAAGGTGTGGCATTGTGTCTTCGAGATGCGAAAGAGCTTCAGGCTGGGTGACCTTTTCAACCATGTTGTTGTATCGTTCACGCATCCAAGAATATTTCACTCGTACGTGCGCTCGCCCATGATGGCTCGACCCCATTAGGCCTTTGCGGATAATATCTCCAAGCGCTTCGATGTATTGCGGGAAATCTAGATCGGGATCATTCAGCTCGCCGTGGGCTTTGTAGAAATAGTCAACGTAGTACATCCCATCAGAATCCTGCTCAAGCAGCGACCGGACGTAGTCCTTCTCATCCCGAGCAGAATGATGGTCAGCCCGAGCCTTGCCTGCTAGCTGAATCACCTCTCGGTCAAGTATAACTCGCGGATACTGAGCCGCCCTTGACTCAAGATTGTATGCTTCGATTAGCGCTGGGCCAAATACAAATTTGTTGGTGTGCAGAAGCTTGCCGCTGACCACCGCGCCACGCAGAAGAATGCCCCGCCATATCATGCGCATGATTAGGTGTTTGATTTCCAAAAGTGTCCAAAAAACCTGACTTTGTCCCTTGATATCAGCGGATACTACTATTGTATCAGAGAATATCGAAACCTGCTTTTCGCCTTCAGTCTCATCGGGGTTCCAAACTGACCGGATGACCTCATACGCTTCGTAGACAAAATCGATTTGCTCCTCGACGTCGTTTTTATTTTTGTCGATTGTACCGTCGATTATCTCTTGAAACCTCAAGACATCAATAAAGGCGACAATCCGATTATCGTATTGCATGTGCTCCTCTCCCTTTGCCCCGCCCAATCTCCTTCGCCAAATCTCGGCAATAGGTCCCGAAATCGACCTGGATCGTGTGGCGCTTCGAGGCGTAGAAATGGCCGAGATGGATTTTCTCGTCTTCGACGATCACGCGTTCCATCTCCGCTGCGTCCGGAAACGCATAGTCGCCGGTCAGCGCGGCGGCGACCAGCTTGCTCTGCTGCTCGGCCAGATTGACCAGCGTCGGTAGCGGCTGGGCGAGGCCGAGGAAGAACAGGCTTTCATAGCCCGGCTTCACCATGCGCTTGTAGAGCGGATAGGCGTTGTCCTTGGGCTGCAACTCGGGGTCCCTGAAAAACGGAAAGCTGATCTTGTAGCCGGTGGCCCAGATGATCGCGTCGAGTTCCTCCCGGCTGCCATCGGCGAAGACCACGCCGTCGCCGTCCAACCGGTCGATCGCGCCCTTCGGAATCACATCGCCGCAGCCGACGCGGGCGAGGAATTCTTCCGAGACGGTCGGATGGCCTTCGAGCGGTTCGTGGTCGGGTTTGGGGAGGCCGTAATCCTCCATCCGGCCGATGCGTTTCTTGATGAGCCGCTGGGCGATCCTGCGGCCGAGCTTGCGCGGCATCCATGCGGGCAGCACGGCCTTGTCCGCCGGCTGGCCGTTGGCATATTTGCTCAATACCCAGACGCCGCGCCGCATCGATACGAAGAGCTTTTCGGCGATCGGTTTCTGCGACAGCTCTGACGCGATATCCATCGCCGAATTGCCGCCGCCGACCACCATCACGCGCTTGCCCCGGAAATCATAGGGCTCGAACGGGTCGCAATAGGCGTGGCTGTGCATCTGGTGGCCGTGGAACTCGCCCGGATAGTCGGGCGTGCGCGGGTCCCAATGATGGCCGTTGGCGACGATCAGCGCGTCATATGTGCGGCTCTCGCCGGTCGAGAGCGTCACCTTCCAGCGCCCGTCGCCCTGCCGCTCGGCCGTCTCGACGCGCGTGTCGAAGGTGATGGCGTCGCGCAGCCCGAAATGATCGACATAATCGTGGAAGTACTGGAGCATCTGCGCATGGTGCGGGAAATCGGGCCAGTCCTCGGGCACCGGATAATCCTCGAACGCCAGGCGGTATTTCGAGGTGTCGATATGGAGGCTCTGGTAGCAGGCCGACATGCCGTTGGGATTCTTGTAATACCAGTTGCCGCCGATATCGTCCGACGCCTCGAACTGGTCATAGGCGAGGCCATGATCCTTCAGCCGCTTGGCCATGGTGAAACCCGAACAGCCCGCGCCGATGATGCAGATGGAGGGGGCGGGCGTTTCGGTGTCGGGCATTTCCGTATCGGGCATTTCCGTATCGGGCATGGGCGGCATCTTCTCTTTTTCGGTTCGGACCGGGCTTGTCGAAGCCCTGTTCTTCCTTTTCAACCATCTAAAGTGAAGGACGGCCCTTCGACAGGCTCAGGGCAAACGGTTTCGCGTTTCTGGAGCCGCCCTCCCTCACCACCCCTCGGTTCCCGGCGCGCCCTTGACCGGGCCCCTGATCGCGTCGGTCACCCAGCCCGCATAGAGGCCGCCGGGCTGTGGGCGGACGCGTTCGCCGTCGAGATAGCAGGCGAGCTTCGCCGGATAGAAGCCGAACCAGCCCGCGATCCGAGCAAAACCACGACCCAGATCGTCGAACGGATCGGAATAGGCGAAGGCCGCGTGGCGGACGGTCTCGCTCGGAGCGACGAGATCGAAATGCACGGCCGCGCCCTTCCATTCGCAGACAGTGACATGATCGGTCGGAACGAGCCAGTCGGTGCGGACGTCGTCGGGCGGGAGATAGTGGACCGGCGCGCCGGCCGTTTCGACGATGTTGAGCGCGCGGCCGCTCTGCGCCAGCACCCCGTCGGCGCACCGAATCTCGATTTCGCCGTCGGTCTCGCGGAGGGCGGGCGGGCGCGGATAGGTCCAGACCGATTCCTCGCCGGGGCCGGCGGGTTCGATTTTTTCGGGCCGCCTGCCGTTATCCCAGCCGGCGCGGTGCGGGATCGCGCGGCGCAGCAGGGCGGCCTTGTCGGGGAGCGACGGCAGTCCGTCCATAGCTGGATCAACCATCGCCGATCACGACATTCTCGTGCGCGAAGAAGAGGCGCGAGCGCGCAAAATCGATGAAGCGCGCTTCGTCCTTGGCGAGGATCGCGCCATGCCTGCGGCCCTTCTCGGTCTGCGTCGCGGCGAGCAGCGCGTCCTCGCTGTCGTACCAGAGTTCGGCGACGCCGTCATAGTCCCGCGCGTCGAGCCCGCGCCCGTCGCGGATCGCGGCGTCGATCGCGGTCGGGACCGTGTGCGACTGGACGTAACGGCGGATGCCGAGCGCCTGCGCCGCCGCGCGGACGAGCGGCGCATGGGTTTCGCGCCAATAAGCGTGGAACTCTGCGCGCGACAGCTCGGCGCGCCGGACGAGGCAATAGGTGAGCTTGAGCATGGGCGCGAGCCTAGCGGCTAGTGCGCATGGTCGCCATGGGGTCCGTAGGAGAATTCGCCGATGACGAGGCTGGCGATCTCGAAGGCCCAGCGTCCGGCGATGATCCGCTCGCCGACCGGCACCGCGCTGGAGGGCACCGTGCCGTAACCGCCATTGCCGGTGCGGTCGGCCAGCGCGTCGAAATAGAGGACCTCGCCGGTGCCGTTCTCCATCTCCAGCCAGGTCTCGCCGGCATCGGTATAGAGCACCGCGCGGACCTCGCCGGGCGCGAGCGGCGTCGCCAGCGCTTCCTCGCCGCGATGGCGGACGAGCAGCAGCTGGTGCGAAAACCCTTCGCCGAAGCCGAACACGACGCCTTCGCCGGGAGCGAGCGCGATCGAATCGACTTCCATGTTCGGATCGGTGACTTCCTGCCCCGCCGCCGCGGCGAGCGGCACGACCGCGCAGGCGATGGCGATCAGGATCGGTATCAGGCGCATCGGCATCTGCCCCCGGATCGGCTTGGACGACGCCGGCACGATAGCAGATATGGCCGGCCATGTCTGCGCCCGTCTCATATGGCGATTATGCCCATGGCAATTGCCCGGCCCTTGGTGCAGAGCGTTACGCGATGGAAACGAACGCCCGTCCCGATGCGCCGCCGATGGGCCTGCTCGCCCGGCTTGTCCGCCGCATCCTGATCTTCATCTACCGCCGGCACGGCTTCGAGGCGGTCGGCACGCCGCCCGAACCGCGCCGCTTCGTGATCATCGCGGTGCCGCACACCAGCAACTGGGATTTTCCCAACTATGTCGGGCTCACCGACGCCTTGGGCCTGCACACCCATTTCATGGCGAAGGACACGCTGTTCAAATGGCCGATCGGGCGCTTCATGCGGCAGGTCGGCGGGGTGCCGGTCGAGCGTTCGGCCAATCGCGACATGGTCCAGCAGATGATCGACGAGTTCGCCCGGCGCGACGAGTTCGTGCTGACCGTGGCGCCAGAAGGGACGCGGCAGAAGGTCGCCGGCTGGCGCACGGGTTTCTACCGGATCGCCCATGGCGCGGGCGTGCCGATCGTCTGCGGGTTCATGGACTATGCGCGCAAGCGCGCCGGAATCGGGCCGGTCATCGTGCCGACCGGCGATTACGAGGCGGACATGGCGCCGGCCTTCGCCTTCTATCGCGACATGCTCGGCAAGCGGAGCGGCATCTGAACCGGGCCGGCCGAACCGAGTTACCCGAACCGGTCTAGGCGTGCGCCGCGATCCAGGCGAATTCCTCCGCGATCTTCGCATCGGAATCGGTGATCATCAGCTTTTCGACCTTGCCGCCCATCAGCGGGATCGCGCAGCGCGCTTCCATCGTCGCATCGCAGCGGCATCCGTCGCCGTCGGCACTCAGCGTGGTTTCGCCGCGCATCGTCGCCGGCATGCCGACCGGCTGGACGTCGACCTCGGCCGTGTAGGGTCCGCCCGGCCCGCCGGTCCAGCGCTCGGTCTGGCGCACGCGCTGGCTGTCGCCGACCGCTGCCTGGAGCGGACCGGACACGTTGACCGGCACGGTCCGTTCGATCGTGACGACGGTTTCGCCATCCGCTTCGCTCACATCTATCTCGATATCGCGCGAGCCGAGCGCCTCGAGCTTCGCGCGGACCAAGGCGGGATCGGTGAAGGCGGCATAGACGGCATCGACGCCCCGGGCGAAATCATGGCGGTGGCTGCTGTTTCTCATGCGCCGCTCCTAGCCGCTCGCATCCGCGCCGCCAACCGTCATCCCGCCTGTTCGCCGGTCCGGCGGCCTCCGCCATGAATGCCGTAACATAACTGAAATATAAAGATTTTTCGGATCGATTTCGCGATTGGCGCGTTGACCCGATATCCGCAGCCCTGAAATGAAGTAAGAGGAGTTTCATCATGTTCAACGACAATGTCCGCACGCTCAACGGCCTGATCGCGACGACGCTCGACAGCGTCGACGGCTACACCAAGGCCGCCGACGATGCGACGAGCGAACGCTTCGCGCAGCTGTTCCGCGACCGCGCCGCCGAGCGCCTGCAGGTCGCCGACCAGCTCAAGGCGGAGGTCCGCCGCCACGGCGCCGAGCCGGAGGACGACGGAACGATCCTCGCCGCCGCGCACCGCGCCTTTCTTGGCTTGCGCGACGCGGTGACCGGCACCGACGACGAGGCGATCGTCAAGGAGGTCGAGCGCGGCGAAGACCATATCAAGGCGAAGTTCGAAGATGCGCTGCGCGACGACGATCTCGAGCCGCAATCGCGCGCCGTGGTCGAGCAATGCTTTACCTCGGTGCAGCAGGGCCATGACCAGATGAGCGCCATCCAGAGCATGATGGACCGGGCCGACTGACCCGGCCGCCCATCGTCGATGCGAACAGGGGCCGGCTCTATAGCCGGCCCCTTTTTTTGCCGATTACTACGGCCGAGCCGAATATCGTGAGTCTGGCGGAGCGTTTCGGATGCCAGGGGCATAACCTTCTAGCGGTCGGTCTCACCGATTGGTGGCACCGGTTTGCTTTTCACCGACCAAAAGATCGTACAGCACTTCCATATTGCGAATGCGCTCATCCCGGGTACGCGATACTGCGGCCGAGTATTCGCCGAGCCAGGATGAATAGGCGACGGGCGCCAGGCGCGTCGCTTCTGCCTTTTGCAAACCGATCTGTTGCAATAGCGCGGCTATATAGGCTGTCCGGCGCTCATCGACCTCCGCCACCACCGATTTCGCATCGGCATTATCAGCCATCCAGAGACGGATACCGACTTCGAAGCGACCATCATCTTCCGCACAGGCGATCAGCAGCCGTCGCAGCTTTTCCCTAGGGTCGCCGCCTGCGTCTTCATTTCGCGTTATCACCGACTCAGTTTGCCGATCTCGCCATCTGTGCAGCACCATCTGCATCAGGTCTGCGATATTCTTGAAATGCCAGTAGAAGCCGCCGCGCGTTACGCCCAGCGTCTTGGCGAGGCGATCGACCTTGACCGCGTCGACCCCGCCTTGCTCGAAGGCTTCGTATGCGGCGATGATCCAGTGGTCGCGCCCCAGCGTCTTCCGGCCTTTCTTTTCCATACAGGGTGTATTGACAAGCTTGCGGGTGAAAGGCAAATCGGTGCCATACACCCTGTATGGAGATTCGATCATGCTGCACTCCGCCGAGATTCGGTCTCCGCTTGAAAGGCGGCGGGTCGATGTGGCGTGCGGGATGTTCCGTGACGGATGGGGCGCAAATCCGGGATGGCAGGCTGTGTGGGAGGCCCATGCCGCGCCCGACATGATAGGATTTTTCAACGGGCAGCCTGAACCGAACAGGGGACGAAAGGCCTTTATCGCCTTTCAAGAGGCGCTGTTCGAAGGATTTTCAGACCTGAGTACTGATGTCACCGGCGTGACCGTCGAGCGAGAAACGGTCGTCGTGCAGTCGGTGCTGGATGGCGTCCAGAACGGAATGTTTCTGGGCGTGCCGCCGAGCGGCAAGCATGTGCACGTTCCCGATGTAACGATATTTCGATTCACGGAAGAGACCATTTGCGAGGTGCGCTATTTTACCGACCTGCTCTTGGTCATGAAAACCATTGGGGCCGTCGGTTGACTGCCCCCGGTCAATCAAAGGGCCTTGCCGGTCAGCCTGGAAACGCACCGCTCCCGGCGCCGGGATTATTGCGCCGCGGTCAGCGCCTGGTCGATATCGGCGATGATGTCGTCGATATGTTCGAGCCCGATCGAGAGCCGGACATAGCCGGGCGACACGCCGGTCGCCAGCTGCTCCTCGGCGGCGAGCTGGCTGTGGGTCGTCGAGGCGGGATGGATGGCGAGGCTGCGCGCATCGCCGATATTGGCGACATGGTAGAGCAGCTCGAGCGCGTCGATGAACGCCTTGCCGGCCTCCGCTCCGCCGGCCAGCTCGAAGCCCAGCAGGCCGCCGAGCCCGCCGGTCAGCACCGCCTCCGCCCGCGCCTGCTGTTCGCCCTCCAATAGCGAGGGATGGATGACCCGGGCGACGCCGTCGCGGCCGGTGAGCCAGTCCGCCACTTTCTGCGTGTTCTCGCAATGCCGGGGCATGCGCAGCGCCAGCGTCTCCAGCCCCTGGAGGAACTGGAAGGCGTTCATCGGGCTCATCGCGGCGCCGAGATCGCGCAGCAGCACGGTGCGCGCGCGCAGGATATAGGCGATCGGCCCCAGCGGCGCCGCCGCTTCGGTCCAGACCGCGCCGTGATAGCTGGCGTCCGGCGTGTTCAACAGGGGCTGGCGTTCGGCATGCGCGGCCCAGTCGAAATTGCCGCCATCGACGATCAGCCCGCCGATCGAGGTGCCGTGCCCGCCGATATATTTGGTCGTCGAGTAGACGATGATCGCGGCGCCGTGATCGAACGGCCGGGCGATCAGCGGCGCGGCCGTATTGTCGACGATCAGCGGGATGCCCATCGGCCGGCCCGCCGCCGCGATATCGGCCATGGGCGCGACGACGAGCTTCGGATTGGGCAGCGTCTCGACGTACCAGGCGCGGGTCCTGTCGTCGCTCGCATCGACGAACGCCTGCGGATCGGCCGGATCGACGAAGCGCGTCTCGATGCCCAGATCCTTCAGCGTGTTGGCGAAGAGATTGTAGGTGCCGCCATAGAGATCGGTGCCGCTGACGATATTGTCGCCCGCCCGCGCGAGATTCTGCACCGCATAGGCCGAGGCCGCCTGGCCCGAGGCCACGGCGAGCGCCGCCGCGCCGCCCTCGATCGCCGCCATCCGCTCCTCGAGGATCGCCGTCGTCGGATTGCCGATCCGGGTGTAGATATTGCCGAGCTCGGACAGCGCGAACAGGTTGGCCGCATGGTCGGTGCTGTCGAACTGGTAGCTCGTCGTCTGGAAGATCGGCGGCGCGACCGCGCCGGTGCCGGGATCGGCGCGCCATCCGGCGTGCAGCGCGAGCGTTTCGGGGTGGAGCGTCTTGTCGGCCATGGTCGTCTCCTCTTGCATCCGGCCGGTCCTAGCGCAGCCGCGCCGGGGAAACACCCGTCAAAATCACGCAACTTCCGTGGGCCGGCGTGCGTTGAATGGACGACAGGGGAAGACAGGAGATATCCGCAATGGCGAACAGCTTTCAGACCGATCAGTATGTCGAATGGGACTGGGGTTCCGGCACGGCCAAGGGCCAGATCGCGGACCGGTTCGAGCGCGAGGTGACGCGCACGATCCACGGCACCAAGGTCACGCGCAACGGGTCCGAGGACGATCCGGCCTATCTGATCCGGCAGGAGGATGGCGACGAGGTGCTGAAACTGGGCTCGGAAATCCGCGCCGCCGACTGAGGCGGGCATCTTCCGTCTTGCGCGCCGCTCATCTCCGGTTCAACCTGTTGCGAATAGAGGCCGATTCACGGTTCGGCATGCGGCAGGGAGGCGGGGCGATCAGGAGACCGGGAAAAATCGGCACGGCGCTGAGTGCCCTCGCGCTGCTCGCGGCCTGTGGAGGCGGCGGTGGCGGGGGCGGCGCGAGTTCCGCAGCACCTCCGCCGAGCGCCAGCGCGCCGCCCCCGCCGTCGCCGGCGAGCAGCCCCTGCTCGGTCGCCGCGCGCCAGCAATGGGCCGGAGCGCAGATCGACGAATGGTATCTGTTTCCCGAGACGCTGCCCGCCAACCGCAGCCCGGCCGGCTTCGCGACGGTCAGCGCCTATATCGACAACCTCACCGCCACCGCGCGTTCGCAGGGCCGCGACCGCTTCTTCACCCATTTGACCTCGATTGCCGAGGAGAATGCCTTTTTCCAGCAGGGCGCCAATGCCGGCTTCGGCATCCGGCTCTCCTATGACGGCGCGGGGCGGCGCCTGTTCGTCTCCGAAGCCTTCGAAGGCGCGCCGGCGCTGGCCGCCGGGATCGATCGCGGCACCGAGATCCTCGCCATCGGCACGAGCAGCGCGGACCTGCGCACGATCAGCCAGATCGTCGCGAACGGCGGACAGGCCGCGTTGACCCAGGCGCTCGGCCCCTCGTCGGCGGGCGTGCAGCGCACCTTGCGGGTCAAGGATCCGGTCAACGGCACGCGCACGCTGTCTGTCACCAAGGCCGATTTCGATCTCGACCCCGTCTCGCCGCGCTACGGCGCGCGGGTGATCAAGGACGGCGGGCGCGAGATCGGCTATCTCAACCTGCGCACCTTCATCGAGACGGCCGAACCCGCGCTCACCGCCGCGTTCGACGATTTCAAGGCGCGCGGCATCACCGAGTTCATCATCGATCTTCGCTATAATGGCGGCGGGCTGGTGAGCACGGCCGAGCTGATGGGGAACCTGCTCGCGCGCAACCGGATGAACGACGTCTTCGCCCGGCTGACCTATCGACCGAGCAAATCGCAGTTCAGTTCGGTCAAACGGATTTCGCCCAAGGCCGAATCCGTCGCGCCGACGCGGATCGCCTTTATCGGCACCGGCGCCACCGCATCGGCGAGCGAGCTCGTGATCAACGCTTTCATCCCGTTTCTCGGCTCGGACCTTGCGCTCGTCGGCAGCGATACGTTCGGCAAGCCGGTCGGCCAGATCGCCGAGGACCGCGCCCAATGCGACGACCGGCTCCGCATCGTCGCCTTCGCCACCGAAAATTCGGCGGGCAATGCCGACTATTTCGACGGGCTCGCCGGCAGCGTCGGGGCGAGCTGCGCGGCGGGCGACGATGTCGGCTTCGCGCTCGGCGATCCGCGCGAGAACTCGATCGCCCGGGCGCTCGATTTCCTTGCGGGACGCAGCTGCCAGCCGATATCGGCGACGGCCAGCGCCAGCGGCACCGAAGCGGGGCAGGCCGAACCCGGCCAGCTGCGCCAGCGCGCGATGCTGACGCCCGCCCGGCCCAGCGCCGCGCAGTTCCATTCGCCCGGAATTTTCTAGCGCCGCGACCGGCCCGATTCGGCCAATGCAGATCCTGCGCGCTTTTCGCCGCCAAAGCGCCTAGCGTCGGCGTTCGGGCATTCCGCCTGCGCGAAGGACAGCATCATGGCGAAAGGCCAGAAGAAATCGAACAAGGAAATCCGCAAGCCCAAGGCGGAGAAAAAGAAGAAGAACAACATGTCCCAGCCGTCCCAGAAGCCCGGGGTGGTCTCGGGCCTCGAGCATATGAAGAAGAAGGGCTGAGGCCGGGCCGGAACCTGGCCAGCCGGGGCCGCCGCTTGCCGCGGCCCCGGGGGACTTGCGCCCCCCCCCGATCGGCTGAGCGGCCTATTCCGCGGCAGCGGCGCGCGCGGCGCGCAGCGCGGCGAGGAAGGGCGCGTAGTCGGCGAAGTCGCGATGCGAGACAACCCGCCCGTCCTCGACCCGCAGAATCGTGACGAACGGCATCACGCTGGCCACTTCCATCCCGTCGTCGAGCCGCAGGGCCCAGTCGAGCTCGCCCTCGAACACCGAATAATGGCCCGAATGGAAATTGCGCATCGGGCGCAGCGTCATCCGCGTGATCCCTTCATAGCCGTCGCGGAACAGCGTCATCATCGCCGCCTTGCCCTCCGCCTCGGCGCCGCCGAAGACCAGCTCGGCCGTGGCGTCGTGAAAGCTCGCATCGTCGGCGAGCAGCGGCTCCAGCGCATCCCAGTCGCGCGCGATATAGGCGTCGAAATAGGCATGGCCGACCGGCTGGGTCGCGGCGCCGGCATCGTCGAAGCTGGGCCGCTCCTGCGCGGCGAGCGGCGCGGCGGGCAGGGCCAAGGCGATGGCGAGCGGAAGGGCGCGGAAGAAGATTTTCATGACGGGACGAACCTCGTGTTGCGGGTCGGAAACAATGCGATGGGAGGGCCGAAGCCGATCGCGCGGCGGTTGTCGATCCGGCTTTCGACGAGCGGCCGTCGCGCGGCGCCGGCTTTCGACGAACGTCCCGCACGGGACGGCGAAGAGCCGGTGCTGTCAGTTGACTTATGTCAAGGCCCCGCGCGATGTCCGTCGGCAGGATGGACGAGGATCGGAGGGAAGGACCATGGGCGATACGCCGACAAGGAGCGAGCGGGCGGGCAAGTGTCTGTGCGGCGCGGTGACGATCACGGCGAAGGCGGCGAGCCATGAGGTGGGCGCCTGTCATTGCTCGATGTGCCGCCGCTGGGGCAGCGGGCCGTTCATGGAGCTCGATTGCGGCACCGACGTCGCGATCGCGGGCGAGGAGCATGTCACGCGCTACGATTCCTCGCCCTGGGCCGAGCGCGCCTTTTGCGCCAGATGCGGCACCAATCTCTTCTATCGCATCAAGGAGGCGAACCAGCATATGGTAGCCGTCGGCCTGTTCGACGATGCGGACGGCCTCGCCTTCAAGACCGAAGTGTTCATCGACGAGAAGCCCGATTTCTACAGCTTCGCCGAGGACACCCGGAAGATGACCGGGGCCGAGCTGTTCGCGCTGGTGCAGGACGGCAAGATCTGAGCGCCGTCGCCGACAGCGCGATGGCCGGGGATACGGCCGCCATGACGGCGCTGCTCGAGGCGGCCGGGGAGGCGGGCGTCGATATCGTGCCGATCGTGTTCGACCGCTTCTTCGCGGAATTTCCCGAGGCCCGCGCGCTTTTCCCGCATGTCGAGGCGGCGGCCGGGCGGATGGTCAACGAGACGCTCGAGGCGATGCTCGGGCTGGCCGAAAACGCCTGGTGGGTCGAGACGACGATCGTCAATTTCGTCGACCTCCACCGCAATTACGGCGCGATTCCCGCGGCGCAATGGACGGCCTGGGTCGACATGACGGTCGACGCGCTGGCCGAAGCCGCCGGCGAGGGGGCGGACGGCGAGCGCGCCTGGCGGCGGCAGGCCGGGCGGCTGAAGGCGATGATCCGCGCCGCATAGCCGCGGTTGCAAGCGGCGCCGGCGCCTGTCAGGTTCGCCGCCCAACATTCCGGAAGAGGATCAGGAAGATGAGCGAAGAGACGCTGGAAGGGCGCTGCCTGTGCGGCGCGGTGACCGTCGCCGCGACGCCCGCGCGGCCGCATGTCGAGGCCTGCCATTGCACCATGTGCCGGCGCTGGGGCGGGATCGCCTTTACCGGCCTGCAGTGCGGCCAGAATGTCCGCTTCACCGGCGACGAGCATATCGCGCGCTACGCCTCGTCCGCCTGGGCCGAGCGGGGGTTCTGCCGGGAATGCGGCACCAACCTCTTCTACCGCTTCGTCCCGGCGGACAACTATTCGCTGACCGCCGGGCTGTTCGACGATGTCGGCGCGCTGACCCTGGGCGAGCAGATCTTCATCGACGAGAAGCCGGACTGGTACGATTTCGCGCAGGACACGCCGAAAAAGACCGGGCCGGAGATCATCGCCGAGGCCAAGGCGGCGGGGTTCGCGTTCGACTGAGAGGCGAGACCCTTTCGGCGATCCGGAGCGGCGGATGCGGCGCGGAAGGTGGCGAAGGTGGCGCGCATAAGGGGGCCGGAACGCCAGAATCGGCGGAAACCCGGCCTTTCGCGCCGACGCCGTCCCGAATCGCGCCACTTTGAGGCACTTTGCGCCAGCTTGCGCGTGAGCGGCACACCCTTCGGAGCGCGGAACGCGGCGGCCGCGCGGCGATCGGCAGGCGGGCGGACGCACCGACAACCCGCTTCGCGCATTGACGCTTTGGAAAGGAAAAAAGGGCATGATTTCCGCATCATGCCGCCCGAGATACTCGCCCTGATCGACAAGCCCTGGCTGCTGGTGATCGTCCTCGGCGCCGGCGCGGCGCTCGGCATCGCGGTCGAGCGGTTCGTCGAGGCGCTCAACCGCGCCGAACGCCGCGCCTACTGGAAAGGCCGCAACGCCGCCCGCAAGCGATCGGGCGCGCCCGGCGCGGGCGGGGCGCAGGGCGGCGCAGCCCTCGCCGCCGAGCAGCTGCGCACCGTGATGCAGGCCAGCTTCCGCGCGCGCCCGCTGATGAACAGGTCCGAACGCCGGCTGCTCGGCGTGGTCGACGCGGCGCTGGAAGCGGAAAGCCCGGGCTGGCGCGCGATGGGCCAGGTGTCGCTCGGCGAGATCCTGTCGAGCCCGGACAAGGCCGCCTATTTCGCGATCAATTCGAAGCGCGTCGACCTGCTGATCGTCGACGCCGACTGCCGGCCGCTCCACGCCGTCGAGTTCCAGGGCGCGGGCCATCACACGGGCAAGACCGCCGCGGCGCGCGACGCGGTGAAGAAGGAAGCGCTGCGCCGCGCCGGGATCGGCTATGTCGAAGTCGTCAAGGGCGACACCCCCGCCGAGGTGCGCGAGATGGTGCGGAAGCTGGCCGGAAGGGTGGCGAGCGGGGCGTAGCGGCGGCGTGGTGCGGAGCGGCTCGCGGCATCGCTTGCCGCTCTGGATTGCCGCGTCGCTCCGAAACGAGTTCGGGCCTCCTCGCAATGACGAGGTTTGCAAAGAGCCCTTCAATTCTCGACGATGTGCGCGCGAAACCAGCCCGCCAATTCCTCTTCGTTCAACTCTCCCGCGGCGAGGGTTTCGACCAATCGGACGGCAGCGACTTCGTCGAACGCAATATGAAGTCCGTTCAGGCTAAGGAACAGGTTGGCGATGACCCATCCGGTCCGTTTGTTGCCGTCGACAAACGGATGGTTGCGCACGATGCCGAACGCATAGGCGGCGGCGAGGGTTGCCGGATCGTCTTCGCCATGTTCCCAGCGATTGCGCGGGCGCGCCAGGGCGGATTCAAGCCCGCCCCGGTCACGCGTCCCCGTTCCTCCTCCATGCTCGGCCAGCTGGCGGTCGTGCACGGCCAGCGCGACCTCCTCATGCACCCAGATCGGCTGTACGCGAACGGGAGGGCGGGTCATTCAGGCGCGTTCTTTCGAGCGGGCCGGGCTTTATCATCACACATCGTCATTGCGAGCGACCCCTTCGGCTGGCTGGCAAGCCAGCCGCTCAGGATAAACTCCGGGAGCGCGGCAATCCAGAGCGGCAGGCGAAACCGCTTGTGGCTCTGGATTGCCGCGTCGGCCCAAGAAAGACATGGGCCTCCTCGCAATGACGGATCGGATAATTCCAAGCCCGTCACTGTCGGAAGATCACTTCGCCAGTTCGCGCAGGACGTTGCGATCCCGCCGCATGATGCGCTCCGCCGCTTCCATCTGCTCGGCGAAAGAGGGATCGGCGACGGTAATGCGAATGCCGTCCGGCGCCTCGGTCAGATGCACGACATCCCCCGGCCCCACCCGCAGCCGCGCGAGCACCTCCTTGGGCAGGATAACCCCGGCGCTGTTGCCGATCTTGGTGATCTTGAGCGGGATGTTCATACGGGTGTTATAACGTCGATACGGCTAGCGACAAGAGCATAAAGTGATAAAATAATTTACAAAGAATAGCCGAAGAGAAATTGATGCTGGATTTCACCAACCTCCCACAAGATGGCATACGCTTCGAACAGCTTGTTCGCGATCTTCTTTTGCGCGCAGGTTTAAGGCCAACGTGGACCGGTGTGGGCGCAGACAGTGGCCGCGACTTGTTGGCGATAGAAAGCCTAAGCGGCCCATTGCACTCAACCGATGTGACCTGGTTGGTTGATTGTAAACACTATGCGCATTCTGGTCGTTCTGTTGGTGTGGCCGACGTTCCTGACATCGTGGACAGATGCCGGCGCGTCAATGCGACCGGCTTTCTGATGGCAACCTCAACACAACCGTCGTCCGAGTTGTCTCGCAAACTGCTGGAGCTTGGCGACCAAACTGACCTTGTTAGCCTCGTATGGGATAACGTCGAAATCGAAAATCGGCTTTTGACCCACACAAACTACTCACTTGCTCAAAACGCCTTTCATGACCCAAGGCCCGAGACATGGAAGATATTTTATACCGAGCGGGAAGAACGTTGGACAGCGCACTACAATGGCTGTTTCCTTTTCGTCGAAAGTCGTTCGGGGGTGGAACCGCCAAGCCTACTATTCTTAGAAGAAATCATCGCGGAATTGGATCGAATCGCGGTGGGGCCGGACGAAGCCATTCGAGTTCGTGCCATCTGGCACGACACGCCCAACGGCTGCTTTTATAGCTGCTGGGCAGACTATCTCGTTCCAGCGTCGGCAGTTCCAACGCTGACCAAGTATGAGATCGAGCGACAGCTTAGAGATAATATCGATGGCCAAGTTATTGACTGGGCAGTCCGACTACAAATCACTCTGCCTTTTTCCGATTATTTCGATCCCGACGACGATGCGTTTTATTCGGAGTTCAAAGAGCCACTATACCATAAAATCTACCGTTCACAGCCGACATCTACCTCTGCGGAAGATCCAGATTGGTGGGAGGTGCGGCCGCCCAAAATCCGAAGCTTCAACGATGCGCATATGTGGAACGAGCACAGAGAAAAGCACGGGTTCCAAGATGGAATGACAATGTCACCGCCTTACCGGAAAGATAATAACTAGTTCATCCGAACCGAAGATGCGTAGGAATTCAAACTGCGCGAAGATCTTTGGTCACCCCTCCGCCTTCACATACAACTTCCCGCCTTCCTCGCGAAACTTCTCGCTCATCTCCCCCATCCCGGCTTCCGCATCCTCTGTCGCTCCTCGTCATCCGGCACTCAGGCCGCTTCGGGCTCCAATTTGCGAGGCGATGCAACGAAGGGCCGGTCGTCGAGATCGCGCAGGCTGCTTGCGATGCGGGTGCGGTCGCTGATCAGACGGATAAATTGTGCATCGCAGCCCGAGATCGGTGTCGGGTAATCGGCGATCTCGTGCAGGAGCAGCGACAGCGCGCTTTCCAGTTCCATGCGTGCGCGCTCCAGCGCGTCTTCATAGGGTAGTTGCGTCATGCTGGTCTCCTTCGGTTGGGCCGACGACACGCTTCACTTGGCCGGGACGTAAAGATCGCCGCCTTCGCGATATTTCTTGGCCATCTTCGCCATGCCGGATTCGGCATCTTCCTCATCCAAATCCGCTTGGGCTGAGCTTGTCGAAGCCCTGCCTTTTTCTTTGAGGTCAGAGGAAGAGAAGGACGACCCTTCGACAGGCTCAGGGTGAGCGGGGTTGGAGTTTTCAGCCGCCAGATAGCTGTCCGAATTCTGCTTCGCCGCGAACTCCCTGACCTCCTGGCTAATCTGCATCGAGCAGAATTTCGGCCCGCACATCGAGCAGAAATGCGCGGTCTTCGCGCCTTCGGCCGGCAGGGTCTGGTCGTGGAAATCCTCGGCCGTATCGGGGTCGAGCGAGAGGTTGAACTGGTCGCGCCAGCGGAATTCGAAGCGGGCCTTGGATAGCGCGTCGTCTCTCACCTGCGCGGCGGGGTGGCCTTTCGCCAGATCGGCGGCGTGGGCGGCGAGTTTATACGTTACCACCCCGACTTTCACATCGTCGCGGTCGGGCAGGCCGAGATGCTCCTTGGGCGTCACATAGCAGAGCATCGCGGTGCCGTACCAGCCGATCTGGGCGGCGCCGATGCCGCTCGTGATATGGTCGTAGCCGGGGGCGATGTCCGTAGTTAACGGCCCGAGCGTGTAGAAGGGCGCTTCGCCGCAGGCTTCGAGCTGCTTCTCCATATTCTCCTTGATCTTGTGCATCGGCACATGGCCGGGGCCCTCGATCATCACCTGCACATCCTGGTCCCAGGCGACCTTGGTCAGCTCGCCCAGCGTGTAGAGCTCGGCGAACTGGGCTTCGTCGTTCGCGTCGTAGACCGAGCCGGGGCGCAGGCCATCGCCGAGGCTGAAGGCGATGTCATAGGCCTTCATGATCTCGCAGATTTCGGGGAAGCGTTCGTAGAGGAAGCTCTCCTTGTGATGGGAGAGGCACCATTTCGCCATGATCGATCCGCCGCGGCTGACGATGCCCGTCATGCGCTTGGCGGCCATCGGGACATAGGGGAGGCGGACGCCGGCATGGATCGTGAAATAGTCGACGCCCTGCTCGGCCTGCTCGATCAGCGTGTCGGCGAATATCTCCCAGGTCAGCTCCTCGGCGACACCGCCGACCTTTTCGAGCGCCTGATAGATCGGAACGGTGCCGATGGGCACAGGAGAGTTTCTGATAATCCATTCGCGGGTGTCGTGGATGTTGCGGCCGGTCGACAGGTCCATGACGGTGTCGGCGCCCCAGCGGATCGCCCAGACCATCTTGTCGACCTCGGCGGCGACGTCGGAGGCGACGGCGGAGTTGCCGATATTGGCGTTGACCTTCACGAGGAAGTTGCGGCCGATCGCCATCGGTTCGCTCTCGGGATGGTTGATATTGTTGGGGATGATCGCGCGGCCGCGGGCGACCTCGTCTCTCACAAACTCCGGCGTGACATATTCGGGGAGCGCCGCGCCGAAGCTCTCGCCCTCGGCGAGTTTGGTGCGGGCCTGTTCGGCATTGAACGCCCGGCCGAGATTTTCGCGCTCGGCGACATATTCCATTTCGGGCGTGACGATGCCCTGCCGCGCATAATGCATCTGGGTGACGTTGTGCCCGGGCTTCGCTCTGAGAGGCCGCTTGACGACATTGGGAAAGGGATCGACCCCGCCCGACCGGTCCGGGCCGAGCTGGCCGTTATCCTCGGGCTTCGTGTCGCGGCCGTCATAGCTCTCGACATCGCCGCGCGCCTCTATCCACTCACGCCGCATCGCCGGAAGCCCGGCCATGATGTCGATATGGGCTTCGGGATCGGTATAGGGGCCGGAGGTGTCGTAGACGCGGACCGGGGGCTCGTCGCCTTCCAGATGGATCTCGCGCATCGCGACGCGGACGCCGCTGCCGGAGCCGTTCGTTCCTTGGGCGGCAACGTGGATTTTCTTGCTGCCGCGAATCGGGCCGGTCGTGACGCCGATCTCGGTGCGGGCGGGAATGTCTGCCATATATCGTCTCTCCATCGTGTCGGAGAGGGTCTGCGGGTGTCCGGATGAACCACGCTCCCTCCCTCCGCCGGTGTCAACCGGATCAGGTTCTGCGGGTCGCGAGCCCTCTATAACTCGCCTCTCAACCGCAATGGGTGCGGTCCCCCGGGGAATGGGCGACGATAGGCGAAACGGATCGGCTTGTCATGGCTTTTCGATGTGACGGCGGGCGCCGGATTGTGCACAAGGCCTTTCGGGGAATACCGAAAACAGGAGAATGTCCGTTGAAGAAATCGATCGCCCTTTTCGCCGGCGTCACTGCCGTCAGCGTCGCCGCCCTTGCCGCAACCCCCGCACTCGCCCGGCCGATGACGCCCGAGGATGTGAGCCGCCTCGCCGATGTCGGCGGGATCGCGGTGTCGCCGGACGGCGCGCGGATCGCCTTCGGGCGGGGCCAGCTGCCGGACATACTTTCGGGCGCGGAAAACGGGTCGACCGATACCCGCCTGCACGTCGCGACCGCGGCGATGGCGGCGCAGGACTTCCTGCCCGAGGGGATGGACGTGAGCGGCATCCGCTTCTCGCCCGACGGCCGGATGATCAGCTTCCTGTGGAAACCCGAGGGCGAGGACGACGCGCACACCGCGCTCTACGGCATCCCGGTCGCCGGCGGCGGCCATCGCCGGCTCGCCGGTATCGAGGGCGCCGACATCCGCAGCTATGAATGGGCGCCGGACGGGCGGACCGTCTATGCGATCGCCGCGGCGGCGACCGATCCGCGCCGGGAGGCGGAAAGCGAGGCCGGGTTCAACGCGGTGATCTACGAGGAGGAGCAGCGGTTCAACCGGCTGTTCGCGGTGACGCCGGGCAGCGAGGCCGAGCCGCGCGCGCTGGCGATAGAGGGGCATGTGACCGAGCTGCGCGTGGCGCCGGACGGCGATTGGCTGGCGCTGCGCTGGGCGCCGACGACACGGGTCGACGACAGCTTCACCTCGCAGCGGGTCGTGATCGTCGACGCGGACGACGGCGCGATCCGGACGACGGTCGAGACGCCGGGCAAGATCGACGATTTCGAGATTTCGCCCGACGGATCGACGCTCTCGCTGATCGCCGCGGTCGACCGGCACGATCCCGCGCCGACGACCCTGCACATGGTGAACCCGGTCACCGGCACTTTCACCGCCGTCAACGCCGGGGCGGCCGAAGCGGTCGTCGACACCGAATGGCTGGCCGACGGCCGGCTCGCGACGATCTTCCATGTCGGCGCGCAGAGCGAGCTGCGCTTCTACGACGCGAGCGGCACGGTGACCGCGACGGTCGATCCCGGGGCGCTGATCCTCCGCCGCATCGAGGCGGCGGGCGACCGGCTGGCCGCGGTCGCCGACGCGCCGACGCATGCCAACGAGCTGTTCCTGTTCGACGGCGGCGGGTTCGCGCGCTGGACGACGCTCAACCCCTGGCTCGCCGATATCGACATGGGCGAACAGCGGACGATGACCTACCGGTCGCGCGACGGCCATACGGTCGAGGGGATCGTGATCGAGCCCGTGGGCGGCGCGCCGTCGGGCGGGGCTCCCGCGATCCTCACCGTCCATGGCGGGCCCGAGGCGCATTATTCGAACGGCTGGCTGACCCGCTATTCGATGGCCGGGCAGGTCGGCGCGGGCCGCGGCTATGCGGTCTTCTACCCCAATTATCGCGGCAGCACCGCCTATGGCACGGACTTTTCCAAGCTCCACCAGGGCGATTATGCGGGCGGCGAGTTCAACGACCTGGTCGACGGCATCCAGGCGCTGGGCGCCGAAGGGCTCGTCGATCTCGACCGGGTCGGGATCACCGGCGGCTCCTATGGCGGCTATGCGACGGCCTGGGGCGCGACCGCGCTGACCGAGCATTTTGCCGCGGCCGTGATGTTCGTCGGCATCTCGAACCAGATCTCCAAATTCGGCACCGGCGACATCCCGAACGAGATGTATCTCGTCCATTCGCGCGCCTGGCCGTGGGAGGACTGGCAGGCGATGCTCGAGGTCAGCCCGATCTTCCACGCGGGCCAGGCGCGGACGCCGATCCTGATCCTGCACGGCGAGGACGACACCCGCGTCGATCCGGGCCAGAGCTACGAGCTCTACAACGCGCTCAGGATCCGGACCGAAACCCCGGTCCGGCTCGTCCTCTATCCGGGCGAGGGCCATGGCAACCAGCAGGCCGCGGCCCGCTACGACTATAATGTCCGCCTGATGCGCTGGATGGACCATTATCTGACCGGCCCGGGCGGCGAACCGCCGGCGCCGCGGATCGCGCTGCCGGAAGGGACGGTGGGGACTGCGGCGAGCGAATAAGGGTCGGCGCGGTTCATCAGGGACCGGCGATGCGAGCGATTGTCTTCATGCGCGTCGTCATTGCGAGCGCAGCGAAGCAATCCAGAGCCACTTGTGATGACGCTTGCGGCTCTGGATTGCCGCGTCGCCTTCGGCTCCTCGCAATGACGGTTTCGCCAAGAATAGTGGCCGTTAACCTGCGGTCGTCACCGCCTCCGGTTCCGCCTTCTCCGTCTCGCGCGTATAGACGAACTCGCTGCCCTCGAGATCGATCGCGGGGATGATGTCGCACTCGGTCCAGTAGTCCTGCGTATGCCGCCATTCGGGCTTGTCGCCGGCCTTGGGCAGCAGGTGCATGTCGCGCATCAGGTAATTGGGGTTGAAGTCGTCCGGATCGACCCAGGGGCCGATCGGCATGTCGGCGTCTTCGGGGCGCAGCGCGACCTCGACACGGGCCGTGCCCGTCGCGTCCATATGGTTGAGCAGCTTGCAGACGAAATCGGCGACGATGTCGACACGGAGCGTCCAGCTCGCCCGGAAATAGCCGAAGATCCAGACCATGTTCGGCACGCCGGTGAACATCATCCCGCGATAGGTGATCGTCTCGGGCCAGCGCACCGGCTCGCCGTCGACGGCGAAGGGGATGTCGCCGAGCACCGACAGGTTGAAGCCCGTCGCGGTGACGATGATGTCGGCCTCGATCTCCTCGCCCGAATTGAGCCGTACGCCCTTTTCGGTGAAGCGGTCGATCGTGTCGGTGACGATGCTGGCCTTGCCGCCGGCGATCCCCTGGAACAGGTCGCCATCGGGGATGAAGGCGAGCCGCTGCTGCCAGGGCCGGTATTTGGGGGTGAAATGCGTCGCGATGTCGAAATCCTCGCCGAGGAATTCGCGCACGCCCGCGAGCAGCTCTTCCTTCACGACTTCGGGTTCGGTCTTGCAGCGGCTCGTCGTCTGGAGCTGGTCGAACAGGATCTTCTTGCGGACGATCGGGTGGATGATCTCCTCGTCGATCTCGATCTCGCGCAGCGTGTCGGCCAGCTCGTTGGCGTTTGGCGCGGGCCAGAAATAGGTCGGCGAGCGCTGGAGCAGGGTGACATGCGCCACCTCTTCGGCGATCGCCGGGACGAGCGTCGCCGCCGTCGCGCCCGAGCCGATGACGAGCACGCGCTTGCCCTTCAGGTCGGCGTTCTCGGGCCAGAGCTGCGGATGAATGATCTCGCCGGCGAAATCGTCCATGCCTTCCCATTCGGGCGTGTAGGGCTGTTCGTGATTGTAATAGCCCTGGCACATCCAGAGGAAATTGGCGGTGAAGGTCTTGCGTTCGCCGCTGTCGTTATCCGTCGCCTCGACCGTCCAGAGATTGTCGGCGCGCGAGAAATGCGCGCCCGTGATCGTATGGCCGTAGCGGATATGCGGCGCGATATCGTTCTCCGTGATCACCTCGCCCATATATTTGAGGATTTCCTTGGCGCTCGCGATCGGGGCGGAGGTCCAGGGCTTGAAGCGATAGCCGAAGGTGTAGAGATCGCTGTCCGAGCGGATGCCGGGATAGGTATGGGTCACCCAGGTGCCGCCGAACGTGTCCTTCTTTTCGAGGATCAGGAAGCTCTTGCCCGGGCACTGGTTCTTCAGGTGCCAGGCGGCGCCGATTCCCGATATGCCCGCGCCGACGACCAGCACGTCGACATGGTTGCCGCCGGGAGCCGCATCGTCCGTCGCACCCGTCTGCTGGCTCGGCATGTCCATAATCTCTCTCCCTCGATGCTGCACTTTTGCTGCGCAGCATGGCGGCCCGCATTGACATGAGTCAAATGCCGGCGTTCCGCGAAAAGTGCGATCCCGCGCTCGGGGGTCTCAATCGGCCGGCTTGGCCCCGAACCCGGCGACGGCGTAGAACGCGGCGGCGGCCAGCAAAGTCGCGCTGCCGATGAACGGGCCGACCGCGCCGTAGATCAGCGCCGCATCCGCCGCGAGCAGAAGCGCGCAGCCGAACAGCAGCGCCCGGAGCGAGGCCAGGCCGAACCAGGCGGCGGCGAGCGCTCCGATCGCGATCGCGAGCCAGTGGACGGAGGGAAAGAGCCAGATCGTCGGAATGGCGCGGGCGAAGAAGGACCGGTCGGCAAGCCCGTCCACCCAGGCCGCGATCTCGGCAAAGCCGGTAAAGTGCAACGCGGCCGTGCCCGCCAATATGAGGCTGCCTGCCGCCACCAGGGCGATGGTTCCGCTGCGTTTCACCGTATCATCCCCGTCCGGCGCCGTGCATCATTCGCCCTCGTCCCAGCCGGCCTCGTTGCACTCGAACACGCTGCCTTCGCCCTCTGGCTCGACGAACGAGACGAGCCCGTAATAGTCGTACATCACCCCGTCCTCGCCAAGCGCGGTGCGCCGCATGCTGCCGTCGCGATTGACCGGATAGCCGGCATCGGCGAGCGCCGCGGCGACCGTTTCGACCGGCGCTTCGAAATGGACCCGCATCGCCGCGGGCATGTCGGTGCGCGGGAGGAATTTGTACGATACCGCGTCGACGGGCAGGCCGAGCCAGGATCCCGCGAGGCCGACGTAAATCGTATACCGGTCGTCGTCCGGAAGGGGCAGGATGACGCTCGGATAGACGGCAATGCCCGCCACCTCGAAACTGGGGTTCGAGACCGGCTCCATCTCCTCTTCGTCCGCGAACCGGAAACTGTCCTCGAGCAGCATCGCGCGTCCCGCATCGGTGAGGAAGTTGCAATTGGCCGCGTCGTCCGTCGCGAGAATGGCGTCCAGCGCCGGCGGCCCGGGTTCGGCCGTTTCGGTCCCGCCGGCGTCCGCCTCGGACGGCTGCGCATCCGTTCCGGCCGCGGTTTCCGAACAGGCCGTCAGCAGCATGATGCCGAACGCGGCCGCACCCCATGGCATTCTCATCGTCGATATCCCCCCTTTTGTATTTTCCCGCCGCGCAGATTTTCTTCCATATTAACAATTGTCAAGCCGTGCGGGAGCCGTCGCGGCGCGCCTGCTGCTCACAGTTCGAGGCCCAGCTGCGCCGGGCCGGTCTCCATCGCCGTCTCCTCCTCCTTCGCGCCGAAGCCCGACATGGTGAGCCCCAGCAGGCGCACGCCGCGCGGGTCGGGGATCAGGGTGTCGAGCAGGTCGATGCCGGTCGCGAGCAGCGCGTCGCGGCTGGCGACCGGTGCGGCGAGCGAGCGGGCGCGGGTCGGGGTCTCGAAGTCCGAGTAGCGCAGCTTCAGGGTCACGGTGCGGCCGAAGCTGTCCGATTTTTCCGCGCGTTCCCAGACGGTATCGGCGATCTCTTCGAGCTTGGCGACCATCGCATCGCGATCGTGCAGGTCTTCGCCATAGGTGCGTTCGGCGCCGAGCGACTTGCGGATGCGGTTGGGCCTGACCTCGCGGTCGTCGATCCCGCGCGCGGCGCGGTAATAATAGCCGGCGCTCTTGCCGAAATGCGCCGCGAGGAATTCGCGCGATAGCGCGCGCAGGTCCGCGCCGGTCTCGATGCCGAGCCGCTGCATCTTCTCCGCCGTCTTGGGTCCGACGCCGTGGAAGCGGCGGACGGGAAGCCGGGCGACGAATGCCGGCCCCTGTTTCGGCGTGACGACGCAGATGCCGTCGGGCTTGTTCTGGTCCGAGGCGATCTTGGCGAGGAACTTGTTGTAGGAGACGCCCGCCGAACAGGTGAGGCCCGTCGCCTCCTTCACCCGCGCGCGGATTTCCTCGGCGATCGCGGTCGCGGTCGGCAGCTTGCGATAGACGGTGACGTCGAGATAGGCTTCGTCCAGCGACAGCGGCTCGACGAGATCGGTATAGCTCCGGAAAATCCCGCGAATCTGGTTGGAGACCGCGCGGTAGATGTCGAAGCGCGCGCGCACGAATATGAGGTCCGGGCAGCGCCGCTTGGCGGTGACCGAGGGCATCGCCGAGCGCACGCCATATTCGCGCGCCTCGTAGGAGGCGGCCGCGACCACGCCGCGCCCGCTCGAACCGCCGACCGCGACCGGCTTGCCCCTCAGCTCCGGATTGTCGCGCTGTTCGACCGACGCATAGAAGGCGTCCATGTCGATATGGATGATCTTGCGCGGCGGCGGCGGATCGTCGGGGGCGGCATCGGGCGGCGTTTCGGTCACCCCCGCCTTATGCCGCGAACCGGCCGCGCCGTCAGCCCGCCTTGGGGCGACAGGATCGGGCTGGCAGTGCAGGGCGGGCGCGCCGCGCAGTCCGCGAGCAGCGCGGGGAGGATATGGTTTTCGATCAGCGCGTCGGTCTGTTCGTGCATGTCGCGGCGGTTGTAATTGGTGCTGAGGATCGTGACGACCGCGTCGAGTTCCGGGAAGACCGCGACCTTGTTGCCGCCATTGCCGGACATCATCAGCGCCGAATAGTCGCGCTCTGCGCCGGGCGCGCGGAAATTGCCGAACCACCAGAGATAGCCATAGGACTGGTCGGGCGTCGCCCGGACGCGGGGGCGGTAGAGCGCGCGGACCCAGTCGCGCGGGACGAGCTGGGCGCCCTCATGCGCGCCGCCGTCGAGCACGAGCCGGCCGAGCGCGGCGAAATCGCGGGCGCGCAGGCCGAGCTGCCCGCCGGTCTGGACGACGCCCTCGGGCGCGCGCCGCCAGACGGGATCGGCGATGCCGAGCGGATCGAAGAGGCGGCGCTGGACATAGGCCTCGAACGGCTCGCCGACCGCGCGTTCGACGACGCGGCCGAGCAGGAAGACGCCCGCCGTGCAATAGGAGAAGCGGCCCTGCCCGCTTTCTTCATGGCGGCGATACGCTTCGTCGACCGGGATATCGAGCGCGAAGCGCGTCCAGTCGCGCGTATCGTACATCCGCTCCTCGTTGCCGGGGCTCTGCATCGTCCAGTCATTGCAGTCGAGCGCCGAGGACATGGTCAGCGCGTCATGGAGCGTGATCGCGCGCTTGGCGTCTCCGTCATGGGCGATCGGCTCTTCCGCCGCGAAGAAGGACAGGAGCGGCAGGTCGACGCCCGCGAGCGCGCCGTCCCCGACCGCCATGCCGAGCGCGAGCGCGGTGATCGACTTGCCGGCGGACCGCGCATCGATCCGCGAGTCCGGGCCGCTCCCGCGATAATAGTCCTCGAACAGGGTCTCGCCGCCCCGGTCGACGACGATCGCCTCGATCCGGCGATAGTCGCCGCCGTCGATCGCTGCGGACAGGGCGGCGAGGCCGAGCGTATCGGTGATCGGCGGCGCATCGTCGGCCGCGGCCGGCGCCGCGAAAAGCAGCGCAAGGGCGATCGCGGCGATCCGGTTCATCCTCCGCGCCGACCCTTAGAGGAAGTAGCGCATCCGGATCATCTGCACGTCGCCGCGATTGCCGAGCGTGAAGCGGGCCGAGGAGAAGCGCGGCGGGCCGAAGGAGAAGCGCGGGTTGCGCGAGAAGCCGATGCCTTCGCGCGGGATGCCGGCGAACCGGTCGAGCCGCGAATTGCCGTTCTCGTCGTGCAGGATGGCGATCGCATAGTCGCCGGACGGCAGGTTGGCGAACCGCACCGTGCGGGCGTCGCGGACGCGGAAGGTTTCCTTGGTCGCGGCCGGGTCGTTTTCGCAGTCGGGAAAATGGGCTGCGTCGCGGGTCACGCAGACATGGAGCAGCCCGTTGTCGGATCTCAGATCCTCGATATTGACTTCAAGCTGGCCGCTCGGGCTGACCCCGCCCAAGAGCAGAAACGCCGCCGCCGCGGCCCCGGCTTTCGCCGTCGAAGCTGCCCAGCCCCGTGTCCGTCCGGCAGAGCCGGTCCCAGAACCGGAAATATAACCCATAATTACACCTATAGTCTGCGTGATGCCGCTGATGATGGCTTGCCGTTATCAGCCAGCGCCCTGCTACCCCTTCGACTATTAACCTAGGGAAAATTTCCCAGCCCATGTGATTTGTCACCCCCATTATCGTCATAACGATCAAAACGATAGCCAAAGCGACGGCATGGATGGGGATCAGGAAAACGAGCGCCGGGACGAAGACGGCCAGCGTCAGCGCCTCGATCGGGTGGAAGCTCATCGCGGCCCAGGCGGTGGGCGGGCGGCTGGCATGGTGGACGGCATGGGCGATCCGGAAGATGCGCGGCCGGTGCATCCAGCGATGGGTCCAGTAGAACCAGGTGTCCTGCGCGAGCAGGTAGAGGAAGACCGATACCGGCAGGTACCAGAGCGGATAGTCCGCGATATCGGTGTAGATCAGCGTCCAGCCCCGCGTGTCCCAGCCCCAGGCGACGATGCCCGCGGGCACGCCGTAGACCGCCGCGCTCAGCAGCGACCAATAGATTTCGCGGCCGATCTGCGGGCGCAGGCGCGCATAGAGGCCGGGGCGGACCCTGCCCGTCAGCCAGGCGAAAAAGCCGCTCGCGGCGAGATAGCGCAGCCCGACGATCAGCGTCATGGCGAGCGCCGAGAGCAGGATGGCGGTGAGGCTGCCGGTCATGCGGGGCTTCATAGCGCGGCCCCGTCACCGGGTATAGCGTATCCCGCACGACGTTTCCCTTGGGCAATCGGGCTTGGCCGTCATTGCGAGGAGGCCCGAACGTGTTCGGGGCGACGCGGCAATCCAGAGCCGCCTGCGATAGCGCCTGCTGCTCTGGATTGCTTCGCTCCGCTCGCAATGACGATGCTCACCTTGAAGTCATTGGTATCCAGTGTTCGGATCGCTCGCTCGATTGCCCGCGCCAGGCCGCGACGATCTCGGCCACGATTTCGGCCGATCCGACGATGCGCGGGCCCGGCCGATTGAAGAAATGATGGCCGTCGGCGATATAGACATGGCCGGTCTCGACCGCGCGCATCGCGGTCCAGCGCGGATCGCCGGCGACCGCCTCGATATCGGCGAGGCTCTGCGGAATCCGGTAGCCGCACGGCATCAGGATCAGCAGGTCGGGATCGGCCGCGACCAGCTCGTCCCAGTCGAGAAAGGCCGAATGTTCGCCCGGCTTCGCGAACAGCGGATCGCCCCCGGCGATGGAGATCAGCTCGGGAATCCAGTTGCCCGCGACCATCAGCGGGTCGAACCATTCGATCGCGGCGATGCGCGGCCGGGCCTGCCCGGGCGGCCGGCGCGCGATGAGATGGGCTAGCCGCGCCCGCAGGTCGCCGACCAGCGCGTCGGCCTGTGCGTTGCGGCCCGCCGCCGCGCCGACCGCGCGGATATCGGCCCAGACATCGCCGAGCGCGTCGGGCGCGGTCGAGACCAGCGCGGGCGGATCGCCCATCCAGTCGGCGAGCGCGGTTTCGAGATCGTCGGGCGTCACCGCGCACACCGCGCATTGCGTCTGGGTGAGGATGATGTCGGGCGCGAGCCGGCGGAGCAGCGGCGCGTCGACCTCGTACATCGAGAGTCCCTGGGTGACGATCTCCTGCACCCGCCGGTCGATCTCGACCGAGCGCAGCCCCTTTTCGAGCCGCGTCGAGGTGCAGACCGGCAGCTCCTTCACGAACGGCGGGAAATCGCATTCGTGCGAGCGCCCGACCAGGGCCTCGCCCAGGCCGAGCGCCACCGCGATTTCGGTCGCGCTCGGCAGCAGCGAGACGATGCGCGGTGCGTCGCCCATCAGAAACGCGCGCGCAGGCCGGCAAAGGCGCCGATGCCGGGATTGGCGAAGCTGAAAATCTGTTCGTAGGATTCGTCGAACAGATTTTCGACGCGCGCGGTCAGCTCGACGCCCTCGGCCAGCCGCAGCGAACCGGCGAGCGAAACGAGCGTGAACGCGTCGAGCGTTACCGTGGTCGGGACGAAGCTGGGGTCGAGAAAGGCATTGTCGGTCTGCGATCCGCTGTGGCGGACGATCAGCGCCAGCCCGCCGCGCTCTTCAGGCGCGGTCCAGGCGATCGCGACATTGGCCGTGTCGCGCGGCCGCCGGAGCTCGCGCACGCCGTTCTCCCGCGCCGTGAGCCGCGTATAGCCCGCATCGATCCGCCATTGCGGGCCGAGCCGGGCGCGCAGGAAGGTCTCCACGCCATGCTGGCGCGATTCGGTCGTGCGGTTGGCCGGGGTGGCGAGGAAGTCGGGCGGCGGGAAATCGGTGAAGATCTCGTCTTCCAGCCTGCTTTCGAAATAGGTCGCGCCGATCGTGACCGCGCCCTGGGCGAGCTCCTGTTCGAGCCCGATCTCCCAGCCTTCGGAGCGTTCGGGCGCGAGGGCCGCATTGCCGATAAAGCGGCCGTCGACGAAACCGAACAGCTCGAAGAAACCCGGATTCTTGATCCCCGAACCGGCGGCGGCGCGGGCGCGCAGGCCGAAATCGAAGCGGTAGCTGCCCTGCACGCGGTAGGTCAGCGTGTCGTCGAAGCGCGAATTGTCGTCGAAGCGCAGCGCCGCGCCGAGCGCCAGCCGGTCATTGGCGACCAGCCCATATTCGGCGACGAGCCCGAGATTGCGGATCTGGCGGCGGCCGGTGAAGGCGAAGCCGCCCGGCGTCGTGTTGCGGAAGCGCTCGCGCTCCCAGTCGCCGGCGAAGGTGATCGTATGGCGCAGCGCTTCGCTGCCGAGGCGCAGGCTCGACACGTAGGAGGCCTTGAGCCGCTGCCCTTCGCTGCCCGAATCGCGGACATCGTTGCCGAACCCGTCGCGCTCGATATCGGCGATCTGGCCGGTCAGCGCATGGGTCCAGCGGCCGTCGAGCAGGTCGACCTCGCCGCCGGCCAGCGCATAGAGCCCGCGATTGGAGACATGGGTGCCGGGCGAATCGACGGCGAATCCGAAGGTCGGGCTGCCGGGCGTGAAATCCTGGTTGTTGAACTCGCTGTCGGTGTCCGACCAGCGGCCGACGAAGCGGAGCCGGGCGTTGGGCGCGGGCGTCCAGAGCGCGTTGACCGAGACGCTGTCGGTCGTCTTGTCGAGGGTGCGCGTCCCGCCGCGCGTGCCGACCGTGCCGTCGGTGCCGAGATGCGTCGCCGAGATCGCATAGTCGAGATCGCCGGCGACCCCCGCATAGCGCGCGGCGGCGTTGAACGTGCCGAACGAGCCGCCCTCGGCGCGCAGCCTGAGGCCCGGTGCCTCGCGCCCGGACAAAGTGATGTAATGGATCACGCCGCCGATCGCATCCGAGCCGTAGAGCGCGCTTTGCTGGCCGCGCAGCACCTCGATCCGCGCCGCGGAATCGATCGCGAGGCTGCCGAAATCGAACTCGCCGAAAAAGGGATCGGAGACTTCGATGCCGTCGATGAGGACGAGCGTGTGATTGGCCTCGGTGCCGCGGATGCGGACCTGGGTCTGGCCGGCGATGCCCGATACCGCGAGGCCCGGCACGTCGCGCAATATGTCGGCGATCTCGCGCGCCTGGCGCCGGGTCAGCGCTTCGTCGTCGATCACGGTCAGAGCGGCGCCGATCCGGTCGGCGGGCACGGGATCGGGCGCCCGGGTTCCGGTGACGACGAGCTGTTCGCGATTGCCGTCCGGCGGTCCGGCCTGCGCGGCGGCGACGGCCGGGAGGAGCAATGCCGACAGGGCAACGCTTCTGGTCAGGATAGTCATGGGTCTTCGGTCTCCGCATGCCGAGCGATACCGGCGGGACCTCCGCGCCGATGCGCGGCCGTCCTGTCCGGGAAGCGGCATGCAGCGCCCGCCCGTACAGGCCGAAGCGGCCCCGGCCGCTTCATGTCGCTCAGACAGAAACCGTTCCGCGCCTGGCCAATCCTTGAGCCCGGCAAGAGCGACGCGCGTCGGTCGGTCTCCTGGCTCGCGGGTCGTCACGCCTCCTGCGCCTTCCCAGGTTTCCCCAGTGGCCGCCGCCCGTCCGGGCCGCGTGCAGGCTGCGCTCGCCGCTTACAGTTACAAGGATAGCTGCGGATTTGGGCCCCGAAGGTCCGCACCGCATTCCCGTTACCGGCGCGCATGAACGGCGCCGCCGGTCGCCCGGCATCGCCATTCGCGGAACGGCATAGCGCGATCGGCCGATTGCGCAAGTGGCGATCGGGCGCGCCCTGTCCCCAGTTACAGGCTGTTCGCCGCGCCGGCTTTTCGGTATTGCGCCCGCCATGGGTCAAGCGCGGGCCGGGTCCGGCCATAATCTCGACTGCGACATCGCTATCCTCGGCGGGGGTCTCGCCGGCGGGCTGATCGCGCTGGCGCTGAACCGCGCGCGGCCCGATATCCGCCTCAGGCTGATCGAGGCGGGCGACACGCTCGGCGGCAACCATGTCTGGTCCTTCTTCGAGGGCGATGTCGGCGCGGAGGGGATGGCGCTGCTCGAACCCCTGATCACCCATCGCTGGGACGATTACGAGGTGCGCTTTCCCGCGCACCGGCGCACGCTCGCCATGGCCTATCATTCGATCCGGTCGGCGCAGTTCGACGCGGTCGTGCGCGCCGCGCTGCCGGGCGATGCGATCCGGACGGGCGCGGCGGTCGCGACGGCGAGCGCGGACCATGTGACGCTCGACGGCGGCGAGGAGATCGCGGCGCGCGCGGTGATCGACTGCCGCGGCGCGGGCGATCTCGAGACGCTCGACGCGGGCTGGCAGAAATTCGTCGGGCTGGAGCTCGAACTCGCCGCGCCGCACGATCTGGCGCGCCCGATCATCATGGATGCGACGGTCGAGCAGATCGACGGCTATCGCTTCGTCTACGTCCTGCCGTTCGGCCCGACGCGCCTCTTCGTCGAGGACACCTATTACAGCGACGGGCCCGCGCTCGACGCCGAGACGGTGGAGCGCCGCGCGCTCGCCTATGCCGCGGCGCAGGGCTGGTCGGTGGCGGAGATCGTCCATCGCGAGAAGGGCGTCCTCCCCGTCGTCTGCAACGGGTCGTTCGGCGAATATTGGCGCTCGACCGGCGCGGTGCCCAAGGCCGGGGTGCGCGCCGGCCTGTTCCATCCGGTGACCGGCTATTCGCTGCCCGAGGCGGTGCGCAGCGCGCTCTTCATCGCCGGCCATGCGGACCTGCCGGGCGCGGAACTGCACGGGCGGCTGTTCGCGCGGGCGGCGCAGGGCTGGCGCGACGCGAGCTTCTACCGGATGCTGGACAGCATGCTGTTCTACGGCGCCGACACGTCGGACCGATATAAAATCCTCGAACGCTTTTATCGGCTGAAGCCCGCCCTTATATCGCGCTTCTATGCGGGGCGCAGCCGCTGGACCGACAAGCTGCGCATCGTATCCGGAAGGCCGCCTATCCCGGTTAGCCGTGGCGTCAAAGCCATCATCAAGAGCAAGACACGAAAGAGCGGACACACATGACCAAGGCAGCCGTAATCGGCGCGGGGTTCGGGGGACTGGCGCTGGCCATCCGCCTGCAATCGGCGGGCATCGAGACGACCGTGATCGAGGGGCGGGACAAGCCTGGCGGCCGCGCCTATTATTGGGAGCGCGACGGCTTCGTCTTCGACGGCGGGCCGACCGTGATCACCGATCCCGATTGCCTGACCCAGCTCTGGGAACTGACCGGCGCGGACATGAAGGACGATGTGGCGCTCGAACCCGTCTTTCCCTTCTACCGGCTCAACTGGCCCGACGGCACGAATTTCGACTATTCGAACGACGAGGTCGATCTCACCAGGGAAATCGAAAAGCTCAATCCGGCCGATGTCGAAGGCTATCGCCGCTTCCTCGAATATTCGGCCGGGGTGTACGAGGAAGGGTATCTGAAGCTCGGCGACGTGCCGTTCCTCGATTTCAAGTCGATGCTCAAGGCGGCGCCGGCGCTGGCGCGCAAACAGGCGTGGCGCTCGGTCTATTCGATGGTCGCGAGCTTCGTCGAGAACGAGAAGCTCCGCGAGGCGCTGTCCTTCCACACGCTGCTCGTCGGCGGCAGCCCGATGAAGACGAGTTCGATCTACGCGCTGATCCACAAGCTCGAAAAGGACGGCGGCGTCTGGTTCGCGAAGGGCGGCACCAACAGGCTGATCGCCGGCATGGTCGCGCATTTCGAGCGGATCGGCGGCACGGTGCGGATCGGCGACCCGGTCGTCGATATCGAGACCAAGGGCGAGCGGGTGACCGGGCTCGCCTGCGAAAGCGGCTGGCGCGACGATTTCGACGCGGTGGCGAGCAATGCCGATATCGTCCACAGCTATCGCGACCTGCTGACCAGCACCCGGCGCGGCGAGCGCGCGACGAAAAGCCTGATGCGCAAGCGCTATTCGCCCTCGCTCTTCGTCCTGCATTTCGGGGTCGAGGGGACCTGGCCGGGCATTCCGCACCACATGATCCTGTTCGGCCCGCGCTATCACGGGCTCCTGAAGGACATCTACGATCATGGCGTGCTGGCCGAGGATTTCTCGCTCTATCTCCACCATCCGACGATCACCGATCCGTCGATGGCGCCCGAGGACTGTTCGACCTTCTACGCGCTCGCCCCGGTGCCGCATCTCGGCAAGTTCCCGGCGGACTGGGACCGGATCGGCGAGGAATATGCGAACCGCATCCTCGACCATATCGAGGCGCGGCTGATCCCGGGGCTCAAGGAGCGGATCAAGACGAAATTCTGGTACAGCCCCAAGGATTTCGCGACCGATCTCAACGCCCATCAGGGCAGCGCCTTCAGCCTCGAGCCGATCCTAACGCAGAGCGCCTATTTCCGCGTCCACAATCGCGACGATATCGTCGACAATCTCTATTTCGTCGGCGCGGGCACGCATCCGGGCGCCGGTATTCCGGGCGTCGTCGGCAGCGCCAAGGCGACGGCCGGGCTGATGCTGGAGGATATGGCGCGGTGAAAAGCTGATGCGCCACTGGATCCGATATCCGCGATTCTTCTTGTTAGACTCGACCTGTCGGTCGAGCGCGGCGCCGAGGCGAAGCCGAGGTCTGACAAAGAGATCAGTCATCTCACATGCCTGATCGCGCAACCCTCGTCGCCCAGGCCCGCGAGGCGATCGGGCGGGGATCGCAGAGCTTCGCCATGGCCTCCAAGCTGTTCGATCCCGAAACGCGCGAGCGGGCCTGGCTGCTCTATGCCTGGTGCCGCCGCTGCGACGATCTCGCCGACGGGCAGGCATTGGGGCACGACATGTCGGCCGTCGCCGATCCGGTGGCGCGGCTGGCCGAGATCCGGACGAAGACGGCGGCCGCCCTGGCCGGCCGGGCGACGGACGATCCGAGCTTCGACGCGCTGGCCGTGGTGGCGAAGGAATGCCGCATTCCCCGGCCGATGATCGACGATCATATTGCCGGCTTCGCGCTCGATGCCGAGGGCTGGGCGCCGCAGGACGGCAACGACCTGATCCGCTACTGCTATCATGTCGCGGGCGTCGTCGGCGAGATGATGGCGCTCGTGATGGGCGTGGCGCCCGGCGACGCGGCGACGCTCGGCCGCGCCCGGGATCTCGGCATCGCCTTCCAGCTCGCCAACATCGCGCGCGACATCGGCGAGGACGCGCGGAACGGGCGCTGCTACCTGCCGCGCGACTGGCTCGCCGAGAAGGACATCGATCCCGCGCGGCTGATGGATCCGGCCCATCGCCCGGCGCTCGCGGAACTGGCGCGGCGGCTTGCCCGGCGCGCCGGCCATTATGAGGAGAGCGCCCGCCGCGGCACGCCGGCGCTTCCCTTCCGTTCGGCCTGGGCGGTGCTCGCCGCGGCCGGCATCTATGGCGATATCGCGCGCAAGGTGGCCGCGCGGGGCGCGGCGGCGCTCGACGAACGCGTCTATACGACGCGGCGCGAAAAGCTCGGCTGGCTGTTCAGAAGCTGGCGCCAGGCATTGAATCGCGAGGCATATCGTTCCGCAGCATGACGGTTGATCCGGATATGAAAAACCCCACGTCATTGCGAGCGTAGCGAAGCAATCCAGAGCAGCAAGCGATGTCGACAGCCGCTCTGGATTGCTTCGTCCCCCGGATCAAGTCCGGGGTCCTCGCAATGACGGATGGATAGAGAGCTACATGGAATTCAACGGCCATCTGACGATCGAGCGTCCGGGTATCGTAGCGGCGATCCGCGAGCGGTTGCCAAACGCGCTGGCGGCGGACGGCTTTGCGATCTTCTCCGCAGTCCCACTGCGCGGTCGGCGCAACATGGGCTGGTTCGAGCGCTTCCGCACAGAGGTCCGGCGCACGCGCGGCAAGCGCGATTTCTCCGTGCGGATGGCCAGGGCCGTCCGGTTCGAGCTGCCGCTCGCGGGTACCGGGCGGCTGTCCTACACGATCAGCAATCCGCATCATGGCCGGGTTATCGCGCTGTTGGTGCTGGCGGCGACCCTTGCCGCCTATTTCGCCGACAGCTTCTTCGCCGCGCTGTTCGTCGCGGTCGTCGGCAGCGGGCTGATCGGGATTTTGCTGCATTACCGGATGCGCAAGAGCGTCGTGCGCTATCTCGGGCTGCTGCCGAGCCAGTACGGCAATCACCGGCTGTCGATGGGGTAGGGTTGGGGCTCATCCCTTTCGGACAAGGACGAGCGTTCCCCTCCCCTTGATGGGGAGGGGTCAGGGGTGGGGTGACCTGTCCGCAGACGCCATCGCGTGCCGATGGCTCACCCCCACCCAACCCTCCCCCATCAAGGGGAGGGCTTCGTTGGCTCGCCCGTTCGAAGGGACAAGCGCCGACGGGTTGGAGCCCTCTAGATGCTCTCCGGCTGCCGGTCGCCCTCGCGGAAGGTGCCGACCGGGGCGCGCACGCCTTCATGGCCGCGGCGTTTGAGTTCGGCCTTCAGCGCTTCGGGCTTGGGCGCGTAGAGAAAGCCGAAGCTGACCGTGCCGTCTTTCGTCTCGACGACATGGTGGAGCCGGTGCGCCTGGATGATGCGTTTCATGTAATTGGATTTCGGGATGTAGCGGTGATTCAGCCGCTTGTGCACGATGATATCGTGAAAGCCGAAATAGATCGCGCCATAGGCGGCGATGCCCGCGCCGATCCAGGTGAAGCCCGGCCACCAGCCGAGCTGCACGCCGCCGAGCAGCAGCACGAAGGACGGAATCGCGAAGATCAGCGCGTATAAATCGTTGAGTTCCCAGTTGCCGGTGCGCGGCCGGTGATGGCTCTTGTGCAGGAACCAGCCGAACCCGTGCATCACCCAGCGATGCGCGACATAGGCGACGCCCTCCATGAACAGGACGGTGCCGAAAAAGAGCAGGATGCCGAGCGACCAGTGCATGGGGGCGATATAGCGATGCCGGATGCGAAGTGCGAGGGGAGCTATACTTAAAATCCGTTTGGGCTGAGCCTGTCGAAGCCCTGTTCTTTCTTCGGTCAAAAAAGAAAGGCAGCCCTTCGACAGGCTCAGGGCAATCGGGTTTTTGAAGCGCTGCCACCCTTTTCATGCCCGCCCGACTATGCTTTAGCCGCGTCGAACCTTTCCGACTCCATCTGCCTGTCAGGAGCGCTTTGCCGCCATGAACATCCACGAATATCAAGCCAAGGAACTGCTCGCCAAGTTCGGGGTCGGGGTGCCCCGGGGGATCGCGGCGACCAGCGTCGAGCAAGCCGTGGCGGGCGCCGAACAGCTGCCCGGGCCGCTTTACGTCGTGAAGGCGCAGATCCATGCGGGCGGGCGCGGCAAGGGCAGGTTCAAGGAACTCGGCCCGGACGCAAAGGGCGGCGTGCGGCTCGCCAAATCGGTCGACGATGTGCGGCACGACGCCGAGGAGATGCTCGGCAACACGCTGGTCACCGTCCAGACCGGCGAAGCGGGCAAGGAGGTGAACCGCCTCTACGTCACCGACGGCGTCGACATCAAAGAGGAATATTATCTGGCGCTGCTCGTCGACCGGGCGACGGGCCGGGTCGCGATGGTCGTCTCGACCGAAGGCGGCATGGATATCGAGGCGGTCGCGCACGACACGCCGGAAAAGATCGCGACGATCACCATCGATCCGCTCGCCGGCTTCACCGAGGCCGACGGCCGCAAGGCGGCGGACGCGCTCAGGCTATCGGGCGATCTCGCCGATGCGTGCGTCAAGCTGACCGGCAATCTCTACGAGGCCTTCGTCAAGCTCGATTGTTCGATGCTCGAGATCAACCCGCTCGTCGAAACCGATGACGGCCAGCTGCTCGTGCTCGACACCAAGATGAGCTTCGATCCCAATGCCGAGTTCCGCCATCCCGACTGGGCGGAACTGCGCGACGAGAGCGAAGAGGACCCGATGGAGCTCGAGGCCTCGAAGCACGACCTCGCCTATATCAAGCTGGACGGCAATATCGGCTGCATGGTGAACGGCGCGGGCCTCGCCATGGCGACGATGGACATCATCAAGTTGAACGGCGCCTTTCCGGCCAACTTCCTCGATGTCGGCGGCGGCGCGTCGAAGGAGAAGGTGACCGCGGCGTTCAAGATCATCCTGTCGGACCCGGCGGTCGAGGGCATTCTCGTCAACATCTTCGGCGGGATCATGCGCTGCGACATCATCGCCGAGGGTATCGTCGCCGCGGCCAAGGAAGTGGAACTCGACGTGCCGCTGGTGGTTCGTCTGGAAGGGACCAATGTCGCGCAGGGCAAGGAGATTCTCGCCGATAGCGGACTGCCCATCGTCAGCGCCGACGATCTGGGCGACGCGGCGCGCAAGATCGTGGCGCAGGTCCGCAAATAGGGCACTGGATTTTTGCAGTGCAGCATGATAGTGACGTTTACGTGAACGTAAAGAGCGGAATGCGGGGCCAAGGAGGATGACGATGACGATTCGACTGATGATCATCACGGCCGGCGCGCTGGCGGTTGCCGGCTGCTCGGCCTCGGAAACCATCGAGGATATCGCGGCCGAGGCGCGCGCAGAGCAGGAACGGCTGGCCGAGGAAGCCCGGACGCGGATCGACGAAGCTTCGGCCGAAGCCCGGACGCGGATCGAGGAAGGCGCGGCGGCGACCGACATGCTGGGCGGCGAGCTGGACCGGCGGGCCGACGAGGCCGCGGGCCGGCTCGGCGAGCGGCTCGACCAGCTCGACGCCGAGGCAGACCGGCGGGCCGCCGAAATCGGCGACGCGGCCGATCGCCATGCCCGCGAGCTGGAACAGCGCGCCGACGAACTCGGGCAGCGGGCCAACGGAAACTAGAAGGACGCTGGTACAACAGCGGAAAAAGCAAGGAAGCAGTCAGATGAAAATACTCGTGCCCGTCAAGCGGGTGATCGATTACAACGTCAAGCCGCGGGTCAAGGCCGACGGTTCGGGCGTCGATCTCGCCAATGTGAAGATGTCGATGAACCCGTTCGACGAGATTTCCGTCGAAGAGGCGATCCGTCTGAAAGAGGCCGGCAAGGCCGAGGAAATCGTCGCCGTGTCGATCGGTCCGGCCAAGGCGCAGGAAACGCTGCGGACCGCGCTCGCCATGGGCGCCGACCGCGCGATCCTGGTCGAGACCGATGACGAGGTCGAGCCGCTGGCGGTCGCCAAGATCCTCAAGGGCATCGTCGACGAGGAGCAGCCGGGTCTCGTGATCCTCGGCAAGCAGGCGATCGACGACGATTCGAACCAGACCGGCCAGATGCTCGCCGCGCTGCTCGGCTGGGGCCAGGGCACGTTCGCCAACACGGTCGAGGTCGGCGACGGCAGCGTCGAGGTGAAGCGCGAGATCGACGGCGGCCTCCAGACCGTGAAGCTCAACCTGCCGGCGATCGTCACCACCGACCTGCGCCTCAACGAGCCGCGCTACGCCTCGCTGCCCAACATCATGAAGGCGAAGTCCAAGCCGCTCGATACGAAGAGCCCCGGCGATTACGGCGTCGATACCGCGCCGCGCCTCACGACCAGCAACGTCTCCGAGCCGCCGAAGCGCGAAGCCGGCGAGATCCTCGAGGATGTCGATGCGCTGGTCACGAAACTCAAAGAAATGGGAGTCGCCTGACCCACACCGTCAGCCCTGAGCTTGTCGAAGGGTGGTTATCGGCGGAGAGGCGGGCTTCGACAAGCTCAGCCCTAACGGAATAGGATTGAAGGAATAGAGATATGAAAACGCTCGTCTGGGTCGAACACGACAATAGCGAAATGAAGGATGCGACGCTCGCCGCGGTGACGGCCGCGTCGAAGCTCGGCGAGGTCCATGCGATCGTCGCGGGTTCCGGCTGCCAGGCCGTCGCCGACCAGGCCGCCACGGTCGCCGGCATCGGCAAGGTGCATCTCGCCGACGATGCCGCCTA